>JAUMWJ010000039.1 GCA_030529655.1 Eubacteriales bacterium
TCCGCAAGAGTCATCAGAAAACGGACTTCATGCGCAAGTGGTATCACACCCGTACTCAGCATCCGCAGATATCGCTGGAGAGTTTCCAAGAGGACTATATGCTAGCCCATAACGGCGTGCAATGGGATCATGAGGATGAGAGCGTCCATGTAGAAAGTGAGGTGATAAGCGAAACATTTGTAGAGGACTTCCTATCCACTCTGTTGGATAAAGACCGACAGATATTGGAGCTCCGTATGCAGGGCCATACTCTGCAAGTGGTAGCCGATATGCTGGGCTACAAAAACCATAGCGGCGTACTTAAGCGGATCCGTAAGATTGGGCAGGCTTACGAGAAGTACGCTGGTGAGGACCTTGGCTTTTCGGAGCCGAATATCGTATAACACCTACCGATGAAAATCGGCAGGTGTTATTTTTATGCCCGTTTTCCCCTGTCCGCAGGGATAGCGAGCATCGGATTTTGCCGTACAAAATCCACCCAAATCCACACCGCTGCCGGGTGTGGACCTTACCCAGGGGGTCTCGCCTGTCGGCTCGGTCAGCGCTTCTGGCTTCGCCAGAGGTCGCCACCGGCGACCCGCGCCCCTGAATACCCCTACAACTGAAAGGAGAAATGACGATGAAGAACAAAAAGACCGCTCGGCTGGAATTGCGGCTCCAGCCAAGCGAGAAAGAACGAATCATGAAAACCGCCAAACGCAGCGGACTATCTGCTACTGCCTATGTACTGCGTTGCTGTTCCAAACAGCCACCGCAGGCAAAGCCACCGGATGAATTCTGGGAACTACTGAATGAACTGTATAACGTTTTAGATGAGCTGTCGCCGGAAAAGCAGGAGTTACTGGCACAGCTCATTTTGCGTTTGCAGGAGGTGATGTGATATGGCAACAACCAGCCTATGGCATATCAAAGGACGGCTCGGCGATCTCATCGACTATGTGGAGAATCCGGAGAAGACTGTCCCGAAAGGCACAGAAGATTTCTTCAATGTCTTCGAGTATGTCCGCCGAGAAGATAAGACCCAAGAGGAATATGTATCCACCATCAACTGTGCAAAGCCTATCGCCTTACAGCAGATGGTCCTGACCAAGAAGCAATACGGCAAGAACGATAATTATATCGCATGGCACGGCTATCAGAGCTTCAAGGTAGGCGAAGTGGAACCGCAGCTGGCACATGAGATCGGTGTTAAGCTGGCAAAGGAGATGTGGGGCGACCGGTTCCAGATCGTAGTCACTACGCATCTGGATAAAGATCATATCCATAATCACTTCGCCTTCAACTCCGTATCCTTCCGTGACGGCGGCAAATATAACTACTCCAAGAAAGAGCAGCAGCGCTTGCGGGACACATCAGATCGGCTGTGTCAGGAATATGGTCTTTCCATTATCACCCGACCGCATAAAGCGCCATCACGGCCTGTATGGTTAGATGAAAAGAGCGGCAAGCCTACAAGGTACAACGTATATCGCAAGGATATCCGCGAGGCTTTTGCGAACAGCGTCAATGTATCCGATGCCGAGCAATATCTGCAGCGTCTGGGATACATTACAGATTTCAGCGGCAAGCATTGGAAGATACGGCTGCCACAGTATCAGCATTTTACGCGATTGGATACCTTGGACGAGCAGTGGACACCAACCTATTGGGAGCAGCATGTAGGCAGTCGTGCATACTACGGCAGCAAGGAAGCAATAGTCGATTACACTCCCTATATGCCACGCAGCTATGACAAATACTACACGCCGTTTCGGTACACAAGGTACATTCGTAATCTTTACATGTATTTCTGTTATGAGCTGGGGATCTTCCCGGAAACGCAGTACTATCAGCCGACCAGTCCCTATCTCAAGCAGGAACTGCGTAAGCTGGATCAGTACACAGCGGAGCTTGACTATATGGATCGTCATTGCGTTAACACGCTGGATGATCTGTACTTTGACAGGCAGGATCTTGAGGACAGGATCAACGATCTGACAGCACAGCGTACCAAGCTGCAAAATAAGATCCGCAGGGCCACTCCTGAGGATAAGGTGGTACTGCGGAAAAGGAAAGCATTGCTGACAGCGGAGATATCCAAGCTGCGCAAATACCTCAAATGCAACTACGCCATCGAGGCACACTCGAAGCATATCCAAGAGACGCTGGATAGGGTCACCGCCAATGAGGCTCGTGCGGATGGCTATGAGGTACCGCAGCAAACCATTTATGAAGAAACCAATATGACACCAAAAAAGAAAGAGAGGAATTACGAACGATGAATAATAACACTATGAAAAAGCCGGTAGCCATTCCGGTATCGAAATTACACCCCTTTGAAGGACACCCCTACAAGGTGCTGGACAACGAGGAGATGTACACGCTGATTGACAGCATTCAGACGCAGGGTATTCTTTCTCCGCTGATTGTAAGGCCACTGGAAAATACCACAGATGAATATGAGGTGGTGAGCGGACACAGACGCTTACACGCAGCACAAAAGGCAGGACTGGAAACAGTACCTGCCTTAATTCATGCCATTGATCGCGACGCTGCCGCTATTGCGGTGGTAGACAGCAACCTGCATCGCGAGCATATTCTGCCGTCTGAAAAAGCATTTGCGTACAAGATGAAATATGATGCTATGAAGCATCAAGGCAAACGCACAGACATAACTTCGGGCCAAGTTGGCCCGAAGTTAAGAACCGATGAGCAGATAGCAGAAACCGCTGATGATAGTGCCCGTCAAATAAAGCGCTATATCCGTCTGACACACCTCATCCCCGAACTGCTGGATTGGATGGACGAGGGCAAGATGGCGCTGTCCGTCGGCGTGGAACTGGCCTATCTGGACGAGCAGTTACAGCACGATGTCCTAAATGCCTGCCAGCATTATGACTGTACGCCGTCCTATTCGCAGGCGGTACGACTGCATAGAGCATTCCGGGATGGAGATATTGACACAGACACGATCCAAAGCATTATGCAAGAGGAGAAGGCAAATCAACGCGAGATGTTCAAAGTTCCTATGGACCGTATTCGCAAATATTTCCCAAAAAGCTATACCGCCGCTCAGATTGAGGATGCCATCGTAAAATTCTGCGAGCAGGATTATCGGCGACGAGCCGACCGAGAACGATAAGGAGGCGGCGCCTATGATAAATGCACAACCGCATAACCTGAAATACTGGCTCATTGATGGCCACGCTGTCACGGCTTCCTTTGCAGATGCGCCTAATCCGGAACTGTTTGACCGGATTCGGAACATTCTTCTCGGTGAGCAGAACTCACACATTTGCGAGGATACAGATGCCTGTATTACTATGGAGGTGAAGCACCTTGAAAACTGAATTTTCCCCGACGAATTTGCTCCGCTGCAACGCAGAGAAAGGAGTAAATTCTACTATGAATAACACAAAGAAGAGAGTCTGCTGCCTGTACCGTGTGTCTACGGATAAACAAGTGGACTATAACAACAATCACGAGGCGGACATCCCTATGCAGCGCAAGGCGTGTCACCGATTTGCCGAAGAAAAAGGGTGGACGATCGTCCACGAAGAGCAAGAAGAAGGCGTATCCGGGCACAAAGTCCGAGCGGAAGATCGCGACAAGCTGCAAATCATAAAAGAGATGGCTATGCGCAAGGAGTTTGACATTCTGCTTGTTTTTATGTTCGACCGTATCGGACGTATCGCAGATGAAACGCCTTTCGTCGTTGAATGGTTTGTCAACAATGGTGTTGAAGTATGGAGTACCCAAGAGGGTGAACAGCGATTTGAAAATCATATCGATAAGCTGATGAACTATATCCGATTCTGGCAGGCCGACGGTGAGAGTGAAAAGACATCCATCCGTACCCGTACCAGTCTTGGGCAGATGGTGGAGGAGGGCCACTATAAGGGTGGCTCTCCCGCCTTTGGCTATGAACTGGTCAAAAGTGGACGCATCAATAAGCGCAAGCACGAACTGTATGACCTGAAGATCAATGAAGCAGAAGCAGCTACCGTGCAGCTGATTTATGATCTGTATATCCGACAGGGTTACGGTGTTCAGAAGATCGCCAATTACCTCACCGAGCGTGGATATGCCAACCGAAAGGGAGGGAGATGGTCTCACAACAGTATTCGCAATATTCTGCACAATACCACATATATGGGAGTGCTTCGCAGCGGAGAGAGCCGTTCTCCCATACTGTCGGAACTGCAGATCGTGACGCCGGAACAGTATGCCCGTGCGCAGGAAATTTTCCGCCAGCGCAACGAGCAGCGGGCTAATCAGCACCGTGTACCTATCAATATGCGCGGTCACTCATTACTAAACGGCAATGTGTTCTGTGGACACTGCGGCGCACGGCTGAATCTGACGACCGGAAGGCGCGTGCGGCATCATGCGGATGGCTCGTTGAAAATCACCCGTCGCATCAACTATGTGTGTTATGGAAAAAGCCGCAAACTCACTGCATGTGACGGACAGACGACCTATGTACAGGAAACCCTCGATAAAATCGTGGATGCCGTTGTAAAAGATGTATTCCGTCAAATGACAGGAATTCCCAAGAGTGAGTTGATTGCCTCCCAATATGCACATGAGATTGAACAGAACAAGGTGCATCTTGCTGAAGTCAACGGTAGATATGTGGAAGCAGCAGAAAAGGTATCTATTCTGAAAGCCGAAGTTGTCAAGTCAATTCAGGGCAAAAGTGCCTTCTCGCCGCAGATGCTGTCCGAGCTGATTGAAGAAGCCGAAACGGAGGCGACAGAATGCGAAGAGATTCGCAATGCCGCAGAACGAGCTGTTCGAGATTCTGAACTGTTGCTAAAAAACATCTGCGCCAGATATGACGAGATAATCTCGTGGGCAGAGTTATATGACAATGCCAGCATGGAGGCCAAGAAAATGATCGTTAATTCACTGATCCAAAGGGTAAATGTTTTCAAAGGATACCGCCTGGAGATTGAGTTCAATTTTGATCTTCGGCAGTTTTTCGCAGGATTGGATAAGGAGCTGCCAAAGAATATTTCTGCATAATAAAAAAGCAGGAAAGTCGCTAAAATAGCGGCTTTCCTGTCGATGGTGGACGATAGGGGGATCGAACCCCTGACCTCAAGATTGCGAACCTTGCGTTCTCCCAGCTGAACTAATCGCCCTTGGTTACAAGCCCCAAAAGGGGCATTAATTAGATTTTGATATGGGCTATGTAACATTGCCGGACACGCTCCCAGCTGAGCTAATGGCCCGGGTATTCAAAAATAAATGGGGTGGAACGATCAAGTTCCACCCCATTATTATACACAGAATCTGCCGAATTGCAAGTGTTTTTATTCGATCACAGGCAACTTCGCCACAACAGCAGCGCAACGGGGGCACAATTCATCCTTAACAGCAGGCAGTACCTTCCAGCAACGGGCGCATTTGCAGCCGGTGGCGGTATTGACGCAGACCTTCAGCTCATCGCCCACGGTGACACGCACCTGAGAAACGATGAGAATATCAGCCAACTGCTGTGCGTCCATCTCGGCGGCGAAAGCCATGTCAGCGGGAACGGTGACATCCACTTCGGCCTCCAAGGCCTTACCGATCAGCTTGTCGGCGCGCGCCTGCTCCAACGCAGCGTTGACGCTGCCGCGCAGGGTGGCCAGAGCCTGCCACTTTGCCATCGCCTCGTCGCTCAGCGCATAGTCGGCATAGGGCTTCACCATCTCGTTGAACAGCACGTTGCGGCTGTCGTCCTCGGCACGGTGGGGCATTGCCAGCCAGATCTCATCGCAGGTGAACGCCAGGATCGGCGCAAACAGGCGCGTCATGGCATCGAGGATCAGATAGAGCGCTGTCTGTGCGCTGCGGCGGCTCAGGCCGTCGGCCTCGTCACAGTACAGACGGTCCTTGATAATATCGAAATAGAAGGAGCTCAGATCCAGCACGCAGAAATCGTTGATGGCATGAGCCACGGAATGGAACTCATAGTTATCATAGAAACCGTAGCACTTATTCAGCAGCTCGTTCAAACGGGTGATGGCCCAGCGATCCAGCTCCATCATATCGGCAGGAGCCACCAGTTTTTCGGGATCGAAGCCCACCAGATTATCCAGACAGAACTTGCTGGTGTTGCGGAACTTCAGATAGTTCTGGGAGAGCTGCTTGAAAATGTCATCGCTGCAGCGGACATCCACATGATAGTCAGCGCTGCCTGCCCACAAACGCAGCAGGTCTGCGCCGTACTTGGTGATGATCTCGTTGGGATCCATGCCGTTGCCCAAAGACTTGTGCATGGCGCGGCCTTCGCCATCCACCGTCCAGCCGTGAGTCAGGCACTCTTTGAAGGGTGCGGTACGACCCAATGCGCCCACAGCTACCAACAGGGAGGACTGGAACCAACCGCGGTATTGGTCAGCACCCTCGATATACATGGTGGCAGGCCAGAAGCCCTGATCGTGCTCCATAGCGCAGAAGTGGGTGGAGCCGGAATCGAACCAGCCGTCCAGCGTATCGGTTTCCTTCTCAAAGCCGGCGCTCTTGCCGCAGTGAGGACAGGTGAAGCCATCGGGCAGCATTTCCTCGGCAGTCATATCAAACCACGCATTAGAACCCTTGTCGGCAAACAGCTTGGAGATAGCCGCAATGGTCTCATCATTGCAGATGGGCTTGCCGCAATCCTTGCAGTATACCACGGGGATGGGCAGACCCCAACGACGCTGACGGGAGATACACCAGTCATTGCGCTCGCGTACCATGCTCTTGATGCGGTCCTCGCCCCATGTGGGCAGCCAGCGGACGTCCTCGCAGGCCTTGGTGGCATCGTCCTTGAAGGACTCCACAGAGCAGAACCACTGAGGAGTAGCACGGAAGATAATGGGGTGCTTGCAGCGCCAGCAGTGGGGATAGCTGTGGATGATGTCTTCGCTGGCAAACAGAGAGCCGGCTTCCTTCATGTCATTGAGGATGACGGGATTGGACTCGTCGGTGGTCATACCGGCGTACTTGCCGGCATAGTCAGTGTGGCGGCCCTGATCGTCCACGGGAACGACCATGTCCATGCCATAGCGCATACAGGTCTGGTAGTCGTCTGCACCGAAGCCGGGAGCGGTATGAACGCAGCCGGTACCGGATTCCATGGTGACGTAGTCAGCCAGCAGCAGGCGGGAAGTCTTGGGCAGGAAGGGGTGGCTGGCCAGCATATTCTCATAGAAAGCACCGTTGTGGGTTTCCAGAATCTTGTAGCTGGTAAAACCGCCGATACCCATGACCTTTTCTACCAATGCCTCCGCCATGATATACATTTCATCGCTGTAGTCGGGCTTGACGATGGCGTAACTCTCATCGGGATGCATGGCAATGGCCAGGTTGCCGGGCAGCGTCCAGATGGTGGTGGTCCAGATCACGAAGAACAGCTTGCTGTGGTCCAGATGACTCAGCTTACCCAGATCGTCATTCATGGGGAACTTGACGTACACGGTGGTGCAGGGATCGTCCTTATACTCGATCTCCGCCTCGGCCAGAGCGGTCTCGTCGTGGGCGCACCAATACACGGGCTTCAGGCCCTTGTAGATGTAGCCCTTCTTGTACATCTCACCGAAGACCTTGACTTCCTCGGCCTCAAATTCCTTGTCCATGGTCTTGTAGGGATGTTCCCAGTCAGCTACCACGCCCATGCGCTTGAAGCCCTGCATCTGCAGTTGGATATACTTCTCAGCATAGTCGTGGCAGGCGCTGCGGAAGTCAGAATCGCTCATGGCCTTGTGGTTGAGCTTCTGCTCTTTGATGATGGCGCTCTCGATGGGCATACCGTGGTTATCCCAACCGGGGATATAGGGGGTATAGTAGCCGCGCATGGCATAGCTGCGGGTGATAAAGTCCTTCAGTGCCTTGTTCAGGGCATGACCCATGTGGATGTTACCGTTGGAGAACGGAGGGCCGTCATGCAGATTGAACAGGGGCTTACCCTCGTTCTTTTTCAAAAGCTCGTTGTACAGATCCAGTTCTTCCCAATGTGCCAGCATATCCGGCTCGCGCTTGGGAAGACCCGCGCGCATGGGAAAACCGCTCTTGGTCATATTCAGTGTCTGTTTGTACTCCATGTTGATTCCTCCATCTATAATATATTAAAAATGAACAATAAAAAACGCCTTTGCCTCTTATTAAGAGACAAAGGCGCGTTATAACCTCTGCGGTACCACTCTTGTTGCCGCCGAAAAGGCGACCGCTCGTTCCCACCGATGATGGGCTGAGATGTGATAACGGTTCTCCTCCGTCCGGACTTACTGCCATTTCAGTCGGATGCTCCGGGGTGATATTCACGGCTCCTGCCATGTCCGCCTTGCACCAAATATAGCGGCTCTCTTTGCATCGCAGCGAGCGTTACTTGTCCCCATCCTCGCAAATACCATATTTACCTTGTATCTTACTCATTTTAAGCCCGTTTGTCAACGGGGAAAATGCGGATTTTTGAAAAATCAGAACAATCCTGCCAGATGCAGCAGCCCCATAGCACCGGAGAAAATATAAATGACCGCCATCACCGCCAGCACAATGGTGATCACGCCATACAGACGGCTGTCTTTTTTCTTATGGAAGAAGCGACGGGTATAAAACAGCACCGCACAGGTGGCACCCAGCAGCAGCGAGGACAGGTAAGAGAGAGGCAGACTGTCCTTATACACGGCAAGGCGCAGTGTCAGCACCGTGAGTACCGCCACCAACATGACACCGATGGTGATTTTCAGCCACAGGGGCAAATCGACCTTTTCCTTTTTGTCCAGCTTGTCCGCCAGCATTTTAGCCATCACGGCACCCTGATAATTGGAGTTTTTCTTCTTCTGATGCACATTCTTGTTGGGATTGCCCTTCGCCTTCTGCTTTGCGCGCTCCTGTCGGGCATAGGGATCCTCGTTGTTTTTGTAGTGGTTGACATAACTCTTTGCCATTTTTTCTTATTCTCCTTCCATCGGTAAGTCGGTTATATATCTTCTAAGCATATCAAAGGCATAGTGGGCCGCCATCGTGCGAACACGGTCACGACCGGTACCCAGATCCAGTTTTCGCACATGGGTTTTGTGTCCGTCGGTGATGCCCACGAACACCGTGCCCACTTCGTTGCCCCGATCATCTTTATCGGGGCCTGCCACACCGGTGACGGATACCGCCAGATCAGATCGGGTCAAACGCCGAACGCCCTCTGCCATGGCCTTGGCTACCGGTTCGCTTACCGCGCCGTACCCGTCCAACAGCTCCTGCGGTACACCCAACACCTGGGCTTTTACGCTGTTGGTATAGCTGACCACGCCGCCCATAAACACGGCGGAAGCACCGGATATATCGGTGATGCGCTTGGCGATCAGGCCGCCTGTGCAGCTTTCGGCGGCGGAAAAAGTAAGGTGTCTGTCTTTCAGCAGCTGCGCCACCCTCGCCTCTAAACTATCCACATCCACACCGTAGAGGTATTCACCCAGACGGCTGCGTGTATCCCAGAAAAGTGGTGCCATCAGTTCCTCGCAATCTTCGGCGGTGTCGGCTTCGGCAGTCAGGCGCAGGGTGATTTCACCTGTTTTTTCGCAAAGCGTCATCGATGGATTGGCGGTGTCATCCATCAAACCCTCCAACCGTGAACGCACCTGCGGCTCGGTCAAGCCAAAGACGCATAAATTGTGGGAGAGGATCATGCTGTCGGGTGATGCTTCCCGATGGGGCATCGGCATATGTGGTGACATATTTGCTCGCTCCTTACATTCTCACTTTCACCATTTCCCGTGCGGCCATGGCACGATCAATGAGGCCCTCGATGTCCAGGGCCTGCTCCATCTCACGCACTTCCTCCACCACGGGCTTGGTCTTGGGATGGCGGGGCGTAAACACCGTGCAGCAATCCTCGTAGGGGAGGATAGAGGTATCAAAAGTGCCGATGTGACGAGCCACGCGGACAATTTCCTCCTTGTCCATGCCGATCAGCGGGCGCAGAACAGGCAGGTCGGTCACGTCTTCGCTGACACGCAGCGCCTGCATGGTCTGACTTGCCACCTGACCTAAGCACTCGCCGGTAACCAGTGCCTTGCAGTGCAGCTCTTTCGCCAGACGGTCGGCAAGGCGCATCATGAATCGGCGCATGATCAGTGTGAAGTGATCTTCAGGACAGTTGCGGCGGATCTCCTCCTGAATCTCGGTAAAGGGAATGATATACACGGTCAGCCGTCCGCACCAGGGCGTCAGCTCCTTGGCGAGCTGCAATACCTTGTCCCGTGCCATTTGCGAGGTGTAGGGAGGAGAGGCAAAATGGATCATCTCCAACTGCACGCCGCGCTTTGCCATCATGTAGGACGACACCGGCGAGTCGATACCGCCGGAGAGCAGGCTTACCGCCTGCCCTCCCATGCCGATGGGCAGACCGCCTGCGGCACTCTCGGCAGGACCGTGGATATAGGCCGCATCCTCACGGATTTCAATGTATACCGTCAGCTCCGGATTGTGTACGTCAACCTTCACGTTGGGGAATGCCTCGTTGAGCATACCGCCGATCTGCTGGCTGAGCTGAATGGAGCCAAGGGGGAAGGTCTTGTCGGCACGCTTGCTCTCCACCTTAAAGCTCTTGGCGGCGCGCAGTGCATCGCCCAGATAGGTTCTGGCGGTATCGAAAATCGCCATGATCCGCTTTTCGCAGGGCAGAGCACGGGCAATGGCAATAATGCCGAAGATCTGCTTGCACGCCTCATAAGCACCGGTCACATCACATTCGCCCACCGGCTCCACATAAATGGTACTCTGACGGGAATAGACCTTGAACTTGCCGAAACGCTGGGTGCGCCGACGAATGTTACTCATCAGCTTCATTTCAAAACTGCGGCGATTCAGCCCTTTCAGAACCACCTCGCCCAGCTTGCACAGGATGATTTCTTGCATGGGTTTCTCCTTCGTATATACATTATTTTAATATGTTGTTGCTGCGATACTGGATTGCCTCGGCTAAGTGTGCGGCTTCAATCCGCTCACTGCCCTCCAAATCGGCAATGGTGCGTGCCATGCGTAAGATGCGGTCGTGACTGCGGCCTGTCAGACCCAGACGGTCAAAAGCGCCCTTCATCAGCTTGTCACCGGCAGCGTCCAATGTGCAGTATTGCCCGATCATCGCCGGTGTCATGTAGGCATTGCAGGAAACCTCCGTACCGGCATAACGATTTTTCTGTATGTCCCGTGCGGCATTGACCCGCTTGCGTACCTCGGCGGAGGATTCTGCTGTTTCGCGGCGGCGCATGGCCTCATATTCCACGCTGGGCACGGTAATGTGCATATCGATACGGTCCAAAAGCGGTCCTGAAATGCGGCGCATATACTGTTCCACCTGTGATGCCGAACAGGTGCAGCGTCCGGAGGGATGTCCGTACCATCCGCAGCGACAGGGATTCATGGCGCATACCAGCATAAAGCGACTGGGCAGTGTCAGAGAGCCGGCGGCACGGGTAATCGTCACCGTGCCGTCCTCCAAGGGCTGGCGCAGGGTCTCCAAAGTGGATTTATCAAATTCCGGCAGCTCATCCAAAAAGAGGATACCGTTATGTGCCAAGGAGATTTCACCCGGACGGGGAATGGCACCGCCGCCGCTGAGGGAAACCGACGAGGCGGTGTGGTGGGGTGTGCGGAACGGACGCTCCGTCACCAGGGGATGATCGGCCTGTGTCATGCCTGCCACGGAGTAGATTTCCGTGGTTTGCAGCGATTCCTCCCGTGTCATATCCGGCAAAATAGACGGCAGACGCCGTGCCAGCATGGACTTACCGGCACCGGGAGAGCCGATGAGCAACACATTATGTCCGCCGGCTGCGGCTATTTCCAAGGCGCGCTTCACATTTTCCTGTCCCATCACATCGGCAAAGTCCGGTAAGGGACGGCCCGTGGGGGAGGGACGCCATTTGGGAACAGGCGCAATGGTTTCTTCGCCCTTGAGGTGGCGAATCAACTGCCCGATATCTTCTACGCCATATACGGTGATGCCCTCTGCCAAGGTGGCTTCGGCTGCGTTCTCGGCAGGCACGAATAATTGGCGGATTCCTAATCGAGAGGCACACAATGCCATTGGCAGCACACCGCTGACACGGCGCAGGGAGCCACTTAAGCTCAATTCACCCAAAAAGGCGGCATCCTCCGGCAGCTTCGGCAGTTCCTCGGATGCACTTAAGATACCCAGCAGGATCGGCAGATCGTATACCGTGCCTTCCTTGCGCTGACCGGCAGGTGCCAGATTGACGGTAATGCGGCTGACAGGAAACTTGATACCGCTGCACTTCACGGCTGAACGCACACGCTCCCGCGCTTCACGCACGGCGGCATCAGGCAGTCCTACCACGTCGAAAGCAGGCAGTCCGCCGGAGAGAAAACATTCCACCGCTACCTCGTAGCCGCTGATGCCGTTCAGACCCAATGAGCGTACCGTCACTACCATTTTGTCCGCTTCCTTTCGCCAAATCATAATTATTTAGCTTATCTTACCACAAAATACCGCCGCAGGGAATCTTTTTATTAAAATTGTATGCAGAAAATTTTACATCAAAGGTTTTTATCCAAAAAACAGGCCCTATCCTGTAAGAATTTTTGTGCATGGTGAAGAAAAAATTTCGCCATAGTAAAAATGACAAAAATGCGGTTTACATGGCTTGACATTTATGATATTATCAACAATGTATAGTATTCCCCGGAATAGGGAACGAGATAAAAAAGGAGGTTCATTTCATGATCCGTAAAATGAAATCCATGGATGGTAACAATGCCGCCGCGCATGTATCCTATGCGTTCAGCGAAGTGGCTGCCATCTATCCCATCACTCCGTCCAGCCCCATGGCTGACTTCGTGGACCAATGGTCTGCTGCCGGTCAGAAGAACATTTTCGGCACACAGGTCAAGGTGGTCGAAATGCAGTCCGAGGCCGGTGCTGCCGGTGCTGTGCACGGTTCTCTGGGCGCAGGCGCTCTGACCACTACATACACCGCCTCTCAGGGTCTGCTGCTGATGATCCCCAATATGTATAAGATCGCAGCAGAGCAGCTTCCCTGCGTGTTCCATGTGTCTGCCCGTACCGTTTCCACCCACGCGCTGAACATCTTCGGCGATCATTCCGACGTTATGGCATGCCGCCAGACCGGTTTTGCCATGCTGTGCGAGGGTAACGTGCAGGAGGTCATGGACCTTTCTCCCGTGGCACATCTGGCCGCACTTTCCGGCAAGGTGCCCTTCATCAACTTCTTCGACGGTTTCCGTACCAGCCATGAGATCCAGAAGATCGCTGTCTGGGATTACGAGGATCTGAAGGATATGTGCGACATGGACGCTGTTAAGGCATTCCGTGACCACGCCCTGAACCCCGAGCATCCTCATATGCGCGGCAGCCATGAGAACGGCGATATTTTCTTCCAGCACCGTGAGGCCTGCAACAGCTACTATGATGCTCTGCCTGCCGTGGTGGAGAAGTACATGGCTAAGGTCAATGAGAAGCTGGGCACCAACTATCAGCTGTTCAACTACTATGGCGCTGCTGATGCTGACCGTGTCATCGTTGCTATGGGCTCCATCTGCGATGTGGCTGAGGAAGTCATCGACTATCTGAACGCACATGGCGAGAAGGTCGGCCTTGTCAAGGTCCGTCTGTATCGTCCGTTCTGCCCCGAGAAGCTGATCGCAGCCATCCCCGCTACCGCCAAGAAGATCGCCGTGCTGGATCGCACCAAAGAACCCGGCGCTATGGGTGAGCCCCTGTATCAGGATGTGGTCACCGCTCTGGCCAATGCCGGCATGAACGATGTTCAGGTCATCGGCGGCCGTTACGGTCTGGGCAGCAAGGATACGCCTCCCGCATCCGTGTTCGCAGTCTATAACGAGCTGAAGAATGCGGAGATGAAGCGTCAGTTCACCATCGGCATCGTGGACGATGTGACCAATCTCAGCCTGAGCGAGGATGAGAACTGCCCCAACACCGCGGCCGTAGGCACCATCGAGTGCAAGTTCTGGGGTCTGGGCGGCGACGGTACTGTCGGTGCCAACAAGAACTCCATCAAGATCATCGGCGACCATACCGACAAGTATGTTCAGGCCTACTTCCAGTA
>JAUMWJ010000002.1:0-6999 GCA_030529655.1 Eubacteriales bacterium
GGAAGATAGGTAGCGCCAACACGAAAAAGACGAACACACTGCGTGTTCGTCTTTTTCGTGTTGGCGTATGCCTCAGTTAATTAGGATCTACCCCAACTATTGACATAGAGCCTAAAAAAGAGACCGTGTTCGTAAGGACACGGTCTCTTTGCCATTATAAGCTTATTTACAGCACTTTGCACTCTACATACAGCTCGCGCACCGCATTGGGATCGGCGGCCTTGGCGGGGGCTGCAGCGGGCTTCTCAGCCTCTGCGTACTTCTCGGGGTGATCGCGCTTGTCGATAAACTTGGGAGCGACCTGGGGGAACAGAGCCAGGCTCAGAACGTCCTCTTCGGACTTGGCGATATCCTTGAACTCTTCCTTGTACTTCTCCAGTTCGGGTTCCAGCTGATCGGCAGGACGGCAGGTGATCACATCCTCGGGAGCGATACCGGCCTTGGCGCGGACATCATTGTTGACCTCACCGGGCAGGCGGCCGTATTCACCGCGCAGCATCGCCTTGGACTCCTTGGGGAAGACCTTGTAGCGCTCGCCCATGATGACGTTCATCACGGCCTGAGTACCCACGATCTGAGAGGAGGGAGTAACTAGCGGGGGATAACCGAAATCCTTACGGACGCGGGGAATCTCAGCCAGCACGTCGTAGTACTTATCTTCTTTCTTGGCTTCCTTCAGCTGGGAGATCAGGTTAGAAAGCATACCGCCGGGCACCTGATAACGCAGGGTGTTGGTGTCGACATTCAGAACCTTGGGGTTCAGATTGCCGGCATCCTTCAGGCGCTGAGCGACCTTACGGAAGTGGACAGCGGCATCGGACATCTTATCGAGATCCAGGCCGGTGTCACGGGGCGTACCCTTCAGGGTAGCGACCAAGGACTCGGTAGCGGGCTGGGAAGTACCGTTTGCCAAGGGGGACAGGGCGGTATCCACGATATCCACGCCGGCATAGGTGGCCATCAGCAGCACCATATCACCGGTACCGGTGGTATTGTGGGTGTGCAGGTGGATGGGCACGGAAACGGTTTCTTTCAGTGCCTTGACCAGAGAATAAGCATCCATAGGCAGCAGCAGGTTAGCCATATCCTTGATGCAGATGGCGTCAGCGCCCATCTGCTCCAGCTCCTTGGCCAGCTTGACGAAGTGCTCTTCGTTGTGGATGGGGGAGATGGTGTAGGAAAGAGTGGCTTCCACCTGACCGCCGTACTTCTTGGTGGACTTGATGGCCTGCTCCAGATTGCGGACATCGTTGAGAGCATCGAAGATACGGATGATATCGATGCCGTTTTCAATAGACTTGCGGCAGAAAGCGTCCACCACATCATCGGCGTAGTGCTTGTAGCCCAGAATGTTCTGGCCGCGGAACAGCATCTGCAGCTTGGTGTTGGGCAGAGCCTTACGCAGGGTGCGCAGACGCTCCCAGGGATCTTCGTTCAGAAAACGCATGCAGGCGTCGAAGGTAGCGCCGCCCCAGCATTCCAGAGAGTAGTAGCCGATAGAATCCAGCACTTCCAGCGCGGGCTTCATGTCCTCGATCGTCATACGGGTGGCGGCCTGAGACTGGTGAGCATCACGTAGGATGGTGTCGGTGATCAGCAGGGGTTTGTTAGACAAAAATTCCATAGACATAGATGGTACCTCCTTAACCGAACAGGGAGATCAGCACGCCGGCCGCAATAGCGGAACCGATAACGCCGGCCACATTGGGGCCCATAGCGTGCATCAGCAGGAAGTTGCGGGGGTTGGCTTCCTGACCGACCTTCTGAGAAACACGGGCTGCCATAGGAACGGCAGAAACACCGGCGGAACCGATCAGCGGGTTGATCTTTTCCTTCAGGAACAGGTTCATGAACTTGGCCAGCAGCACGCCGCCTGCGGTACCGAAACCGAAAGCAACGATGCCCATGCCCATGATGGCCAGCGTCTTGGGGCTGAGGAAGGTAGCGCCGGTAGCGGTGCAGCCAACGGATACGCCCAGGAAGATGGTGACAATGTTCATCAGCTCATTCTGAACGGTCTTGCTCAGACGCTCGGTGACGCCGCACTCTTTGAACAGGTTACCCAACATCAGGCAGGCAATCAGAGGAGCAGCGGAGGGAACCAGCAGAGCTACAAAGATGGTAACAACGATGGGGAAGATGATCTTTTCGCGCTTGGAAACCTCACGCAGAGGCTTCATCACGATCTCGCGCTCCTTCTTGGTGGTCAGCGCCTTCATGATGGGCGGCTGGATCACGGGAACGAGAGCCATGTAGGAGTAAGCGGAAACAGCGATGGGGCCCAGCAGAGCGGGAGCCAGCATGGCCGTAACAAAAATAGCGGTAGGACCGTCAGCGCCACCGATAATACCGATGGAGGCAGCTTCCGTATAGGAGAACAGACCACTCAGACGGCAGCCCACATAGGTCATGAAGATACCCAGCTGTGCAGCAGCACCCAGCAGCAGGCTCTTGGGGTTGGCAATCAGGGGACCGAAGTCGGTCATAGCGCCCACACCCAGGAAGATGAGGCAGGGATAGATACCCAGCTTGATGCCCAGATACAGGATGTCGACCAGACCCACGGAAATGCTCTGGCCCACGCTGACAGCATTCAGCACGGCGTCGGAAACACCAACACTGGCCATCTGATTCAGGAATTCCTGTGTAATGGGAGCGCCACCGAACAGATCCCAATGGATGTGTCCGCCGGCAAAGAGAATCTCGTGAAACATATTAGCGCCGGGCAGATTGGTGATCAGCATACCGAAAGCGATAGGCACCAGCAGCAGCGGCTCAAACTTCTTCACGATGCCGAGGAACAGCAACACGCACGCAATGACAATCATCACCAAACATTTCCAGTTATCACCCTGTCCGAACAGGTAGAAACCGGTCTGGTGAATAAAATTCATAATAGCTTCCATGAAATGTCCTCCGATCCGATTACTGGATCACGCACAGCAGAGCGCCGGACTCAACGGTAGCACCCTTAGCAACGCTGACGGAAGCGACCTTACCGTCACAGGGGCACATGATCTCGTTTTCCATCTTCATGGCTTCCAGAATCATCAGAACCTGACCCTTCTTCACGCTGTCGCCATCCTTGACGTTGACGGCGAGAATGTTGCCGGGCATGGGAGCGCAGACCTGTTCACCACCGGCGGGAGCAGCAGCAACAGGAGCGGGAGCGGCTGCGGGAGCAGCAGCAGGAGCGGCAGCAACAGCGGAGCCGGAGATGTCTTCCAGTTCGACTTCGTATACGGTACCGTTTACATTTACTTTATATTTCTTCATGATAATTTCCTCCTCAGATTATATTCTTTTAATAGATGTGATGCGAATAGCGGAAATGTCCTCGCCCATGTCCTCAGCGATGGCGGCAGAGATGGCGGCGATAAGCGCCCCCTTATCGGCAACCTCAACCGTGGACTGCGCAACAGGTGCGGCAACAGGAGCGGCCGGAGTAGCTTTCTCTGCCTTGCGGCAGATCAGGCTCATCAGCGAGACCAGAACAATAATGCAGATCAAACCGATAAACACCGTGCCGACACCCATCAGACATACAAAAAGATTGGAATAGTCCGGCATGTTTCAAATCCCTCCCAGATTAAAAATTTTAAATGTATTGTACCAAACATTGGTACGTAACGCAACCATTTTGCCGTAAAAAACAAAAAGATTGACAGACTGACTAAAAAATTTTTAGGCACTTTCGTTATTTCGCACAATTAAAAAATAGTGCTTTAACAAGAGAGGCGAATGTGGTATAATAAAACCTGTTTCAGATGGTATTTCGAACAGCAAAGAGAGGATAGGCGGATGACATTAATTGAGATTTTTTTAATCGGCATTGCGCTTTCAATGGATGCTTTTGCCGTGGCAGTCTGTAAAGGACTGACTATGACAAAGATCAACTATCGGCATACCGTATGGATTGCATTGTATTTCGGCGTGTTTCAGGCACTGATGCCGTTGATCGGTTGGTTCCTCGGTTCTCAGTTTGCCCAATATATTACCAAATTCACTCCGTGGATCGCTTTTTTGCTTTTGAGCTATATCGGCGGCAACATGATTCGGGAGAGTTTTTCCAAAGAGGAGGATGAAGAGGGAAAAACGGGTATCAGTCATAAGGAGCTGCTCCTTTTGGCGCTTGCCACCAGCATTGATGCGCTGGCGGTGGGAGTGACCTTCTCCTTTGTGGAGCTGGCGCTGTCGATCGGACTGGCGGTGACGATTATCGGCTGCACCACCTTTATCCTTTCGTTCGGCGGTGTGTTTATCGGCAATATCTTCGGCGCGAAATATAAAAACCGCGCCGAGTTTGTAGGTGGCGCGATTTTGATTCTGATCGGTATTAAAATACTGCTGGAGCATTTTGGCATCTTATAATGGTAAGAGGAAGCTGTGAGAAGTCAGCTTCCTCTTTTCCGTTCTTATAAATGATGCGCCCACATATACTATGCGCGAGGTGATGGGGCTTGTCTTTGATTTGCAAAATGACCTGCGCAATAGCGTTGTTTATTTTTGGTATTTCGCTGTTGGGTGACGGACTAAGCAGTGCAGCAGGCGGTCGCATGGAATGGGCTTTGCAGCGCACGACCGATACGCGACTGCGCGGATTTCTGACAGGCACGGTCGTGACGGCAGTGGTGCAGTCGTCCACAGCCGTTAGCGTACTGACCGCAGAGCTGACGCAGAGCGGTATTTTGACTTTGCGCCGAACGATCCCGGTGCTGATTGGCGCAAATGTAGGAACAACAGCCACCGCGTGGCTGCTGTATGCTATGCGGGATTTGCCGAAGGCACTGTTTTTTTCTTCCTTGCTGGCAGCAGTGGGTATTATTTTGTATCTGATACCAAGCCGCCGTCATTGGGGAAGTGTGCTGCTGGGACTATTTCTCCTGCTCAGCGGTATGGAGGCCGTCACTGCGGCAGCGCAGCCATTGACACAAACAGCCCTTGTCCATCGCTGTTTTACTGCGGCAGGGCAGCCGCTCTGGGGAATGCTTGGCGGCATTTTGCTGACGGTGTTGATGCAAAGCTCCAGCGTTTCCGTGGGCTTATTGCAGGCATTGTCGTTTAGCGGACAGGTGAGCTATGCCATGGCAATCCCTGTGGTGCTTGGACAAAATGTGGGCACATGCCTCACGGTGTTTTTGGTGGCAGCAGGCGGTAAGCAGCGTGCCGGACAAGCGGCTTGGGCGCATTTGCTGTTCAATGTGATCGGATCGGGCGTCATGCTTTGTCTGTTGCTGTTAGTGAAATGGCTTGGTTTGGGAGAGATCTTGACGCAGCCGGCAGATTGTATGGGAATTGCCGTTATCCACACCGTATTTAATTTGACAGGTGCGGTGATCTTCTTGCCGTTGAACGAGCCGTTTGCTTCATTGATCGAGTACCTTACTGTCCGTCCACAGAGCGTATCAGCCAGTCGGTGATCCGAGCGGTCAAACCCCAAAGGGGATAGGGAAGACCGTGATAGACAGGCACTTCCATCTGACCGGGTATCCAAGTATACTGGGGTGGTGTCTGTACTTCATCATATGGAAAGGTATCGTCCACCTGTGGATGCAGTTCATAGCGATAGCGCGTGGGCGGATGTTCCTGCAGATAGCGCAGTGGTACCAAAAAGGTATCGGCGACCTCATCCTTGTTGAGTTCAAGGGAGGACAGGGCATTTTCTTTCAATCGTGCCAAAACAGGGTACATCAGACCTTCCGAACGGAGATAGATGAAGTCAAGCTGTCCCAGTATTTCCACATCATCCGAGGGAATCCCCAGTTCCTCGTAGGTTTCACGCAGCGCGCAATCCACAGGTGTTTCGCCCTTTTCCATTCGCCCACCGGGGAAGCATACTTCGCTTGTATGGTGGCGCAAGCCGGCAGAACGCACCTCGTAGAGCAGATATAAGCCGTCCTCTTTTTCTATCAGCGGTACTAATACGGCAAAAAGCCCTTTGGCATCCTGCAGAGTGGGCATGTGTTCTTGAAATCGGTCACGGAAATCCTGTATGTTCATTGCTGTTCACCTCATTTACCAGTAGTATACCATAAAACTGTCCAAAGGGAACAAAAAAATGCCTTGAGGATGACAAGGCATTTTATAGAATCAATAACAGACCGATAGCGATCAAAAGTTCCTCATCTGCTTCTTCTTTCATCAGGAAAAACAAGATAAGCAGCAAAAGCAGATCACCCGAGTCCACATCGCCCAAGTGCAGCGTCCCCAACAGTCGGTCTAAAAACTTTGATTCGGGCGATCTCTCCGGCTTCTGCGCCGGACGCTGCGGAGGAGGTGGAGGAGGCGGCGGTATTTCGTGAGCTGGCGGTTCCTGCTGGGTTACACGGGAATAGGTACCGTTGTCGCTGCGGATATAGCGGTTATACATGGTTCAGCCCTCCCAATCCGACAGGAATTTTTTACCCAGATGGATCAGTCTTGCCAGCTTAGCGGCGCGCTCTATTTTGTCTTGCTTCTCTCCTTTCAAAAAGGGGCGCAGTGCGTACAGAAGCTGGGTGGTGTTGCTGTTTGCGTGGCTATATTCCTGCAAAAGCGGTAAAAACCGTCCGATGAGCTTAGGGTCTAACCCACCCAAAAGCGAAGAATCAACTGTCGGCTGTTGTGGGGGTGGCGGTGCTGGTGCCGGCTGCGGATCGCCGCCGAAGGTGCCGGATAGCTGCTGTGCCAACTGCATGACCTGTGCCATGCTGCCGGGATCAGACAGCAGCGCATTGAGTTTATCATCCAGTTCTGACACGCTGCTGCCTCCTTTCCGTTATTTCTGCAAGCTCTGTCCAATGCGCTGTACCAAAGCGGCACCTTCCGGACTGCTCATCACTTGTTTCAGCATCTTTACCATATCGGCGGTGTTACCGCCGGCTGCCTGCGCTGCGGCTCGATTTAAGCCGGTACCGCCATCTGTGCCGGAGAGCATTTGCATGAGCTTTTGCCCATCCTGCGATTGCATGACACTTTGCAGCGCTGCCGGGTTCTTTTTTAACCGTTGTATCAATTCGG
>JAUMWJ010000002.1:7009-60096 GCA_030529655.1 Eubacteriales bacterium
ATGATCCTCTCCCTCATTTGATTTCATAGGGCAGTATATGTCACGCGTATCAAAAAAGTGCCTGTCTTGCGACAGGCACCCTTGAAGTCAAAAAAGTGTAAATCACTTTTTTGAGATTGCAGGCTGCTGCGCGCATAATTTGCCTGCTTATGGCAGTCAAATTCCACACTTGCAGCCTGAGAAGTATTTTTTCTCACGTACACGCCGCGAGAAAAATGGTTTGAATTCTTTTTACCTGATGGTATGAGGGACTGTGATTCATTTCAGCAGACACGATTTTTATGTATTGCTGAAATCGCACAACTCACGAAGAGGGCATTCCTCGCATTTCGGGCCTCGTGCCATACAGAGGGCACGGCCGTGCAGCACCATGCGGTGGCAGAAATCGCTGGATTCTTCCGGCGCAATAGCGTTTCGAAGCTGCTGTTCCACCTTTACGGGGTCTTTGCTGCCGTCGGTAATACCCAACCGTCCGCTAATGCGGATACAGTGGGTGTCGCACACATAACCCTCCATACCGTAGATGTCTCCCAAGATCAGATTCGCCGTCTTGCGTCCTACACCGGGCAGGGAAAGGAGATCCTCCATGTTGTCGGGTACAACACCGTTAAATCGCGCCAGCAGCATTTTTGCGCTTGCCACAATGTCGCGGGATTTGGCGCGCCAGAAGCCACAGGAATGGACATATTCGCCCACCTCGTCCACATCAGCTTCAGCAAAGGATTGCAGGGTGGGAAAACGGGCAAACAGCGCCGGGGAGATTTTATTGACTCGTTCATCCGTGCATTGGGCGGCCAAACGCACGGAAAAAAGCAGTTCGTAATCCTTTTTGTAATCCAAAGAGCAGGCCGCGTCAGGGTAGAGTGCCTTCAAACGGAATATGATCTCATGGATTTCCTGTTTTGTTTTCATGGGGTATCACCTCATGGCTATTATAGCAACAGCGCAAGAAAATTGCAAATCAGGGATGCAAAATAGGAAAGAATATGTTATAATATCACATTATCATGCAAAGGAGGCGATGATATGCGACCGTTGGCAGATGAGATCCGACCCCAGACCTTGGACCAGGTGGCAGGACAAAAGCATCTTCTGGGGGATGGTGCGCTGTTGCGCCGTATTATTGAAAGCGGCACAAGCACAAACCTGATATTCTACGGGCCATCCGGCACGGGAAAGACCACCATTGCCAATATCATCGCCAAGCGCACAGAAAAGACGCTGTATCATCTCAATGCCACTACGGCTTCCTTGCAGGATGTAAAGGATGTCATCGCCGATGTGGATACCATGCTGGCACCTAACGGTGTGTTGCTGTATCTGGATGAGATTCAGTATTTTAATAAAAAACAGCAGCAGAGTCTGCTGGAGTTTATGGAGAACGGCAAGATCACCCTGATCGCATCCACCACGGAAAATCCGTATTTTTACATTTATAATGCCCTGCTTTCCCGCAGTACGGTGTTCGAGTTCAAGCCGCTTTCACCGGAGGAAACCGTCCCTGCGATTGAGCGTGCATTGCACATTTTACAGCAGCGCAGCGGTCTGCCCTTTACCTGGGACGAATATGTACCTGCCACGGTAGCGGCTGCTTGCGGCGGTGATGTGCGAAAGGCCATTAACGCGGTAGAACTGCTGTATCGTTCAGCGCGGCCGGCAAACGGTGCATTGCATATAACTTGTGACGATGCACGGCAGCTTGCCCAGCGCAGTGCCATGCGCTACGATCGGGAGGGCGATGAGCATTTTGATCTGCTCTCGGCACTGCAAAAGTCTATCCGTGGCTCGGATCCCGATGCAGCGGTGTATTATTTGGGCCGTTTGTTAGCAGCAGGTGATTTGCTGTCACCATGCCGTCGCCTGCTTGTCATTGCGGCTGAGGATGTGGGACTCGCCTATCCCCAAGCCATCGTGGTGACAAAAGCGTGTGTGGATGCGGCACTGCAAATCGGCCTGCCCGAAGCCAGATTGCCCTTGGCAGAGGCGGCGGTTCTGCTGGCTACAGCGCCGAAATCCAACTCGGCGCATAATGCCATCGTTGCCGCCATGGCAGATATAGAAGCCGGTAAGGTGGGACAGATCCCGCGCCATTTGCAAAATGTCCACGCTGACAGCGCCGGAACGGGTAAGGTGGCAGCGTACAAGTACCCCCATAACTATCCCAATCACTATGTCAAGCAGCGTTATCTGCCTGAATCGCTGGGTGATACCTCATATTATGAGTACGGTGAAAATAAGACCGAACAAGCTGCCAAACGCTATTGGGACGGCATCAAAAAGGAGTGAGCAGATGGAGCTGCATTTACATGATACGGTGGAACTGAAGAAGGAGCATCCCTGCGGCAGCCGACAGTGGGAGGTCATGCGCGTGGGCATGGATATTAAGCTGCGTTGTCTTGGCTGCGGTCATGAGGTAATGGCACCGCGCCGTAAGGTGGAAAAAAGCATCAAACGAATCGTGTCGAAGGAGGAACACACATGAGAAACAAGTGGGTAAGATATGTGGCGATGGGCGTTGCGCTGTTGATGGCCGTTGTCATGCTGGCATCGTTAATTATTCCCTATATCAATATGTGAATCGTTATACATAGAGGGCGGAGGATTTTCTCCGCCTTCTTTTTTTGACCTCTTTTGCACAAGGAGCAGCGTATAATGAACAAGCAGAGAGGAGGAGAAACATGACAGTCATCTATGTGGACAGAATTTTCTTCCTCAATACCGTGCTGGATTATCTGCTGCTTTTGGCGACAGCGCGACTGGCAGGCACACCGCTGCGCCGTAAGCGTTTGCTGCTGTGTGCTGTTGTCGGTGGATGCTATGCCGTGGCAGTTTTTCTGCCCCATGGCGCTTGGCTGGCACACCCGTTTGCGAAGTTGCTTTCCGGCGTAGCGATTGCCTTCCTCGCATTTGCCAAAGAGCCGCGCCGTTATCGTCTTATGCTGCTGTTTTTCCTGCTGTCTGCTGCGTTGGCGGGACTTGTACTGGCGCTTGGTTTGGCAAGCGGCTCGCCGCGCGTATTTTTCAGCCGCATTTACTATGCCGACATCAGTTGGCCGATGTTATTGCTCGCAGCGACAGGTTTCTATCTGCTGCTGCAGTTGGTATTTCGACAAGGCGCACGACATGGGGGAGGAGAGCTTATGGATGTGACGGTTCATATCGGAGGAAAAGAGCACAGTGTAAGAGTACTGCATGACACAGGCAATACACTGCGTGATCCGGTCAATGCCCAGCCGGTCTTGGTACTGGAGCGCAGAGCGCTGCACGAATTTTGGACGAGTGATGAAGTGCAGATCCTGTCAGGAGATGCGCCGCCGGAGGAGAAAATGGCACGACTGTATCGTCAAGGTACGCGATACCATTTCAGTCTGCTGCCATATCGCAGTGTGGGAGTGGCGGATGGTCTGCTTTTGGCGGTACGCAGTGATTACATACGGATCGGACGCAAAAAATATCCCCGAACACTGATTGCGTTATCGGATCACGCTGTCAGTGACGGAGGTGGCTATCAGGGCCTTTGGGGCGGTGAAGAAAGGGGCGAGGAATGCCATGCTCAAAAAGTGGCGGCAGAAGATCCAGCTGTGGATCATACGGCACAGTGGGCCGGATAAGGTCATGTATATCGGCGGCAGTGATACCTTGCCGCCACCCCTTCCGCGAGAAGAGGAAGCGGAACTGATCGGGCGTCTTGACAGCGGTGAAGTGCAGGTGCGCCAAACGCTGATCGAGCGAAATCTGCGTCTGGTGGTGTATATTGCCCGACGATTTGAAAATACAGGTATCAATATCGAAGATCTGATCTCTATCGGTACCATTGGGTTGATCAAAGCGGTCAATACATTTAAAGCGGATAAAAATATCAAGCTGGCGACTTATGCCTCGCGCTGTATTGAAAACGAGATATTGATGTATCTGCGTAAAAATACATCCTCCCGCACGGAGATCAGCTTCGATGAGCCGCTTAATACCGACTGGGATGGCAAGGAGCTGTTGCTAAGCGATGTATTGGGTACAGAGAGCGATACTGTCATGCGTCCCATTGAGGCAGATGTGGATCGCAAACTGCTCAACGATGCGGTAGAGAAACTATCGGAACGGGAACAGGATATTATTGTCATGCGGTTTGGACTTCGCGGACAAAAGGAGCTGACTCAAAAAGAGGTGGCCGACAAACTCGGTATTTCCCAATCCTATATCTCCCGTTTGGAAAAACGCATCATTTCCCGATTGAAGCGTGAGATCATACGAATGAGCTGATAAAAAATCCGTAAAGGGCAGCACCCTTTACGGATTTTTGTGTGGATCAGAGAAAAAGTGTGGTGGGACGATTGATTACCATCATGTTATAGTATTTCAGCAGATGATATTCGTCCTTATCCAGTTTGATGGCATTGATCAGCAGATCATTTTCCTCTAACGGCTGCTTGGAAATCATCGTTTTGATGGCAATAGGCGCAAAAAACGGTGAACTGCCGATGCCGGAGAGCAATCCGATGGCAGGGGTGTGGTTCTGCATGGGGTTAAGCATACAGATATACATTTTCTCGGCCTCGTTGATCTGGTTATTGAGTACCATATGCGTAATGGTGTCGTATGGCTTCATTTCACCGGTAAACAGGTGCTGACACCGTTCGGGATTATGGAACGACTCCACGCCCAGATACAAGATCACATCAATGGCATTGCCTGAGGTGGACGGGGAAAAGCAAAGAAGCGAGCGCACCAACTGCCGTATACGCCCGTCATAATAGTACATATAGGCGTGTGGCTGATTAAAATAGAAATTCTGGGGCAGCACCGGCTCGGAATGAAAAACCGGCGGCTGATAATCCACAAAGCATTTCAAATCCACATCCAACACCTTTGCGATACTGTATAGCGTTTCCACATCAATGGTGATAGAACCGTTTTCGTACTTGGAAAGTGTCGCCTTGCTTTTGTTGATCATGGCGGAAAACTGCTCGATCGTATAACCGTGGCTTTTTCGGTATTTTTTAATGCGTTGCCCGACGTGATAAGAGAATGAACCCATTGAAAACACCTCCCGGTTCACTTGAATGAATTATACCAAACATTCCGTAAGTCGTCAATAGAAGTTTCATAACAGGAAACAGGAGGTGTGCCAGGTGATGCCGTTTGTTTCCCACTTTACAAAGTATTGCCGAGGAAATATAATATAATAAATAAGAGTTAAAAACAGAGGAGAGGTCGCTATGCTGAAGATTTGGATGGGACGAGCAGGGTCCGGCAAATCCCGAAAGGTGCTGGAAACCATTCAGGCGCTGCGCTCACAGCGCGGTCAGGTACTGATGGTGCCGGAGCACACCTCGCATGAGGCGGAAGTGGATCTGTGCCGTGCTTTAGGCGAAACCGCATCTCGTGATGCGGAAGTGCTGAGTTTTCGCGCTCTTTCCCGTCGTGTCCTGTCCCAGACCGGCGGCCTTTCAGATATTACGCTGGATAACGGCGGTAAACTGCTGACCATGCGCCTTGCCCTGCAGGAGGTACATAGCCAGTTAAAGGTGTTCGGCAAACCCTCTCAGCGTCCGGCTTTTTTGCGCCAGCTCACCGATTTGGCGGAGGAGTTTTACGCCTATGAGATCTCGCCGGAGAGACTTTATGAGCAGGTAGAGAATATGGAAGGCACCATGGGTGATAAGCTGCGCTCTGTTGCCTTGATTTTCGCGGCCTATGATGCCAAGCTGCACAATGAAACCGTAGATGCCCGTTCCCGTATGCAGAAACTCCGCGATCATATGGAAGATTCCGATTATCTGCGGGATAAGGATGTTTATTTTGACGGCTTTTCTTATTTCAACAAGCAGGAGGAGAGCGTTCTTTCCGTCATTCTGCATCAAGCTCATGATGTCACCGTGACGCTATTGGGCGATGAGGGAGATACTCCGCTTTTTCTCAATGCCTTGCAGCAGAAAGAACGCCTGATCCGCATGGCAAAGGAATGTGGCATTGCGTGCAAGGTAGAATACTTTACAAATACTGTCAATACAGCGTTAGAGCACTTAGAAGCTCACTTTTTTGGCGCAGATACACCGTGGGAGGAAGAAACGGAGCAGATTCACCTCTATGAAGCGGGAACGGCCTATACCGAAGTGGAAGCGACAGCGGCGCGGATTTTGCGCTTGGTGCGCAGCGGACAGTATCGGTTCCGCGATATGGCTGTGTCGGCCAGAAATATGGAAGAATACGGCCCGATTTTAGAGAATATTTTTCGGCGCAGCGGAATCCCGGTCTATCTGAGCCGCCGCAGTGATATTCTGCAAAAGCCGATCCTCACATTCCTTTTAAGTGCTGTTGATGCGGTGACGGGCGGTTTTGAGTATGAGGATATGTTCCGGTATTTGAAAACCGGTATGGCAGGGATCACAGTTGATGAATGTGATATACTGGAAAACTATGTGATCTGCTGGGATATTCGTGGTAATATGTGGCTGCGTGACGGCGATTGGACAGCAAATCCCGACGGTTACGGTCAGGAGATGACTGAAGAGCGTAGGACGCGACTGGAGGAGATCAACCGAATCCGAAGCCGGATCAAAAGCACGCTGTTGCCCTTAAGCGATGGCATGAAATCATTGCCAACAGCCAAGGAGAAAGCAAAACTGCTTTACACATTTGCTGCGGCATCCGACGTGCCTAAGACGCTTCAGAAAAAGGCGGAAATACTGTTTGAGAGCGGACATGTACAGTTGGCGGAGGAGTATCAGCAGCTTTGGACGATCTTCTGTGATGTGTTGGATCAGTTTGTGGAAATTTTGGGGGATACGGAGCTTTCCGGCGAGGAGTTTGCCAAACTCTTACGTTTGGTGCTGACACAGTATAGTGTTGGCTCCATCCCTGCAACTTTGGATCAGGTGAAGGTCAGCGAGATCACCCGCAATGACCGCCACCGTGTGAAGTGCCTGTTTTTACTGGGCGCCAATGATCATGTGCTGCCCGGTGTGAACAGTGGCAGCGGCATTTTAGATGAGGAAGATCGCGCAGCATTGCAGCAGCGTGAGATCTTGCTTTCCGATGCGACTTTTGATCCGCTGGATCATGAATTGCAAAATATTTATGCGTGTCTTGCACAGCCTACGGAATTACTTGCTGTCAGCTATCCGACTACTGATCTTGACGGCGCACAGCTGCGTCCGTCTTTTGTGGTGGAGCGTATCGAGAAGCTGTTTCCGAAGGTGAAACGTCAGCATGAGGACTTGTCTTACCGGGGAGAAATGGTGGAGACAGCGCTGGAGATGGCGGGAGACAACCACAGGTTATGGCAGTATTTCTCCGCCCTTGTACCCTATCGAAACGCACTGCTTGCCATGGAACGAGCCAAGCAAATACAGCGAGGTCGTCTGTCGCCGGAAGCGGTGCGTTCCCTCTACGGCAACAGTATCCGGATGTCGGCCTCCCGCATGGATCAGGTGAAAAAATGCCATTTCGGTTATTTTATGCAGTACGGCCTCCGTGCCAAGGAGCGCAAAAGCGCTGGCTTTGAAGCACCGGAAATTGGCACCTTTATCCATTATTTGCTGGAAAATGTTACCCGTGATGTGATGGAAAAGGGCGGCTACGGAAAGATGGAAAAGGACGAACTGCATCGCATTGTCAAGCATTATGTGGATCTTTATGCCACCACACAAATTGACCGCTATCAGGAAAAAAGTGCCCGATTCCGCTACCTTTTCGGCCGCTTACGGCATACAGCGGTGGCGATTATCGAAAACATAGCCGATGAGCTGGCGCAGTCGGATTTTAAACCCATGGCATTTGAACTGGACTTCAGCGCCAACGGTGATCTGCCTGCGGTGACGATCCATGAGGGTGATACCACATTGTGTGTGGGCGGCAAGGTGGACCGCGTGGACGGTTGGATACATGACGGGAAGCTGTATTTGCGCGTGGTGGACTACAAGACGGGCCACAAGAAGTTTGACTTATCCGATCTGCAATACGGATTGGGGATCCAGATGCTGCTGTATCTGTTTGCGCTGGAAAGGGAAGGCGAAGCATATTTTGGTATGCCTATCGTGCCGGCAGGTGTGCTGTATTTACCGGCGCGTGATGAGATTTTAAGGCAGGAGCGCAGCATTTCTGCGGAAAAATTGCAGCAGGCCATGGAAAAAGAACTGCGGAGAAGCGGCATGGTGCTCTCGCAGCCGGAGGTGCTGCAGGCCATGGAGCACAGTGCATTGGAATCACCATGCTATCTGCCGATTCACGTGGGGAAAGAGGGCGGTATCAGCGGCGGTATCGCTACCGCAACACAGCTTGGAAAGTTGGGACGGTATGTGGACAAGCTGCTGCATGAGATTGCACGGGAGCTGTCCCAGGGCAATATTGACGCTGATCCTTGCAGTCGTGGCCCACAGGACAATGCCTGCACCTACTGCGAATTTGCCTCGGCTTGCTGTTTTGAGGACGGACGGGGAAATGACAAGATGCGCTCTATCGGAAAAGTGGAGCCGGATGTGTTCTGGCAGTTTGTAGAAAAGAAAACGGGAGAGGAGGAGACATATGGCGGAGATCAAACTGACGCCCCAACAGGCGACAGCGGTACATGACCGCGGCGGCAGCTTGCTGGTTTCGGCGGCGGCAGGATCCGGCAAGACCAAGGTGCTTGTAGAGCGTCTGTTTGCCTATATGCAGGAAGAGCGCTGTCATGTGGACGATTTTCTCATTATTACCTATACCAAAGCAGCAGCCGCAGAACTGCGGGGTAAAATCGCGCAGGAATTAAGCCGCCGTGTGGCAGAGGAACCGGAAAACCGTCATCTGCGCCGTCAGATGCTACGTGTCTATCAGGCGGACATCAAAACGGTAGACGCCTTTTGTGCGGGCTTACTGCGCGAAAATGTGCATCTTTTGCCCGGTGTGGATTCCCATGCCTTGACCCCCGATTTTCGTGTGCTGGACGATCGGGAAGCGCTGCTGATGCGTCAGCGCGTACTGGATCGTGTGCTGGAAAGCTTTTATCAATCGTTGGAGCAGGAAGATGAACAGGATCTCCTGTTGGCGGAAACGCTGGGTGCCGGCAGGGATGACCGTAGACTGCAGGCGCTGGTACTGGAGCTGCACGAAAAGATCCAAAGCCATCCCCATCCCTTACAGTGGTTGGAAAAGATACGCGCTGATTGGGAATGCCTGCCGGAGGACTTAGTGAAATCCTCCTTTGGACAGGTGATAATCGAGGATACCTTGCGCCGCGCTGACTTCTGGGCGACACAACTGGACAATGCCGCCCGGAATATGGAATCATGTCAGCCGTTATATCTTGCCTATGCTGACCGATTCTCAGAAGTGGCATCGCAACTGCGGCAATATGGAACGGCAGCGCAGCAGGGCTGGGAGGCAATGGGACGCATACAGCCTGTATTTCGCCGTATGGGTGCGGTACGCGGCGAGGAATACGCAGCGGAAAAACAACGCGCACAGGTACTTTTAAAGCAGTGCAAAGAGGAACTGAAAAAAATAACCGCAATCTATGAGGTTTCCTCAGCGGATTATCTGGACGATCTGCGCACAATGGCACCTGCCATGCTGGCGTTGATTCGCTTGACCCGAGAATTTGATCAGGCGTATCAGGCGGAAAAGATACGCCGCAATGTCATGGACTTTTCCGATCAGGAACACTATGCCATTACCGTTTTGACAGATGAAAACGGTGCGCCCTCAGAATTGGCACGGCAGATCGCCGGTCGATACAGGGAGGTCATGGTGGATGAATACCAAGACACCAATGAGGTGCAAAATTGTATCTTCCGTGCTATATCCCGAGAGGAGCGGAACCTATTTGCGGTGGGCGATGTGAAGCAGAGTATTTATCGCTTCCGTCTGGCTGACCCTACGATCTTTTTGGAGAAGTATTTGCGCTACTGCGATGCCGAAAACGCTGAGGAGGGTGAAGCGCGCAAGGTGCTTCTGTCGCGTAATTTCCGTTCACGCAAAGAGGTGCTTGGCGCTGCAAACTTTGTTTTTTCCAACATCATGTCCCGGCAGATGGGTGAGATGAATTACGGTAAGGAGGAAAAATTGTATTTCGGCGCGGAATATTATCTGCCGCGGACGGATTGCGAAACGGAGTTCCATTTGGTGAATGTGGAAAACACCGACGAGGAGGTGTTTGACCGCACTGAGGTTGAAGCCAGATTCGTGGCGCAGAGAATCCGAACGCTACTGGACGAGAAGTACCCTGTACAAGGCGCGGACGGTGAGATGCGACCCGTTTGCCCGGAGGATATTGTCATTCTGATGCGTTCACCCCGTGCAAGGTTAAAATCCTTTACACACGCTCTGGCACAACAGAATATCCCGTGCAGCAGTGATGAAAATGCCACATTTTTTGCCACGATGGAAATTGCCGTTCTGCTCTCTTTTTTGCAGATCATTGACAATCCCCGACAGGATGTACCGTTGATCTCCGTACTGCGATCACCGCTGTTTGGCTTTATACCTGATGATCTGGCGCGTATCCGATCCCTAACGAGAGAGGGAGATTTTTACGATGCGCTGCAGTTAGACACAGACGAGAAAACGGTGGAATTTCTTTTGATGCTCCGTTCTCTGCGTGAGAGCGCCTGCGACCTGTCGGTGGACCAACTGATCTGGCAAATCTATCATACCTGCCATGTTTTGGCTGTATTTGGTGCTATGGACGGCGGTGAAGCAAGAAAGAACAATCTGTTGGCACTGGCGACTTATGCCGAGCATCAGACGGCAGCAGGAAAGACGGGACTGTTCGATTTTGTGACGCATCTACATGACTTGTTAGAGAGCGACAAGCCACCTGTGATCTGCACCAACCAAACCGCCGGCGGTGTTCAGATCATGAGTATTCATAAGTCGAAGGGTTTGGAATTTCCGGTGGTGATACTGGCTGATCTGCATAAGAGCTTCAATGAGGAGGATCTGAAGCGGGCGGTGTTGGTGCATCCCAGACTGGGGTTGGGTACGGAATGTGTGGATTTGAAGCGTCGGATCCGTTACGATTCCATTGCCAAAAAAGCGGTGGCTATGACACTGCAGAGAGAGAGTAAGGCCGAGGAGATGCGGATCCTCTATGTGGCCATGACCCGCGCGAAGGAAAAACTGATCATGGTGGACTGCCTGAAACACGGGCGTAAGCATATTTGTGACTTAATCAGCGTGACACGATGCCCTGTACCGCCGGAGGCAGTGAGCAATGCCAAATCGCTGGGTGATTGGATCTTATTACCACTTCTGTGTACGGCAGAGGCAGCACCGATTCGCCGTTGGGCTGACATGGAAGTAGAAGAACCTGCCGCTGCCGAGGGTGGTTGGCTTGTACATCTATGGGAAAATCCTGCGGTGGTGACAGAGCAGCAAGAAGAAACAGATGAGGCGGTCACCGTAGAATCAGCCTTTGATCCTGCTGCGTTGGAGGCGGTTTATCCCTATGAAAGCGCCTGTGAGATCCCCTCAAAGGTCACGGCAACACAGCTAAAGGGGCGTGAATTGGATGAGGAAATGGCAGAGGGTGCGCCTACCGCGCGACGCAGGATCACTTTTGATCAGCCACAGTTTTTGCGGCAGCAGCAGGGCTTGTCCGCCGCAGAAAAGGGAACGGCCATGCATCTTGCCATGCAGTACTTAGATTTGCACAGCGACCTTGACGTGCAGGAGCAGGTGGCGAGAATGCAGGAAAAACGGCTGTTGACTCCCCAACAGGAAAAGGCTGTGGATTGCGAGAAGATAGATGCGTTTTTATGTTCGAATTTGGCAAACAGGATACGGAATGCGGAAAATGTATACCGCGAGTATCGCTTTGCGCTGTTGATGCCGGCGACTTGGTATGATTCCGATGGCGTGGGCGATGAGATGATGCTGCAAGGCGTGGTGGACTGTGCCTTTGACACGCCGGAGGGACTGGTGATCGTTGATTTCAAGACCGACCGTATCCGTCCCGGAGAGGAAACAGAGCGTGCCGCACATTACCGAGCGCAGATTGATGCCTACTCCCAAGCACTCAGCCGTGTGCTTGAGCGTCCGGTAGTGGAACGGAAATTGTACTTTTTTGCCACGGGCAGCGAAATTTCTTTGTGAAATTCGTAAAAAGTGCTTGCAATTTATCACAACATATGGTATCATCACAGTTGCGTTTGTGGGTTTTTCGCAGACGACAAATGAACCAGAAAGAGGTGAACGAGAGCAATGAAGGAAGGAATCCATCCCAATTATCAGCAGACTACTATTAAATGCGCCTGCGGTAATGTGATTGAGACAGGTTCTACGAAGAAGGATATTCGCGTGGAAGTCTGCTCTAAGTGTCACCCCTTCTTCACCGGCAAGCAGAAGCTGGTGGATACCGGCGGACGCGTGGCTAAGTTCAACAAGCGTTTCGGTCTGGACAAGTAATGACACCTTTGATAAAACCCGTATCTTTCGATACGGGTTTTATTTTACTTTTGGGGCAATGTATATTATAATAAGACCAAATCATTTTTTGCGGAGTATTTTATGGAACTGAAAGTACAGGAAGAGAAAAAGAGAGATTACGCGGTGCTGGTGGGTTTGCGAAGCCCCGTATTGCGCGAGGACAACGCCGATGAGGAGAGTTTGGAGGAACTGGCGGCTTTGGTAGATACCGCCGGCGGTTCAGTGGTGGGGACCATCCTGCAAAGCCGGGAGAAGCCCGACCCCCACAGCTTTATCGGCGAGGGGAAGGTGGAGGAGGTCAAGCGCATGGTGCAGGAGGAACACGCCACCATGGTGATCTTTGACAACGACTTAAGCCCCTCCCAGATCCGTGTCTTGACCGAAATGACCGGTGTACAGGTGATCGACCGCAGCGGCCTGATCCTGGATATTTTTGCCCAGCGCGCCAAGACGAAAGAGGGCTGCTTGCAGGTGGAACTGGCACAGTATCAGTACCTGCTGCCGCGCTTGATCGGTATGTGGACCCACTTGGAGCGTCAGGCAGGTACCAGCGGCAAAGGCCCCATCGGTTCCAAGGGACCCGGTGAGACTCAGTTGGAGACTGACCGACGCCACATTCACCGTAAGATCGACAAGCTGAAGGAAGAACTGGAGGAAGTGCGCCGTGTGCGCAGTACCCAGCGTCAGCGCCGGATGAAAAACGAGATCCCCGTGGTGGCCATCGTGGGCTACACCAATGCCGGAAAATCTACGCTGCTCAATGCCATTACCGGGGCAGGGATCCCTGCCAACAACCGTTTGTTTGATACATTGGACACCACCACACGGCTATTGACCGTCAGCGATACGCTGGATGTGGTGATCTCTGATACCGTTGGCTTTATCCGCAAGCTGCCTCATCAGTTGGTAGAGGCGTTTAAGGCCACGCTGGAGGAGCTGGAATATGCGGATCTGCTGCTCCATGTGATTGACGCATCCCATCCCCAATGGCAGCAGCAGGCGCAGATCGTGGATCATCTGATTGCGGAATTAAAAGCCGATCACATCCCTTGCATTCGTGTGTATAACAAGTCTGATTTGGCGTTTACCGGCCAATGGCCTAAGGAAGAAGATGCGGTGGCGATTTCTGCCAAAACCGGCGAGGGTATCGACGATTTGATGGCTGCCATTGACAAAAAGCTTGACAAGGGTACACGCCGTGTAACCATCCATTTGCCCTACGACAAAGCAGGATTGCTGGACAGTCTGTACCGCGAGGCCAAGGTGGAGAGCGTGGAATACACGGCAGCCATTGATGTGGTGGCAGTGTGTACTCCGAAAATTATGGGGCAGATCAAGGACTATATTGAAGGATGGGTGGAGGAAAAAGAGGAATGGGAATAAAGAAATTTCGTGTTCCTTACGAAATAGCAGAGAGTGAGTTTGTGGAAAAACGTTCCCGTTTTATTGGCCATATCTGGCCCGTGGAAACGGAGGAGGAAGCACAGGCGCACATTAAAGCTATGAAATCGCAGTATTATGACGCACGACACAACTGCTGGTGTTATCTCATCGGTGACAACATCGTGCGATACAGCGATGACGGCGAACCACAGGGCACGGCAGGACAACCCATGCTGAAGGTGTTTCAACGGGAGAATGTGACCAATGTGTGCTGTGTGGTGACCCGCTATTTCGGCGGTATTCTGCTGGGTGCCGGCGGTTTGACTCGCGCTTACAGCAAAAGTGCCAAGGATGCGCTGTCGGCAGCCGGTGCGGCGACTATGGGATTATGGAGCCAAGTGAGTTTGCACTGCCCCTATCCTCTTTTAGAGCGTGTGAAGCTGGAAATCAGTACATTAGGCGGATTGGTCGATAATACGAATTACGGCGCGGATGTGACGGTTATCGCATCGCTGCCGGAGGATGGCGCCCAGCGACTGCAGGAGCGTTTAACAGAGCTTTCTGCCGGAGGAATATTGCTGCAAATAGTAGGGGAGAACTATCGACCCGGTATACGCGAGGAGGTAGAATAGGCGGCGGAGAAAAATCGTGTTGCTATTTCAGAATCGTCTCCGCAAAGCCCTGTGCAAATAGTCGTGCGCTGTAAAGAGCTTCATCTAACGAATTGCCTGCGGCACCGATCTCTACCAAAAGTGAGCCGTTTGTGAGCTGCTGATTATAGCGATAACTTCGCATGGTAATGGGCCGCATCAACGTGGGATGCTGTGCGTTAAGCGTTTGCTGCACGGCAACGGCCAGCGTGAGATTATCCTGCCAGTGGTCGAAGGAATTGCCCAGAACAATACTGCATTGAGCGGCATGGGAATCCTCCTCACTGACCAACTTGTACTGCTGCCCGCTGGCATCTTCTACGGCATCACGGTGAATATCCAGCACATAAACAAGTGAGGGGTATTTGTCAAGATACGATTCGATGGCATCGTATGAATTGGAATAGGCATCGTTATAATCAGGGTCATCGTGCAGCGTACGATCATGCAGAACGGATATGCCGTAGCTTGACAGCACGGCGGCGATCTCGTCTCCAACGCGAACGACATTATATTCCGTATTCTTTGTGCGGCAAGTGCCGCTGGCTTTATAGGATTGATTAGCAGGCATGGTGTATGCCTCGGTGGCGTGAGAATGCAGAATCAACACTTGCGGAGAAGCATCTGGCTGATAGGTGGCAGAGAAATGACCGCCGCCCACAAGCTTTGTGTCGATGACACGATCGGTGGTATTTTTAATATAGACACCGTTGATGATCGTGTAGCCCGTGGTTTTGCTTGGTATCGTGGTTTGAGAAGGAACACCGTTATCGGTAAATGTTAATTTGCTGCCTGTATACGGCAACAGCGAGGTTTTGTCATCGATCTTGGATGGATCGTCAGGCGTGTCGTTTGGCACTGTATCTTCTGAAGGTGTATTGCTCGCGGACAGAGAGGACTGTGCTGCCAAAAGAAACGGCGACTGCTGCAGTGCCAGCGATGTGGCAACGGATAGGGGAGACGCAGTGAAAAAATCTCCGATTTCCCATTGCAGAATATGCCGGGACAGTTGATCCTGGCGAATGGCGTTCCATGCCGCCGGAAGGTCGGGACTTTCTATCGTTGCAATGACGATCCACAATGTCAGAGCCGATAGCAGGAGTGCTGTGATACGACGCAAAGTACGCTTCATCTGCCCAATTCTTCCTTTCTCAGTCGGTGATATTTGTTAAGACAAGCCTATGCGGCATATGATTCATGTATGCGTACTTTAAGAGAAAACTGTGATGCAAAAAGAGGGTTCAACGTGAACCCTCTTTTCTTGACATTTTTTACTTTTGGCGAATATAAATGAAATTATCCATCAGGTCAATGCGCTCGATCGTGGCGGTAACCACCGTGGGGAGCCCCATGATGTCAGTAAAAATCAACTGATCACCGTCCACTTTCACTCCGGCAATATTTTTGCAGAGAAGTCGCTTGCTTTCATCGACCATGGTATATACAGTAGAAAGACACATGGTTATTCTCCTTTTCCTTCCTGCAGAATTTGCAGTGCTTCAGCCAATTTATCGTTGCCCAGTTCGAAATCAAGAACCGCTTCGTGAATCAACTGCGCGGCTTCGCCTTCCAAATCGTGGGATAATGTATGCAATTCTTCTGCATGGTGGCGATTATGACCGAGCATATAGATCAGCAATGCCAATGATTCTTCGCGGGAAGTGTGGTCATGATGATGGGGATGGTCGTGATCGTGGGTGTGTTCGCTCATAGCGGTTACCTCGCTTATCTTTTTTTTCATTGTAGCATGACGAAGGGGAGAAGTCAAAACGAATGCAAAGAAAAATCGGGAAATTTAATAAATAATTAGACAAATAATACAAAATGATTGACAGTAAAAATAAATATATGTATAATTTTGTTATAAATAGTTTCAATTTGTGTGTGATTAGAATTTGAGGAGGAAGAGTAAATGAGAGACCTGAAGCATCTCATCTTTTTTGAGAATCTGCTGCAAGAGGCAAACAATGATCTGGTCAAACAGGCGAAAGACGATGGCAAACGCTGCTTGGGCTACACCTGCTATTTCATGCCCGAGGTCTTGCTCGATCTGCCCGGCTGCTTTGGCGTGCGTTTGCGTGCTCCTCGCAGCGGCAGCCCCGATATGGCTACCTACTATATGTCCAACCGCACCTGCCATTATGGCCGCAGTCTGATGGAGCGCGCGCTGGAGGGTGGCTTCAACTTCCTGGATGCCCAGATGGCAACGGAAACCTGCACGGTGACCTGCCGTTTCCAGGAGCATCTGCAGCAGAAGAAGATTGATTCCGTGTCGGATATGAACATCATTCAGAATCCCGATTTCTTCTGCGAGTTCATCGACGTGCCTTTCAAGAAGAACGAGAACAGTGTCGAGCATTATCGCAAGCAGTTGGAGTGCCACGTGCTGGGTAAACTGAAAGACAATTTCGGCATCGATACCTCCGACGAGGCGATGATGAAGGCCATAGAGGAGCACAACGAGGTTTGCCGCCTGATTACCGAGATCGGCAACTACCGCAAGCTGGACGTGCCCACCATTACCGGTTATGAGTTCCAGGTGATCCAGCTGGTGAGTCTGGTTTGCCCCAAGTACTTAATTCTGCCCTATCTGCGTGAAACGGCAGAGGAGATGAAGACCCGTCAGGCAGACGCCAAGCCCAATTACCGCTGCAAGGTAGTACTGGCCGGTGCTGAAAACGATGACCCCGCCTTTACTCAGCTGATTGAGAGCTGCGGCGCACTGGTGGTGGCTGATCGTCATTGCTACGGCAGTCTGCCCGGCCGTGAGGAGATTGTGGTGGCTGAGGGTCAGTCCCCGTTGGAGGCCATTGCCCGTCACTATCTGGAAACCAGCTACTGCCCCCGCTTTATGCCCGCCAATGATATGCGTCAGCGCAAAAAGTATCTGGCCGATATCGCCAAGGAATACAAGGCGGACGGCATGATCGTGGTATCCAACAAGTTCTGCGAATACTGGAGCTATGAGCGAACCATTGATGCCATCGTGCTGCCTCGCGATTTCGGTATTCCCACCTGCTCTATCGAGAAGGAATATGTGAACTCCGCTTCCGGTCAGCTGCGTACCCGATTCCAGGCATTTATTGAGAGCGTTGAAATCAAGAAGATTCAGGGGGGTGCCAAGAAATGAAAAAGTTTGACCTGAAAAAGCTGAAGGACATTGACTATAAGAAGCTGGCCAAGGATTTCTGGTACGGCAAGCCCCATGGTGAACGCCGTCTGGGCGATCTGTACTGCGAAAAGACCGGCCTTTACAAGCACCGTGAGTGGCGCGGCTTCAAGGACACCATGTACTACTTCAACATGATCTGGCTGTATAACTACGGCAGCATCGTGGCTGAGGTACTTAAGAGCGGCGGTCTGGAGGGCCTGCCCCTGTTTGTCAAGGGCCTGTGGCGCTATCGTTGGATCGGTCAGGCCTATCTGCCCGTTCTGCATTGGTTCGACCGCGGTCTGGAAGGTATGCGCGGTGAGACCCTGCGCGCCAGCGCATGGCACTATAACGCCATGGTGGGTGTTTCCGTACAGCAGATCCTGAATATGCTCAAGGCTGATGCCAATATGCACGGCGGCAAGCATAACGATACGTGGAAGCACACCATTGCCCACAAGGAAACCCTGTGGGGCGGCGTGTTCTATCCCTGGTCTGATAAGTTCCAGAACGTGCCCATGGAGATGATCCCTTACTTCGTCACCTGCCACGTTAACAACCATACCGTTCTGAACTACATCGACGCGGTGCAGTCCATCGGTCTGCCCGGTGACCCATGTCCCATGTGTCAGGCAGAGGCCGGATTGTTCGTGCTGGACGATATGCCCGATTACGCTCCTTTCATGGTGTCCACCAACGAGGCCTGCGACGGTTCTGTTGCAAGCACCGTACTGCAGGAGTGGCTGTGGGATAAGCCCCTGTTTGCTATGCCTCAGCCCATGCAGTTTGACGATCCTCTGGTTCAGGAGCATTGTGCCAACGAGATCCGCGAGCTGTGGAAGTTCGTGGAGGAGCAGACCGGCGTGGCACCGAACTTTGACCTGATGAACAAGCGTCTGGAAAGCCAGAACGAGCTGCAGCGCTTCGAGTGGGAGAAGTGGGACGTGGCCGCAAACACCAATCATTATCCCATCAACGGCGTGGCACAGGCTCTGTACCGCATCTATCAGTCCCAGTATGGCGATAATCCCATCTGGCATAGAACAGATAAGCGCGTACGCAAGATCATGGAGAAGTGCGTCGAGCAGAGAATCGATACCTTCCCCAAGACCCGCCACCGCGTGATCGCATGGTCCTGCGCACCGTTGTATTACTCCAACTGGTGTACTTGGGCTTACAACTGCTGGGGTCTGAACACTATTATTAATATGGACTCTCTGATGTTCAACATGACTATCCGTACCGATAATCTGGACAATACCGTTCTGGATATGGCTCGCTATCATGAGTGGGCTCCCATGCGCCGTATGGCCGTCGGCGGTATGCACCACATCTTCGAGCTGTGGGAGTACATGGAGAAATTCCATTGCGATATGGTCATGATGTATGACCAGCTGCAGTGCAAGGGTATGCAGGGTGTTCACGGTATGTTCGAGGATGAGTTCCGTGCCCGTGATATCCACGCCATCTGGATGCCTCACGCTCTGCCCGATAAGCGTACCGTATCCCGCAGTGAGATCCGTACCATCATTAACGACTATATGACCACCGTCATGCATGAAGAGCCTATCGACCCGTCCCTGCTGGACTTCGATGATTCTCAGGGCTGGTAAGAGGAGGAAAAAGTAATGAAGAAATTTTTGAAGATTCTGGGCAAGATCCTGCTCATCGCCGGCGGCATCTATGCTGCACTGTTTGCTGTTTTCTTTTTCGATCTGGATGGCAAGGCCATTTTCCATGGTGTAGAGCCTTTCCTGGTAAAGCACTATGACAAGATGGAGCGCAAGGATCCCCTGAAGGCTCCCTATGAAATGAACAAGCCCCATATTGACTACGGCACCAAGTAAGAGGAGGATATAGGACTATGAAATATTTTGGCGGTTGCGATGTAGGTTCCACCTACACTAAGGCAGTCATTCTGGACGAAAACGGCAAGATCTGCGCCGATACCACCATCCGCAGCAAGATCAATTCCGAGATTTCTGCCAAGCTGGCTATGGAAGAAGTGCTCAGCAAGGTGGGATTGAATTCCTCCGAAGAACTTGCATATCTGATCGGTACCGGTTATGGCCGTAATAAGGTGCCTTTCGCTGACGAGAATATCTCCGAGATCTCCTGTCACGCTATGGGTGTCCATGTTACCGACCCCTCCGTCAAGGCCATCATTGATATTGGCGGCCAGGACGTCAAGGGTATCTCCATCGACACCGACGGCACCGTGAAGAATTTCGCTATGAATGATAAGTGCGCTGCCGGTACCGGCCGCTTCTACGAGGCCATGGCCCGTTCCTTTGAAATGAGTCTGCCTGAGTTTTCCAACCTGAGCTTGACGGCCAAGAATGTGATTCCCATTACCGCACAATGCACCGTGTTTGCAGAATCCGAGGTCATTACGCTGGTGGGTGAAGGCAAACCCATGGATGAGATTGCTGCCGGTATCCAGATGGCAGTTGCCAAGCGCTGCTTCGTCATGAGCAAAAAAGCCGGCGCCACCGACTCTATCACGCTGACCGGCGGCTGTGCCAAAAACGCCGGTCTGAAGCAGGCCATCGAGCATGTGCTGAAGCTGAAAGTTATCAATCTCAAGACCGATCCCCAACTGATGGGCGCTCTGGGTGCTGCTGAGTATGCCCGTCAGAAGGGTATGGCGTAAGGAACGAAAGGCACTTGCAAAAAGAGGTTATTTCCATGGATGAACAGATACACGAACACGGCCATCATCACCATCATCATGCCCATTCCCACACTCAGACCAAGGCGGTGCTGAATCGGCTGTCTCGCGCACAGGGGCATCTGGAATCTGTCCGAAAAATGGTGGAACGCGGCGAGGACTGTGCAGAGGTGTTGATGCAGCTCAGCGCTGTCATTTCGGCCCTGAACAGTACCGGACGCGTGATTTTAAAAGATCACATTGAACATTGTATTGTCGATGCAGTAGAGGAGAACGATACCCAGGCCATTGGACAACTCAATGCTGCCATTGACAGATTTATGAGATGATGGTAATATAATCAGCGTAAATAAGGAGATTGCACATGGAAAAAGTGAAATATTTTCTGAAAAATGCAGCCATACAAACGGCGGAATTCTTGCTGGATATTGTGAAAAAAACCGTGGCAACAACTACGCGGTTGTTGGCAAAGGGAAGCGGCAAGCTTGTGAAGTTTGCAGGTGCTAAGGTGAAACAATTTGCTGCTGTGAACAAACAACCTTTGCTATTTGCGGCGATGATCGTGTCAGCAGCCGCAATGGTTGTGTCCGGTGTGTTTTTCCTGCTGGGAAGAAAAAAGTAATCAAGACGAAACGAGGGTCGCTTTCGCGGGCCCTCGTTTCTACCGTAGTGAATCAAATGAGGAGGTCTTTTTTTGGAAAGAAAGGAATTTAAAGCGGAATCAAAACGCTTGCTGGATTTGATGATCAACTCGATCTATACGCATAAGGAAATCTTCCTGCGGGAGATCATCTCCAATGCTTCCGATGCCATTGATAAGCTGTGCTATCTCAGCTTGACAGATGACAAAGTGGGTATGAAGCGTGAGGATTTTGAAATTCGTTTGGTGCTTGATAAAGAGAACCGCACGCTGACTGTCAGCGACAACGGTATCGGTATGAGCAAGGAGGAACTGGAAAGTCATCTGGGTGTGATCGCATCCAGCGGCAGTTTTCAATTCCGCCAGGAAATGGACGACAACGCCAAAGAGGAAACGGACATTATCGGTCAATTTGGCGTGGGTTTCTATTCGGCTTTCATGGTGGCAGACCATATCACTGTGGTCACAAAAAAGTACGGTGAGGAGCAGGCATATCGCTGGGAATCCTCCGGCGTGGAGGGTTACACCATTGAACCGTGTGAGAAGGCGTCTGTCGGTACGGATATTATCATGCATATCAAGGAAGACGGCGAGGAAAAGGACGAGTACAGCCGGTATCTGCGCGAATATCCTCTGTACAAGCTGGTGAAAAAGTACTCTGACTATATCCGCTTCCCCATCAAGATGCTGATGCCCCATCCGCAACTGAAAGAGGGCAGTTCCAAGGAAAATCCCGAATACGAGGAAGTTTTCGAGTACGATACCCTCAACAGTATGATGCCTCTGTGGCAGCGGAAAAAGAGTGAGGTCACCAAAGAGGAATACGATACATTCTATCAGGAACGATTTGGTGAACATACAGTACCGCAGTCGGTGATCACGGCGTCTGTGGAGGGTGCCGTGACCTACAAAGCGCTGCTATTCATTCCCTCCCAGGCGAATAACAAGTACTATACAGACGATTTTGAGCCGGGTCTGCAGCTTTACAGTGCCGGTGTAATGATCATGGACAAGTGCGCCGATTTGCTGCCCGATTGCTTCAACTTTGTGCGCGGTGTGGTGGATTCTCCGGATTTGAGCTTGAACATTTCCCGCGAACTGCTGCAGCATGACCGTCAACTGAAGGTGATCTCCAATAATCTGGAGAAAAAAATTAGGGCCGAACTGGAACGCATGCTGCGCGATGAACGCGAGGAATATGAGAAGTTCTATCAGAACTTCGGCCGTCAGTTGAAGCTGTGCGCGTTGGACGATTACGGTTCTAAGAAGGAACAGCTCCAGGATCTGCTTCTGTTCTACTCCTCTACGGAAAAGAAGCTGGTGACGCTGGGCGAATATGTGGACCGCATGAGCGAGAAGCAGAAGTTTATCTATTTCGCTGCCGGCGACAGTGTGGAGGCCATTGATCATATGCCTCAGACGGAGATTTTGAAGGATCACAATATGGAGATCCTGTATTTCACCGATCAGGCCGATGAATTTATTTCCGATCTGTTCCGGACTTACAAGGATAAGCCCTTCCGCAGCGCTATTGATGGCGATTTGGAGCTGGACGACGTGAAAAAAACGGACGAAACGGATGCCCATAAGGAAGCGTTTGACTTCATCAAGGAAACATTAGGTGGCCGTGTGGATGAGGTAAAGGCCTCTGCCAAGCTGAAAACGCATCCGGTTTGCCTTAGCAGCGGCGAGGGCGTAACATTTGAGATGGAAAAGTATTTTAAAGCCATGCAACCGGATATGAATATTAAGGCAAAGCGTATTCTGGAGCTGAATGTAGATCATCCGGCGTTTATTGCCTTTGAAACGGCTCGTATCATTGAACCGGAAAAGGCGAAGAAATACGCGGAAATTCTTTTTAATCAGGCACAGTTGATCGCCGGTTTGCCTATTGACAACCCGTCAGCTTATACAGACCTGATTTGCAGTTTGTGGAAGTAAAGCTTGCGGAAATGAATAGAAAAACCGACAACGGCAAATCGCTGTTGTCGGTTTTTATTTGTCGGGGTGGCAAACGCCGCACGGCTCGTAACCGGCTGCGACCGCATCGTCAACGGTGGCAAAGGAAATACGATTCACCTCTTTGATGCCGGCGGCATGCCGGCAGTCTGTCCTGTGGTATTTCTCTCCGTTTTTGCTGGCTGTAAAGTTGCCGGCGATGGGGGTTGGTTCCTCCTCTGCTTGCGATTCTTCGACAAGGTCGGGCGTTTCACTTTGCCGGTCGATGGTAATTTGATATGTATCCGTTGTTTGACCGTGATAAAAATCGGAAATCAGAAACGCGGCATAGATCGATAATGTAGCTGCGGTAATCAGTAAAATCGGGAAAAGCCAGCGTTTATCATTGTGAGATTGCAACATGATCATCTACCTTATGGAGTGAACCCTCTGCCATATGCGGCAGAGGGTTGCTGTTTTATTCAGTCGTGTGTTTTTCCTTGCCGAAATGCAGTTCGCGCATGCCCTCTACCTCGTCACAAATGGACTTGAGGTTGCATGAACCGCAATCGGTGGGCATACCCTCCAGAATTTTGGTCAAAGACATGGTAATGTCATGGACATTTTTGGCACTTTTCATAAGCCCGGTATAGTCGGCATCGGGCGCAGTAATAAACAGCAGTTTGACATTAAGAATATTGGGATTCTCTTTATACTGCCGAATAAAACGATTGCCGATTTTCTCAAAGGTAATGCCATCACGAATGGACTCCTTGCTGATACGCACCTGTTCACGATTGCTCTCAGAGGAGGTTCGGATCATATAACCCTTGGGAAATACACGGTACTTGACGAAATCCATGTCTTGGATCGCGCGGAATGCCTGCTCCGTATCGTTCTCGTCATCACTTTCAATGTCACCGACACGGAGGAGCGTAATACGGGCATAGGCGGAATCGGCCTTCAACTCGTTCAAGTCAGGACCGTAAACGAAAATTTCATCCTTGTTCACCAACTGGGGGCTGGTAGTGACACAGGTGAAATTGACTGCCGGCTTATTTTCACCGCCCAATTCATACGCTGCGTCACGCAGCATGACAAGCTCAAAATTGCCGGTATCTGTCCATGCCTTGGCAGGATCGTAGGGAAATACGCGAGGGGTGGAGAAACCGACTTGCTCGGCCACCTTGCGAATAATCGGATGATACAGTTCCATCAGAACTTGATGTCGGTCTTCTTGCGATCGAAAATCTTATTTACCTGAACATAAGCCCAGCCCAACAGCTTTTGATCCAGGTTCCAGAAGTATACCACGAACAGCACACCTACAATGGCAGTCAAAATCGCGATGATCTTGGAAATAATCTTAAATGCTTTGCACATAACGAACTCCTTTCGTTCCTTACGCCATGCCCTTCTGACGGGCATACTCAGCAGCACCCAGAGCACCCATCAACTGGGGGTCGGTCTTGAGATTGATAACTTTCAGCTTCAGCACATGCTCAATCGCCTGCTTCAGACCGGCGTTTTTGGCGCAGCCGCCGGTCAGCGTGATAGAGTCAGTGGCGCCGGCCTTTTTGCTCATGACGAAGCAGCGCTTGGCAACTGCCATCTGGATACCAGCAGCGATCTCGTCCATGGGCTTGCCTTCACCAACGAGGGTGATAACCTCGGACTCTGCAAACACGGTGCACTGTGCGGTAATGGGAATCACATTCTTGGCCGTCAAGCTAAGGTTGGAAAACTCAGGCAGACTCATTTCAAAGGAACGGGCCATGGCCTCGTAGAAGCGGCCGGTACCGGCAGCGCACTTATCATTCATAGCAAAATTTTTCACGGTGCCGTCGGTATCGATGGAGATACCCTTAACGTCCTGGCCGCCGATATCAATGATGGCCTTCACGGAGGGATCGGTGACATGCACACCCATGGCGTGACAGGAGATCTCAGAGATATTCTCGTCAGCAAAAGGCACCTTATTACGGCCGTAACCGGTACCGATCAGATATGCAAGTTCTTCGGAGGACTTCAGACCCACCTTGTTCAGCACTTCTTCCATAGCCAGTTTGGCAGAGATCTCAGAGTTGATCTTGCTGCGGATCGTGGTATCGGCACAGATCTTGCCGTTCTCGTCCAGAATGACTGCCTTAGTGTAGGTGGAACCTACGTCACAACCGCCAAAATATTTCATAGTCGTAAAACTCCTTTTTATGTAGTGAATTTTATGAGAAATGCTTACATACAGGACTCGTCATCAAACTCCAGCAGGGAGGGATCCACGGGCTCGGCGTGCATAACGGTCTTCATATACTCATTGACCTTGGCACGCATATCCTTACGGGAAACGGTGCGGGGATCCATCAGATCGTGCTCGATCCAGATCATGTGATACCCCTTGTCACGGCACTGCTCATCCAAAATGCCCTGCAGGGTGGCCATGTTCTTGCAAGCCACGTTCTGATACATGATGATAATATCCACATTCCATGCCTCGCACTGACGCCACAGCTCATCAACCACATTGTGGTAACCGCCATTGGTATGACGGCGCATGACCATGCGCTCATACAGGCGGGCCAGATCCATCAGGGCCTTTTCCTTATCCTCGGTTTCCATGGGCTTGGTGAAGTTCAGGGACTCCATTTCCACCAGGATGTCAACACCCCAGCAGTTTGCCAGCCAGTTGGAGAAGTTGGCATAATAGTGAGCGGGGCAGGACCACACGATGCCGCGGTACTTCATCTTGCCGCGCCATGCTTCCTCGCGGTTTTCGTATGCCTCCAGCATCAGCTTGTTGACCTTTTGGCAGGTCTTGGGCACACGGGGATCCATACCGCCGTCCATCTCATAATTCCACTTGCGGAACAGCTCGTAGCAGGGACCGATAATCTGGGGATAGGCGGTCTTGTTGACTTCCCACTTCTCCAGCTCATACTTGGTTTCCTCGTTGAAGCGCTTCATAGCAGTGAAGTAAGCATCCCAGCTCCACTTAGCGCCGGTCTTCTCCTCAATGAACTTAATGCAGGCCTTAATGTCCTCTGCGGCATCCGACACGGTTTCCTCGTACTCATAGCGGACGGGGAAAGTCAGATGGAAGGTGGGTAGGTCGGGGAAGCGACGGGACATATAGCTGGATGCCATAACACTGCCATCGCAGGGCATGGAGGAGGAGATGAAGCAACTGCCCATATGAGGCAGAGCATCCACCACCAGCGCTCCGCACTCGGAAGAGGGAACGGGACAGGTATCGGCAGGCAGACCGTAGGATTCCACAGCATCAATATAGGGGATGCAGGTCAACTGGTCGATTTCAGATACCAGGAACACGGGCATCAACTGATAGGGAATGCCCAGCAGATCGGGGAAACCGGCCATGATCTGTGCCATAGTCATCTCATCCACCAGAACGATCTTCTTGTTAAGCTCATCGCTGTTGCCGTTCTTCTTATCGGCCTTGGCCATGAGAACCAGATTTTCCGCCACATAGCGGAAAATATCATAAATCATCAGATGGCTCATTTTAAGTGCCTTGCCGCGCTGACCTAAGGTGTTCTTATCCATAAAGCCCACGCAGCACATATAGGAGATCATCCAGCGATACCAGAAAGTGGTATTCAAAGCAGGAACCAGATCCTTGGAGAAGGTGCCCAGCAGCAAACCCCACATTTTGGCCCATTCCACGAAGTCGATAGCGGTGCTTTCCAGACCCTTCCACTCACGGCGGACAGTAGCCATAGCACCCTTGCGATACAGATAACCTAAATGCTTCTCGCCGTTTTTGATGAGGTCTAAAAGCTCGTCCTTGTTCATGGCCTTGACGGTCTTGTACTCACGGGCCAGACGGCGACCGTTATCCTTTATGTTATCAAGCTGCTTCTTGCCAAATGCTTTCCAGTCGGTTTCCTTAAGCATATCAACGATAATGCCGCCGACTTCCTTCAGATTTTCACCCTGTGCCTTCCAATTCATCTTGGTTTTGGCACGGAAGAATTTGGGGTTAGGATATTGGATCTTGCCCATTACTTGACACCTCCGTTCTTCTGGATGCGTTTGATTTCGAGGGATTCCACAAATGCCTGGAAACGGGTACGAAGCTGGCCGGAGCCGCGGTTGTTATACAGGCGGTCAATACTCAGTACGGGCCAGCCCATTTCCTCGGACATTACATGGCTGACCAATGCACGCTCAAAGCCCCAGAAATCGCAGTATTTCATCTGTTCATAGATGATACCATCGGCCTTGAATTCACGAGCCAGTCGGTCTGCGGTAGCGCGGCGCTGTGCCACTTTTTCATCACTTATGTATCGGGCGCACTCGGAAACCTCCATATAATGGCGGCAGATCTGCTCCAGAGCCGGCTCGTCATCGTTCAGCTCAATGACCTCGCGGCCGGGAGTAGAGCCGAAGCAGTAACGGTCAGATACCACCAAGGCACCAGCATCCTCAATCATCTTCGTTAGACTCGGATCGTCGATCTCGCTGCCCACCACGGCGACTCTGGCACGGAATTTGGACTTTTCGTCCGGCTCGCGGGACTTCAGCTCCTCCAGAGTTTCACGAAGGTACGGAAGAATCAGATACTTGGGGCAGCAATAAGTCACCAGATTCAGAATGTGGAATTCGTAGCCGGTGATAACAGGATTATCCGCCTTACGCATCTCACCGATCTCGCTGATGATGCGGCAGACTTCATTATGCTCGGCAACGGCCTTACGAATGGCGGCATCGGAGGTATCCACGCCGTAGCTCTTCTCCATCACGTCCAGCAGACGGATACGCATCTGTTTAACATACTGGCGCACGGTATAATCCACCACCTTGTAGGGCATATCCGTGTGCGTCACAAAGAAGTGGGGCTTTTCATTCATTTTCAGCAGCTCAAAGTGCTCATAAAAGCGGTTCATCATCGAGCAGGCATCCACGCCGGCAAGACCGTCCAGGAAATTATAGCCGCCCTCGATTCCGCGCTCGGTCAGAGCACGGGCAAATTCGCAGGTATAATTGGACATATAATAGGTGGCAATGTCGATGGAACCGGTTCTCGGTGCGCGAAGGCGCACGGAGAAGCAATTACCTACGTTGAGCAGCACCTCGGGGATGTGGAAGCAGGTATAGCCAATGGCCAGTTTGCCGTCTGCTTTCGCCTTTTCCACCAACTCGTTGTCGGCGTTATCCAGCAGATTTTCGAAGTAGATTAAATGCTTCAGATCTCTCAAAGTATTACACCTCTCTCCTTATTTTTTGTCAACTTACAGGATCTCTAACTTTTGCAGGGCTTCGCGTGCGCCTGCGATGACGGGGGCATCGGCAGGCAAATCAAAAACACTCAGACCCTGGATGTCGTTGGCGGCATGCTTGTTATCACTTCCGATATACGACAGGACTTCCGTGCCTTCAATATGAATGTAGGGAATCATACCGGCATCACCGATACGATTGACGATGGCACCGCATCGGTCATACATGACCAGCTCATCTGCCACGTTTTTGATGGTGTCAATCACCTGCGTTCCTTTACGGCTGGGGTCGGTGATCAGCACCAGATGAGTAACCTTCTCCATCACGCGGCGATTGATCTGCTCGATGCCGGCCTCGCCGTCGATGATGACATAGTCAAAATCGTGACTGAGCAGGTTGATGATTTCTTTCAGATAGGCGTTGACCTTGCAGTAGCAGCCCGCACTTTCGGGACGGCCGATGGCGAGGAAGGAGAACCTCTGCTGCTCCACCATGGTGTCAAAAATACGGTAACGCGCCTCACTCAACAGCTCGATGGCCTCGCGGGGAGCACCGCCCTCCACACTGGCAACAATACTCTTGCGAATATCATCCAATGTCTCTTTGACTTCTACGCCCAAAGCGGTACTCAAACCCACGGCGGGGTCGGCATCAATGGCGAGAATACGGGCATCGGGATACGCTTCTGTCAGTAAGCGAACAAAAGCGGAGGAAATAGATGTTTTTCCTACGCCGCCTTTGCCGGCTACCGCCAGAATTTTCGTTTGCCGTTCCATTGCGATTCACAACCTTTCTCGTCGGGGAGACATATCTTGCCATAAAAATGACAGGATACATAACTGCAATCTTATTTTAACATAAAATAGGGCAATATGCAATGAAATATTTCATTATTCGCCGCCGTTTTTGTGGATGTTGAATGGGAATCAGCAGAAAAGCAGAAAACTTCACAGACATGCCAGACATAGTCAAATGCGGTTTTTACTGTTTTGTAACTCCTTGTTACGGCGATGTGATGACTTGGAACGCAGGGAATAAGTATAATCGGTTTAAAAGAAAAAAAGAGAAGGAGTTTTGGAATGGGAAACGGGAAGAATAAGGGGAAGTCCGGCTATATTTTGGGCGCCATAATCACATTGACAATTCTGGTCATCGGCGTTTTAAGCATGGTGGAGGGACGCATTATTTTTTCGCCGAGAATCAAAATACTGCTTAACGATGAGAAAAATGTGACCGTAGAGGCCTTTTCGGATTACAAGGATGCCGGAGCTACCGCAAAACGGGGAAAAACGGACTGCACAGATCAGATCGTTACAGAAGGCACCGTGAATACCGAAAAGCTGGGTGAGTATGTTATCACCTACTCGGTCACCGAAAAAAAGCATACCTATCAGGCGCAGCGTCATGTCACAGTGGTAGACACCACACCGCCTGAGCTGACGCTCAGCGGTGAGACGGAAATGATGGTATCCAGCCGGAAGTTATATAAAGAGCCGGGTTACACGGCCATGGATCAATATGACGGCGATCTGACCGAACAGGTCACGGTGCAGGAAGAAGCGGGAGAGGACAGCTATACGCTGACCTATCATGTGCAGGATTCGTCCGGCAACGAGAGCACGGCGGAGCGTCGATTGATTATCGGGGATGTGGTGGCACCCACCATCAAGCTAAAGGGCGATGACCGTGTTTATTTGTATAAGGGGACATCGTACAGCGAAGAGGGCTACACAGCCACCGATGATCTGGACGGTGATGTGACAGATCGAGTGGCGGTCAAGGGCTCAGTCGATGGCGACAAGGTGGGAAGTTATACCCTGACTTATACAGTCACCGATAAAGCAGGCAACACAGCATCAGCTGAGCGTATCGTATCCGTGTTTAGTGACAACGTGGGCAGCAGCAAGCGGCTGTATCTGACCTTTGATGACGGCCCGTCCTCGGAGGTGACACCTCGTATTCTTGACATCCTAAAGAAGAACAATGCCAAAGCGACCTTCTTCATTTTGAATTACTCAGATGCCAATAAGGAAATCGTTCGCCGTGCCATCAACGAGGGACATACCATTGCCATCCACGGCTATTCCCACGATTATGCCACCATTTATGCCAGCGACGAGACATTTATGAAAAATGTGTACCGTCTGCAGGATAAGCTGATGGCGGATTTCGGATACGAAGCCAAACTGGTGCGCTTTCCCGGCGGCAGCTCAAATACTATCAGTTGTGACTATAATCAAGGCATCATTTCCAGAATGGCCAAGCGTCTGGAGCAGGAAGGGTTTACCTATTTTGATTGGAATATCTCCAGTGGTGATGCCGCAGGAAATACCGTATCTGCCGATGTCATTTATCGCAATGTGACCAAGGGCCTGTTTGGCGAGGGAAACAATGTGGTGCTGATGCACGACACCAACTATAAAACCACCACTGCCGATGCTCTGCAGGATATTATCTACTATGCCAAGGTCAACGGCTATGAGCTGCTGGCGTTGACCCCGGACACAAGACCCTGCCATCACGGTATTGCCAACTGACTGGTTGCTATTATCGTAAAAATCTGCTATACTGTAAATAGGTTTCAATTTTCGAGAGGGAGGATTTGACTTATGCGTGTGATCGATTTGGAAAATATCAACTATGCGATGCGCAATGAAACACAATTTGTGCTGCGCTGCGAGGAGGTCTTTCACGATAAAATCAGTGCTGCGGCTGCCACGATCTTGAACAACAAGAAGGAGAAGCCATTTGTGGCCTTGACAGGACCTTCCGGCTCGGGCAAAACCACCACCGCCATGCGTCTGCGTGAATATCTGGAAAATCTGGGCGTGAAGGTATGCCTTTTGAGCATGGATAACTTCTTTTTGCCTTTGGATCAGCGCCCGCCTGAGGCAACCGACTGGGAATCCCCCTACTGCGTCAATGTGGAGCTGTTGATCGACTGTATCAGCCGGTTGGCTGACGGGAAAGATGCAGAGGTTCCATGGTATGACTTTAAAACCGGCAACACCGGCGGATACCGCACCATGCAGGGTGATAAAGACGCCGTCATTATAGCCGAGGGTATCCATATGCTCAATCCGCTGATTTTTGATAAGATTCGCGGTGCGGCTAATGGTGTGTATGTGGCGCCTCGTACCCGTATCATTACCAATGACGATAAAATTGTGCGTCCGGAGCAGCTCCGCGTGGCACGCCGCATGATCCGTGATTTTAATATGCGGGGCCATTCGATGAGCGACACGGTTCTTCGCGCTGAAAGTGTGGATCGGGGTGAGGTGAACTATATCATGCCCCACAAGGGAAATGCGTCCATTCATATCGACACTTTCCACGACTACGAGCCGTGTATTTTGGCCAAATATCTCCATGAGATTCCTCAGTTCAGCGAAGAATTGACGGAGGATTTCGTGGAAGAACACGGCCTGACCGATCTGATGAAGGTGGTCGACGGTGTGCCGCCGCTGAAAATGCCGTTTGTGCCGAAAAATTCTATTGTGCGTGAATTTGTGGGCGGCAGTTGCTACGAATATTAAGCAATTACAATAAAAAGAGGTGTGAGCCGTGATGGCTTACACCTCTTTTGCTGTATTGAGATTTTATTCCACCGTAACAGAGCCGTCGGCATTGACGGTGACGGTCATGCCGCTTTTCACATACTCCAAAAACTCATCGCCCAGATTGTCGATGACGGGCATGGTGGCGTCTGTCCACACATCGCCCAAAATGACGCCGCCGGCTGCCAGCGAGTCAATTGGCTTGGAAAAGAGCATGCAGGCGGGCTGACGACCCATGGCGCAGGCACAGAACAGTACCATGCCGCCGGTGGTGGAGCCGATGGTCTGCGGCAAGCACATTGCCTTGCCGGCCATTGGCATATGGTAGATATCGGCGTTGTTCTGATCGCCGCACTTGGCCTGCTTGTCGCCGAACATCAGACCCATCTGATAGGAGGCCAGCGTATTGAAGCCGCCGTGAGAAACCAACGCTTCGGCACGTGCCGTGCCAGGAACGACCACGCGTCCGGTAAATGTTTTAGCCATCAGCAGTTACCTCCTTTGGTGATCTGAGCAAGGATTTCATCATCGCTGTAGAATTTGGCGGTGGTATAGGTGCGCAGCTTGTTGGAACTGGTGATGACGGGCATCTTACCGCACAAGGGGTTATTCATATACATCAGCGGGCAGATATCGCTGAGGATCACGCCGCTGTTCTTAAGAACGATAGCCTCGGTGGTCTTCTCAAACTCCGCCTTGACGGCAGGGGAGGTGGTGAACACTGTGGGAATGACCACCTTCTGATTGCCGGCCTTCTGGAGGCCGCTTTGAATGCGGTGTGTCCAGTCCTTCAACTGGTTCAGACTCATGTGGGGGCAACCCATGAAGCACAGCTTGGGCCGGGCATCGGGATCCTTCCACACGCAGGGATAGCCGGCCACAATGCGTTCGAGCTCTGCGTCGTCAATGACATAGATCTGTGCGTTTTCGGCAATCAGACTTTCGCCCTGCTCGACTGCCTCAGGAGTCAGCTTGTCGATGTGGTAAAGACCTACCGCGCCGTTGGAGGCGGTGGCGGCACCAAAGTCCTTGAGGTAGTCGCACACATCGTTATTGAGCTCTGTGCCCAGGAACTTGTCAAGGCCGCGAACATAGGGCACTTCCTCCATGACCTTCATGCCGATGGCACTGCCTAAGATCTGTGCCTCCGGCTTTTTGGTGGTCTGCACATCCACGATCCATGTGGCCTTGCGGCCCTCGTCGGTCAAAAGGCCGAAGTAGGGGACATAGCCCACAATAGCACCGAACAGATCAAAGATACCGGAGTTTCTGTTGCAGCGTGCACCCAAAACGGAGTTGGCATACACCACGGCAGAGGACTCCGACCAGCTTAGCACGTCGCCCATCTTGGGCTTGTTGCCCACCTCGTCCATATAGCAGGTGCAGGTGTAGGCATCGCTCTTCATTAGACCCAGCTTCTTCAGCTGCTCATCATAGCGTTTTTGCTGGGAGTACATAATGACCTTAAAGACCACATCCTGCAGGAGATTGGTGGGGATATTGGGATCGAGGGGCTTGGGGTCAACGGTAAACTGCTGCTGGGGCAGAGCACCGGCCTCTATGAGCTGATCCATCAGATCATAGACCGGCTTCATGACGCCGATACCGAAGGAGATGACCATGTGGCCGAAATCACCGGTGATGGGCACCAGCTTCTCGGCACCGAAGGTTTCGCCGAACATGACCAGGGATTTCATCACCTTGGCCACCACTTCGCCGCGGCTGCCGTCCAATATGGCTTGCTGCTCGGGGGTAAGCTGCATTTTCATACGCAAGGACTCCTTTCCTTTGTGATTTTACTGTCTATATTTTACAAGATTGGCAGGGAAGTTACAAGCATAAAAACAACTATTGCACGAAAAAAACATTTGCGCTATAATGTGGCAAAGCAACGGACGGAAAATGTGAGCATGAATGGGTTTTTGAGGAGAGATAAAGGCATGAAACTGACAGTTTTGACGGATAATACCACAAGAATTGATGCCTATTATGCGGGTGAGCCGGGCGTGAGTTACTATCTGGAGGACGGCGATACGCGCATTTTATTCGACACCGGCTATTCCGATGTCTATTTGCGTAATGCCGAGAAAATGGGGATTGACCTGACAGATCTGACGGCCATCGTGTTTTCCCACGGCCATGATGACCATACGCGGGGTTTACTGTATTTTCCCCGGACAGCGCGACCTGTTACCATTTACGCTCATCCCGGTGTGTTGGAGCAAAAACGATGTGACGGTCTGATGATCGGCATGGCGCTGACGCAAGAGGAACTGGAAAAGCGGTTTACGCTCAAGCTATCCCGTGAGCCAGTGCAGCTGAGCGAAAAGCTGACCTTTTTGGGAGAGATTCCACGCACCGTGGATTTTGAGGGAAAGGAACCCATTGGTGAGCGATTTGACGGCGTAAGCTGGCAGCCGGACTACCTGCTGGACGACTCGGCATTGGCCTATCGGGGTGAGGAAGGACTATGGATCATTGCCGGATGCAGTCACGCCGGTATCTGCAACATCATCGGCTATGCAAAAAAAGTGTGCGGTGAGGAGCGAATCTGCGGTGTGATCGGTGGATTCCACTTGCTGGAGATGACACCTCGTGTTGAGAAAACCGCTGAATATCTGAGTAAAGTAAGACCGAAGCATCTGTGTCCGTGTCATTGCACCTCGTTCCATGCTCGCGCCGCGATCCATGGGCGTGTACCGATAGAAGAAGTATGTGTGGGTGACGCGCTGGTGCTTCGATAAATTCCATACAAAGGAGCGATGAGTATGTACTATGAAGTGGCGAAAGAAATCCTCGAGAAAATGCCCGATGTCTACTTTGGCGCTGTGGCGGTGCGCGGTTTGGACAACACCAAATCCATTCCGGAGCTGGAGGAAATGCTGCAGGCGAATATTGCCGTTTGCGAGCAGTATTTTGAGGGCAAGAAGCCGAAAGAAACCCCTGACATCGTGCCCTACCGTGAGGCGTTTCGCGCCTTGGACATCAACCCCAATAAGTTCCTATGCTCCATTGAGGCACTATTGACCCGCATTGCCAAGGGCAAGGGTTTCCCCCATATCAACCCCATCGTGGATCTGGGTAATGCCATCTCTATTAAATACCATCTGCCCATCGGTGCCCACGATCTGGACACCATTGATGACGGTTTGCAGGTGCGTACTGCCCGTGAAGGTGATACCTTTATCGCCTTTGGCGAAACGGAGGAGGAAACCCCCGATATGGGCGAGGCCATCTACGCTTCCGGCAGCGAGGTGCGTACCCGCCGCTGGACATGGCGGCAGAGTGAGCGCGGCAAGATCACCGAGGAGACCAAGGCAGTGCTGTTTCCCATTGACGGCTTTGCCGATGTGAATGCCAAGGAAGTCCATGAAGCTATTGACGAGTTCGTCACGCTGCTGCATCGTTTCTTCGGCGATAGCGTGAAGATCGAAACCGGTGTGGTGGATCGGGATCATCCCCGTTTCACATTCTTTGCGTAAAAAACTGCGGCGGATATGATGAGAGATAAGTATGTAATGAACTGTCCCTATTGCGGAGGGATGGAAGTAATCGAGGCCTGTCAAAGCGGCTATGGAGAGGTAGCAGCAGTGGACCATGTTTTTAGAAGTGTTTCGCTTTACCATTCTGTATGCAGAAACTGCGGCAGCGTTATTCGCAGTTATGTGAAAGAGCCAGAGAAGCTGCTCAAGAGAAAAGATAGAAAAAGTGAATTCTGACAGATAATAGCAGACCAGCCGAGGAAAATTTCTCGGCTGGTTTTTTGTTATTTCTTCCTCAACTCGCCGATCACGGTCAGCACCGCGCCGATGAGGATCATGAAGTCTGCCACGTTCCACACAAGGCGCTTCAGTTTCTTCCCAGGCAGTTTAGGGAAACAAATGTAGTCCGTCACGCTGCTGTGGCGGATACGGTCATAAATATTACTGATGCCGCCCAGCGTAAAAAGAACAATACCGGCTTTTGTCATGTTGCCTTTTTGTAAAAAATGAGGGAGAAAATAGGATAAAACAGCCAGGAGAGACACACAAGGGAAAACACTTGACAGAGCTGTATTCTTCTTGCATAATCCGAAAATCAAGCCGTCGTTTTCTAAATGCGTCAGTGTCAGCTGTCCCTGAAAGAGGGAAGCGGTCAATTTACCCTGCCGGGATAGGTGCTTAAAAAGACGATCCAGCAAAAACAGAATAAGGGCAATGAGAAATACGAGCCACATAAGAAAATCTCCTTACCGTCTATGCCGATGGGGCAGAGTGAAACCAAATACAATACCGCACACACCGCCCACAATATGAGTCATTTGTGACACATTATCGCTTTTCAGCAGCCCATCGGCAATTTCGCCGCCTAAGTAAAAAACAACCACCAGTATTAAGGTCAGAGGAATACCCCCACGCTTCATTTCCGTGAACGAGGAGAGGACGATCATCATGAACACCACGCCGCTGGCACCCAGAAGTGCCGAACCGGGGAAGAAAATAAACTGCACCAAACCGGTGACAAGAGCGGTAATGGCAATGGTCAGCACGATGGTGCGGCTGCCGTATTTTTCCTCCAAAGCGGGGCCAACCAATAACAGTAACAGCATATTACCCATGTAGTGGGCATAGCCGGAGTGACCCAACACATGGCCGAAAAAGCGGATATAGGTCAAAGGATCGGCCAGCGAGGCACGGTAAACGCAGAATAACTGCGTGGTGCTCCGACCGCCGGTCAGACTGTCCAGCAAAAGCGTGCCGAGACTTAGCAGCGCAAAGGTCAAAACAGCAGGAGAATTAAATCGAATCACCAATTTTTTCACGATGATTTCCTCTTTTCAAATAGTAGTAAAAGGATTATAATACATAAAACAGAAATTGTAAATAAAGGAGAGCCCTCTATGAAAAAGGCGTTCAAGGTGATTTTGTGTGTTCTGCTTGCCGTTTTAATGCTTGGAGTGGGATACTTTGTCTATGTGCTGATTGACTATCACCGGGTTGGCAATGAAGTGATAGATTGTTACGGCGGTAAAACCGAAAAGGTCAAGATTGGCGAGGATTATGATGCTGTATCATGGAATATCGGCTTTGGTGCCTATGAGAGCGACTACGGCTTTTTCATGGACGGCGGTACGGAGTCCTGGGCATGGAGCAAAGAACGCCTGCACGCCAACATGGAGAAGATCACCGATTTACTGCAACAGCAAAATGCGCAGTTTATGACGCTGCAGGAGGTGGACACCGATGCCACCCGCACTTATCACACCAATGAATATGCCATGCTGCAGGAAAGACTGAGCAGCTGCCATTATGACGATCTTTATGTATGCAACTATGATTCCCCGTTTTTGATGTATCCGCTGACACAGCCACATGGAAAATCCGTTTCGGGCATTGCCACTTTTTCGCAGTTCGGTATCAGGTCAGCAGAGCGTGTGGAACTGCCCGTGGAGCACGGCCTGATGAAGCTGCTGGATCTGGACCGCTGCTACTCCAAGGGTTATATCCCTGTGGAGAACGGCAAGGAGTTGGTGCTTTATAACACCCATTTGTCGGCCTACACCTCGGACGGTCAGATTGCCACGCAGCAGCTTGAAATGCTGCTGCAGGATATGCAGGGCGAGTATGAGGCAGGGAACTATGTGATCTGTGGCGGCGACTTCAACAAGGATCTTTTGGGTGATTCCAGCCAATATTTCGGCAAGTGCGAAAAAGAGTATACTTGGGCGCAGCCTCTGCCGGAGGGTATTTTTGACGGCACGAATCTTAAACTGGTGGCACCGCTGGACGAGGAAAATCCCGTGCCAAGCGGACGCAATGCCGATGGGCCCTATCATAAGGGGCAGTTTGTGCTGACCATCGACGGCTTTGTGGTGTCGGATAATGTGGAGGTGACGGGGTCTGATGTCATTGATACAGGATTTGCCTATTCCGACCATAATCCGATACATATGTCTTTCAAATTGGCGAAATAAACGGCTTTGCAACCATTTGCAACCGCCGGTTGACAAATTGACAAGTCAGCTTTATGGCGTGTAAAGGGGAAATTATGCTATGGTTTTGGTACCGGAACAATCCGGAAAACTGAAGTCGAGGTATTGGATATGATATTAGCAGATAAGATTATCGACCTGCGCAAAAAGAACGGTTGGTCGCAGGAGGAACTGGCGGAAAAACTGAACGTGACACGCCAGTCTATTTCTAAATGGGAGGGCGCACAGTCTACGCCCGATTTAAATAAGATATTGGCTATGTCCCAGCTTTTCGGCGTGTCCACGGACTACCTCCTGAAGGATGAGCAGGGCGAGGTGGAGTATATCGCCACCGAGGAGCAGAGTGCCGTGCGCAAGGTGTCCATGGAGGAGGCAAACGCCTACCTCAACGTGACAAAGCGAGTGAGCAAGTGGATCGCATTGGGCGTGGCACTGTGTATCGCATCACCAATCTGCTTGATCCTGCTGGCAGGGCAGGCGGACGCCGGTCATATCAGCGAGGGTTTTGCCGTGGGTATCGGCATGCTGGTGCTGCTTGTGATGGTAGCCGCCGCCGTGGCGTTGTTCATTTCCTCGGGCATGAAGCGCAAGCCCTACGAATACTTGGAATCTGAGATCATCGAAACGGCATACGGTGTCAGCGGCATGCTCCGCGAAAAGCAGGAGAGCTATCGTAGTACCTATGTGCGCCGCTTGGTGCTGGGCATTTGCCTTTGTATTCTGTCCGTTGTGCCGTTGATGATGGCGGCGATGATGCACTACACCAGCGCCAATATGATGGCGATCATCGGTGTGGGCGTGTTGCTGTTCGTGGTGGCCATCGGCGTGTTCCTGATTATCTTGGCGGCTATGCCGTGGAGCGCCATGCAGAAGCTTTTGGAAGAGGGTGACTATGCCCGTCAGAATAAGGGCGAAAAGGGTAAGCGCAATTCCGCCATTTCCTCCGCCTACTGGCTGACGGCTGTGGCAGTGTTCCTGTGCTGGAGCTTTGTCACCAATGCATGGGATCGTACATGGATCGTATGGCCCATTGCCGGCGTGCTATATCCGGCGCTGATGGGGATTTTGGGTGCGTTCAAAAAGGAAAACTGAATCTGATACCTGCCTGCTGAAATAGCGGGCAGGTATTTTTGTGGATAAAATTTTACAAAAAGTTCAAAAAGGGGGTTGCAAAGAGGAAAATAGTGTGTTATAGTTCACACATCAATTTCATATTGCCCCTATGAGTCTTTAAGAATCCGCAAGGAAACTGAAAGAGGAGGGGGCTCTGGAGAATCCCATTCAGTTGGGTGCCGAAGGTGTAAGGCTTGTATGAGCTGAATCTCTCAGGCAAAAGGACAGAGAAAACGGACGGTATGTCTGTTTCTGTTGCTCCAGAGTCGCTGTTTGGCGGCTCTTTTATTTTTTAGGAGGAAAGAAAAATGTTCCAAGAAGTATTGTACAACATTGTTTGCAAAATCAATGAGTACCTGTCCAACTACATACTGGTGTTCCTGCTGGTCGGCGTTGGTCTGTGGTATTCCATTCGGACGCGCTTCGTGCAGGTGCGCTGCTTCGGCGAGGGTATGAGGAAGGTGTTCGGCGATCTGAAGCTGAACGGCGGCAGGCAGGAGAAGGGCATGAGCTCCTTCCAGGCTCTGGCCACCGCCATTGCCGCACAGGTCGGTACCGGCAACATCATCGGTGCCTCCGGCGCTATCCTGACCGGCGGTCCCGGCGCTATTTTCTGGATGTGGGTCATCGCTTTCTTCGGCATGGCTACCATCTACGCAGAAGCCGTTCTGGCACAGAAGACCCGTATCGTCGGCACCGATGGCGAGATCAAGGGCGGCCCCGTGTATTATATCATCACCGCCTTCAAGGGTAAGTTCGGTAAGTTCCTGGCAGGCTTCTTTGCTGTTTCCATCATTCTGGCGCTGGGCTTCATGGGCTGCATGGTGCAGTCCAACTCCATCGGCTCCACCATGGAAACCGCATTCGGTATCCCTAGCTGGATCCTGGGCGTGGTGCTGGTCATCGTGTGTGCCATCATCTTCCTGGGCGGCGTGCAGCGTCTGGCTGCCGTCACCGAAAAGATCGTGCCCATCATGGCAGGTCTGTTCCTGCTGGGCGGTCTGGTGATCCTCGTGGTACGCATCAAGTACGTTCCCGCTACCATCGGCATGATCTTCAAGTATGCCTTCCAGCCCCAGGCCATCATCGGCGGCGGTGTGGGTGCTGCCCTCAAGACGGCTATCAGCCAGGGTGCCAAGCGCGGCCTGTTCTCCAATGAGGCCGGTATGGGTTCTACCCCTCACGCACACGCACAGGCTAACGTGGCCAAGCCTCACGATCAGGGTATCGTGGCCATGATCGGTGTGTTCATCGATACCTTCGTGGTGCTGACCCTCAATGCGCTGGTCATCATCTGCACCCTGTATACCAAGGGTGGCCCCCTCTACGAGTGCGGCGCCGTGGCAGCAAGCGGTCTGGGTAAGGCCAATCTGGCACAGACGGCATTCGGCATGGTCATGGGTGGCAGCCTGGGTGCAAAGTTCGTGGCCATCTGCCTGCTGTTCTTCGCATTCTCCACCGTGCTGAGCTGGAATATGTTCGGTAAGATCAACGCACAGTATCTGTTCAAGAAACGTGATCCCAAGAAGGTCACCGTGGTTTATACGCTGATCGCTTTGGTCTTCGTGTTCCTGGGCACTCTGGCCAGCAACGACCTGGTGTGGGAGCTGACGGATATGTTTAACAATCTGATCGTTCTGCCTAACGCCATTGCTCTGTTTGCACTGACCGGTATGGTCATTGCCGCATTGAAAGAGGCTAAAAAGTAAATGAATGCAGAGAGATCCGGCGGTGTTGCAGCCGCCGGATCTTTTTGCTGAAAATACGCAGAAAAAATAAAAATGGGGGTTGACAATCGCGGTGTCATACGGTATACTAAGCAAGTCGTCAGGGAACAGAACGGACGATGGACAACCGAATATGGGGGTATAGCTCAGCTGGGAGAGCGCTTGAATGGCATTCAAGAGGTCAGCGGTTCGATCCCGCTTATCTCCACCAACAAGAAGCCTTGGAAACCTTGTGTTTCCAAGGATTTTGTTTTTTTGGCAATAAATTCAAATTGCGTATCGGCAATAAATTGCGCCTTGTTTACCCCTATTATACCCCTACGGGAGCTTTACCCTATGGGCGTAATGTCATGAAGAAAAACTTATCGCCAAATGCTTGGTTAAATCTGTTGATAGAATTTTTTGATGGAGTCCATCTCATGCAGATAAAGTCAATCGGAGGTCTTATATAAAGACCTCCGATTGTACTATGTTTATATCTTATTTCATAGTGGAATTAAGTATTCAACTTCTTCAGCAGCTCAGCACGCATTTCTTCATAGCCGGGTTTGCCGAGGAGGGCAAACATGTTCGTCTTGTAGGCCTCCACACCGGGCTGATCGAAGGGATTCACATCCAGCAGATAGCCGCTCAAGCCGCAGGCATATTCGAAGAAATAGATCATTTCGCCGAGGGTGAATGCGTTCTTCTGCCCCACACGCATGATGATGTTGGGCACGCCGCCCTCTACGTGAGCGAGAAGCGTGCCGTCCATGGCCTGTGTGGCGATGAAGTCCATAGACTTTCCGGCAAGGAAGTTCAGGCCGTCGCCGTTGACCTCGTCATAGGGAACGGGATTCTCGTCCTTGGACGCACCAAAGCGTACCACGGATTCGAAGATATGACGCTCACCCTGCTGGATATACTGACCCATAGAGTGCAGGTCAGCCGTGAATTCCACGCTGGCAGGGAACAGGCCCTTATTCTCTTTGCCTTCGGATTCACCGTAAAGCTGTTTCCACCACTCTGCCATAAAACGGAAAGAAGGCTCGTAAGCAGCGAGGATCTCAATGCGTTTGCCGCTGTGATAGAGTTCATACCGTGCGGCAGCATACCGCCAGGCGGGATTACTTGCCATATCGTCCACGGTGCAGGTTTTCTGCATAGCGGCAGCGCCGTTCATCAGCTCGTCAATGTCAATGCCTGCCACAGCGATGGGCAGCAACCCCACGGCGGTCAGCACGCTGTAACGACCGCCCACATCATCAGGTACCACAAAGGTTTCGTAGCCATTCTCGTTAGCAAGAGATTTCAACGCACCTTTTTCGCGGTCAGTAGTGGCATAGATACGCTTGGCGGCCTCGTTTTTGCCATATTTTTCTTCCAACATGCGGCGGAAAAAACGGAATGCCACGGCAGGCTCGGTAGTAGTGCCGGATTTGGAGATTACATTGACGGAAAAATCCACGCCGTCCAACAGTTCTATGGTTTCGCTGAGCTGTTCGGAGGACAGACCGTTGCCGATGAAGTAAATGTTGGGTGTGTTCTTCTTTTTGAGGTTATAGTTAGGGGAGCACAGACACTCAATCACACCGCGTGCGCCCAAGTAGGAGCCACCGATGCCAATGACCACCAGCGCCTGCGAGTCGCTTTGGATTTTTGTAGCCGCTTTCTTGATACGGGCAAACTCCTCGCGGTCATAGTCGGTGGGCAGATGTACCCAGCCAGTGAAGTCGCTGCCCGCGCCGTTGCCTTTTTGCAGATGCTCATGAGCGACTTTCAGGCGAGAGGATCGAGCAGAGATGTAGTTGGCCTGTAAAAACTGTCTTGTATTTGATAAATCAATGTGAATCATAGAAAAGCCTCTTGTTTATTATTTCTGCAATTTACATGCGGCCATAGCAGCCTGCCATGCCTCACCCATACAAGCAAGATGCAAACCCTCGGAGCCGGTGTTGCCCATTACATCGCGCAGATCCAAGAGAAGCGCTTTGCGCAGATAGGCAAGGCCCTCGCTCTGCAAGCTGTTCTGGAAGGCGAAGAGCGCATGGCTGGCAAAACTCAGGGTGGAGTCGTGCAGACAAATGGGTTCGAAGTCTTTCCAAGCAGTCAGCTTTTCTTCATCAGAAAAGAGCGCAGGGAAACGGGACATCAACAACAGCACATCCGCCTGCTTGACTACCTTATAGCGCTGCAGACGGTCGAAGCATACATGGTGATAGCTGGCACCGTCATCCTGCTTGAGCAGGGAGATATCCACACTCTCCAAAAGATGGAAGGTGTCATCGGTAGTCAGATGACCGGTAATGGGATCATGGGGCCACGGAATGATTTCACGCAGGTGTTCCCATGCACGGACCTCGTCCTCGGTAATCTGCAAACGCTGATAGGTGTCGGGACATTTCTCTTTCAGATCCTGTGCGGCCTGCTGGGCCAGTTGCAGATTGTGCTGTACCAGCACATTGGTGTAGAGATTATTATTGGTGATGCCGCAGTATTCATCGGGACCCTTACAGAACAGCAGATCCACGGTGTCGGTTTCTGCGTGGAAAGTATAACGGCTCATCCAGAAGCGGGCCGTTTCCACATAGATCTCTGCGGCGCGATGGAGGTAAAAATCTTCGTCCTGTGTTGCCTTGCAATACTGATTGATGGCATAGACCACATCGGCGGTGATGTGCAGCTCGCTGCAGCCGATATCCCATGTTTCGCACTGCTCACTTCCGTCAAGTGATGCCATCCACGGATAGCGGGCACCATCTGCGTTCATCGCCTTAGCGTATGCGCGGGCGGCAGGGAGAGCGTTAGCACGGTAAGCGCAGAGGTTTCGTGCTGCGGTCATATCATTGCGGATAAAGAAGGGTAGCATGAATACATCGGTATCCCAGAAATAGCAGCCCTTATAGCGGCCGTGACTCAAGCCACGCGCACCGATGGAAACGGTGTCATCGTGGCTGCTGCAGCTGCCCATCAGGTGGAACATCGCATAGCGCAGACCAACCTGCAACTCGTCATCATCGAAGGGCAGTGCGAAGTCGCAGCGCTGCCATGTTTCCTGCCATGCCTTGACATGCTGGGACAGCAGTGTATCAAACGACCAATCCTGTGTCGGCTCTGAAATACGGGGGTCTACATCGCGGGAAGTGTTGACATAAGTCAACCAATTCAGCGTGCATGTGTCGCCTGCAGCGCAAGCTGCCTGCATTTGGCGATAAATCTTGCCGTCTTCCTGCTGTGTGGTGGCTGAGGCAAAATCGTCACTATGGAAATCGCACATTTCCGTGACACACAGATCGTTTCCTACAATGGAGAATCGGGCGGAAAAACGACCGCTTTCCTCTGCGACTTCTTCCAGCGGAGACAATATCACCGTTTCGGTGTTGCTTTTCACCTGATCGTCGGGAATGGGGCAGTTGCAGCTTGCGGTCAGAAGGCCTGCGTGCAATGTCAGCGTGCAGGCTGACGCACTGTGGCAGGTAATACGCTGCATCATAAGACCGGTATGCTCCTTCGGGAAGAAACGCTGATACATGATGTCTACACTTTTTCCGTTGGAGATCATGGTAAACCATGTGGACAGAACAGCGTGCTGCAGATCCATCTCATAACGGATAGCAGTGGAGCGCACGGCAGCGGTGTGATCAATCTCCAAATGTACATAGGAAGGGGCGGACATGTGCACCAAATCGGTGATACCGGCCTTGATCTCGCCGTAAATACCGGCGATATACATACCCTTTTGGATGGGGCGAGGATCTTCTTCAAAGGGAAGATAACCGCGCATACCCATTCTGCCGTTGCCAAGGAAAAAGACGCTTTCCAGAAAATCATCATGCCAGCAGTCGGAAGAAGTGCTTATTTTCCACGGTGTCAAGGTCAGATCATTTCGCATATGTTTTCCTCCTTACTGGCGATTTTCATGCTGTGGCACAGAAAGCCTGCGCAGGTGGCAAAGGCGGCGCCGGTGGTGCATTCGCCACTGTCAGGATCCACACTCTCACAGGCGATACCGTTATCCATCTCCAGATTGCTAAGTTCTTGCCATGCCTGCTTGGCATGACCGCATAAAAGACTGTTGGACAGACTCAGAATCCAGGGATACGGAGCGTGGGGACAACCGATTTCAGCGATACGGCGATCGGAAAAGCTGTAGGGATAGGCAGGTGATCGAATCATGTCTACGGTATTCTGCCAGATCTCGTCTTCATACGAACAGAATTCGTAGTAGGGCAAAAGCTGCAGGCTTCCGGGAGGCTCGTCATACACATCGTGCTGTCCGTTGAGATCTACCGACCAGCCGAAATACGGCTTTCCAGCTTCATCGCGGAACACGCAGTTTGCGTAAATTGCTTGCTTTACCTGCTCGGCCAACTCATTACAGTAGCCGTATTTATCGGGCAGCATGGCGGCCAGCTTGCGTAAAGCACGCCATACCAACACATTATCATAAGTGATATAGGGATGAACGCGCTCATCATCGGTGGGTTGCAGAAACGTTTCATAGAGATCGATCTGCGGATGCTTCATAGTACGCAGTTTTTTGACGATCCCGTGAATGCCGTCACGGATGCAGCGCTCCTGCAGCAGAGACCTATCGCCTGACACCTCGATATAAGAGGATAGTGCCAGGATCGGAGCGACCAGCTCATCCAGTTCAAAGCCGGGCTCTAACACCGTGCCATCAATATAGCGGGAGTGAACGCCGAAATTGCGACTCTGACGGGTAAAGGCATAGAGGAGAATGCTGCGTGCATGTTCGCTGTCAGCGTCCAGAATCGCTGGGAATGCCCACAAGAGGGTATCTCTGTCCCAATAGGCGGCACTGACATAATAGCGGCTGCTGCGGGAAGTGGCACAGACCAATTCCTCTGTGTCTAAAGTTAGACCGGTAGAATAGAAGAAGCAGAAAAACAGGTTGGTGTTATAGATTTCGCTGTGCCGTTTTGACGGCATGGCATAGGTGCGTGCATCCAGCCATGCGGCAGTTTTGTCATATTCCCATTGCCATGTGCGGCGCAGCATCTCCTTAGCGCTGGTGGCAGCGGCAACTTCCTCGAAGCCCAGTCCCCAATAGAAAGTGGTGCTCTCCGTGCCTTGGCAGACGATATTGCGGCAGAGGAGATAGGAGAGGGAAGAATCGACTTCACGGAAGCTGCTTTCAATCGGCTGATCTGCCATGGGTGCAAAGGCGAACATGGGATATCCGCACCGATAATCAAATACGATGCTGTGATTCCAACCGCTTTGATAGCAGTACTTCGTACCTTCCAGTTCCTTGTCCTCGTTGATGCAATGCCATACGCTGTCCCAGCATCCACGCAGGCCAAAACGGATATTCACGGCTTTTTCGGAGCTGACAGACAAACGGATGGCGAAGCCTCGCTCTTCCGCAGGCGTCAGCACAGTCATTTGCAAGGCGACGTCACCTGCGGTGGCGGTCATTACCGGAATCCAGTAGTGTTCACGGTGCCAGATGATGTCTGCGAGGGGGAGTGCGGCGTATGTTCCGTCCTCGTTCTGTCTGGCAACAAAAGGCTGGATCAGAGGCGCGTCCTCGCGGCCTCTTATTTCAATCATGCCTTTTTGTGCCATAGACAGGAAACTGATCGACTCCATGCCGGCAGTCTGCTCGTTGATTGTGGGCAGAGAAATCATTTCATTTCCAGTGGGAATATATCGTTTCATAGGTGCTTCTCCTGTGTAAATTTGCTTAAACGGTTAAGTTCCTTAACTTTACAATATATCAAAATTTGTGTGGTTGTCAACAGAATTTTATAGGTTTTGCAAAAAATGATTGACAAAATCAGAAGAGTTGGTTATCATAAAATCAGAAAGCAATTTAACCGCTTAAATAGACGGGAGGGACATGGATGGCACGAGCAAAGATTAAAGATGTAGCAGAGCTTGCAGGTGTATCTTCTGCAACTGTATCTTATGTGCTGAATGGGAAGTGCTCCATTTCCGATGAAACGAAGAGCCGTGTCTTAGATGCGATCGAAAAATTAGACTATGTGCCGAACCTGGCCGCGCGCGGCTTGAGTATGCGCGATTCCAAACTGATTGGCGTCGTGGTACCGCAGACAGAGCCGGGCGACAGACTGATGTTCCAGAACAGCTTTTACAGTGAGGTTTTGGGCAGCATTGAATATTATGCACGGCAGAAGGACTATCATATCCTCATCTCGGCAACGGATGCCAATGAGAGCTATCTGACCCTTGCCAAGCAGCGTAATCTGGACGGTATCATCGTTATTGGTATGTATCCCGATGATTTCTATCACCAGATGAAGAAAACGCAGATTCCCATTGTGCTGATCGACAGCTATTGCGACGATCACTATTATCACAATGTCCGCATCGATGATGCCTATGGCAGCTATCTGGCTACGAAGCATGTGCTGGAAAACGGCCATAGAGAGGTGGCGTTCTTTGCCGGTCAGATCAAGGAAAACGGTGTAATGAAAAAGCGCCTGCAGGGTTACCGGCAGGCACTGGATGAATATGGTGTTGCGTATCAGGAAGATCACGTGTTCGAAGGACAGATCGATTATCAAAGCGGTGTTGACCTGACGAAAAAACTGCTGGACAGCAAGTTGCCGGTTACGGCGGTGGTAGCAGCAGCGGATATCCTGGCCATTGGTGCGATGAAAGGTTTCTATGAGGCAGGGAAGAAGATTCCCGAGGATTATTCCATTATCGGCTTCGATGATCTGGAAATCTCTCAGTATATGGCACCGGGTCTGACCACGGTCAAACAGCAGATTTCCCGCAAAGGACAGAAGGCGGTGGAGCTTCTTCTGAAGCACATCGAGAACCCCGACCTGTCCAAGCAAGAAGAAGTGCTTCCACTGGAACTGATCAAGCGCGAATCCGTTCGTAAGATTGATTGATTCCAGAGAAAGAAAAACGGCTTGCACTCCTCGTCAAAGCAAGTGCAAGCCGGAAGCAAAAGCCCCAGACACGGGTTCTTTCGCTATAATATTTCATTGTAACCGAAAAGAGCCCAAAAATCAACATTTTTTAGGAGGAGCCAAAGATGAAAAAAAGCAAACTTTTTTCGCTGATTTCTTGCTTGTTGGTTGCTGTGATGCTCTTTACGGCTTGCGGCGCACAGAACGGCGGTAACGGCGGAAACGAATCCGAAGAAGTAACGATCAAGTATTGTAACTTCAATTCGTCCGGCGGCAATGAGGAGACTCTGCAGAAGATGTACGAGGCATTCCATGAAGAGTATCCCAATATTACTGTCGAGATCGAAACCATTGGTTACGATGACTATTTTACCCAGATGCAGACTCGCGTGGCCGGTGACACTGCTCCCGACTGCTATGAGCTGAACATCGAGAACTTCGCAGCTTACGCCAACAAGGGCCAGCTGGCAGAGATCTCCGGCGTCGACGTCAGCGGTCTGAACGAAACTGCACTGAACGCATTCAACGTCAAGGGCGTGCAGTACGGTCTGCCCGAGAGCTTTTCCAACGTCGTTCTGATCTACAACAAGGATCTGTTCGACAAGGCCGGCGTTGCTTATCCCACTGCTGATTGGACTCAGGCTGACCTGCAGAAGGCAGCTGAAGCCATCCGCGCTCTGGGCGATGACATCTTCGGCATTTGGCAGCCCATTACTTATAATGAATTCTTCAAGGTCGTTGCACAGTACGGCGGCAGCCTGCTGAACGAGGACAAGACTGAGTTCACCATCAACTCCGAGGCCAATATCAAGGCCGCACAGGCTTTGGTCGATCGTGTGTTGGTCAGCAACGTGCAGCCCAACACCGTCCAGCAGGGCGGCATGGGTGACTGGGATATGTTCATGAGCGGCAAGCTGGGCATGATCCCCACCGGTATCTGGGCCTTCCAGACCTTCACCGAAGGTTGCAACTTCAACTGGGACATCGCTGTGGAGCCGGGCGACACTCAGAAGGCCACCCACTTCTTCTCCAACTGCGTGGTTATGAATCCCAAGACCGAGCATCCTCAGGAAACCGCTACTTGGCTGGCATGGCTGACCTCCAGCACCAAGTCTGCTGACATCCGTCTGGCAGCTGGCTGGGATCTGCCCGCTCTGGCTGATATGGACGCTCTGTCCAGCTACCTGAGCATCACTCCTCCCGAAAATCGCGAGGCAGTGTTTGAAAGCCTGAATTATCTGGTTATGCCTCCTGTCATCGAGGATTACGCTCTGATGAGCGACATCATCGGTCAGTATCTGGAGAAGGCAGCTAGCGGTGTTATGTCTGTTACTGACGCCCTCAACGCCGCACAGGCTGATTGCGTTGCGCAGATTAAGCTGGGCTAATTGTTCCTAATAATAAAGGGCGCCAACAGGCGCCCTTTATTTTCTCTATCACATAAGGGCACATTGAAAGAGGTGTTGCATACCAATGAGAAGAAAAAACAAGCAGGATAATCTGCTGCGCGCAAATAATGGATTGTTTAAGGCATCTCCGTTCCTTGTGCCGGCCTTGATAGGCTTTGCTATTATTTATCTGGCACCGATGGTCATCTCCGTCTTTATCAGTCTTACAGACTGGAACGGCCTGGACAGCCTTTTTGCTCCGGGTTTTATGAAAGAACACTTTATCGGCATCCAAAATTATGCTGATATTTTGCACAGCAAAGAATTCTGGTCGGTGCTGGGCAACACGCTGACCTATATCGTGCTCTACATTCCGCTGATGTTGGCTGTTTCCATTGCGGCGGCGTCGCTTCTCAATCAGCAGCGTCGCGGTGTGGGTGCATTCCGCGTGATCTACTATATTCCCGTACTGACTTCCTGGGTGGCGGCTTCCCTGATTTGGAAGAGCATTCTGTCACCGCAGTACGGTGCCATGAATGCTATCCTGGCATTCTTTGGCATCAACGGCCCCGGTTGGCTTTTGGATGAACACTGGGCTATGCCGGCTATCGTGTTGGTATCGGTTTGGAAGGATATGGGCTTCTTTGGCCTGATTCTGCTCTCTGGTATGGTGGGAATCAACCGTACCTATTACGAGGCTGCTAAAATTGACGGTGCCGGAAAATGGACACAGTTCTTCAAGATTACGCTTCCTCTGCTGACTCCGGCGATCTTTTATGTGCTGATCGTCAGCCTCATCAATTCCTTCCAGCTTTTCCCGCAGATTATGATTATGACCGGCGGCGGGCCGAACGGCTCAACGCAGGTGATGGTAGAGCGTATCTACCAATACGGTTTTAAGTATTTCAAGATGGGTTATGCGTCTGCATTCTCCTGGATTCTGTTTACGATCATTATGATTTGTACGGCGATCCAGATGCGCGGACAGAAACGGTGGGTGAACTATGATTCATAAACGGCGTATATCAACGGCTGCCTATTATCTCATCGGTATTCTGATCGCCATTCTGGCCATGATTCCGTTCTTCTGGATGATCTCCACTTCGCTCAAAGCACGCGGTGCGCTGATGAGTATTCCTATTGAATGGATTCCGAAAGAGCCTACACTGGGCGCCTATGTAAAAGTTTTCTCTAAATTCCCGTTCTTCAGAACAATAGGCAACAGCCTGTTTATTTCCATTACTTACACGATTATTACCTTGATTTCCGCATCTATGGCAGCCTTTGCCTTTGCTAAAATCAAGTTTCCCAAGGCAGATCTTCTGCTGAAAATCTTCCTTGCTACCATGATGATCCCTACGCAGGTGACCATCATTCCCTTGTTCGTTGTGATGAACAAGATGGCCCTGATCAACACCTATGCCAGCGTGCTGCTGCCCTCTATCTTTCGGCCCTTTGCCATCTTCCTGTTGGTGCAGCAGATGCGCACCATACCGAATGACTATCTGGACGCAGCCAGCATAGATGGTGCCTCTACCTTTACTGTGTATGCCAGAATCGCATTGCCGCTCTGCGCGCCTACTTTGGCCACGCTGTCCATTACCACATTCATGGAGTCGTGGAACGATTACCTCTGGCCTCTGCTGATGCTGACGGATAAGGCAAAAATGACGCTGCCTATCGCACTGTCTACGCTGAACGGCCAGTATGCTACCGAGTACAACGTGCTGATGGCAGGCAGCCTGATTTCCATGGTTCCGATTATCCTGATCTATATCTTTGCACAGAAGTATTTCCAGAACGGCATGATGGCCGGCGGCATAAAGGGGTAATACGATGCAGCGAATTCACTTTCAAGAAACAAAAAGCACGGCTCCTTATAACAAGGGAAACGTGGTTCTTACCCGCAGTGGCAGGCTGCTGAAGGCAGAGCTTGCCTATCATGGTGCCTATGGCATGGGTGAGAAATACAACGGCTTGAATCAGAAGGGGAATACCGTCGTGAACGGTGTAGAAGAAAAGTTCTGCTTTCAGGGAGATAAAACCTACTGCACAACACCTTTCTTCTGGACAGATACCGGCTTTGGCCTGTATGTAGATACTTGCGAGGTAACGACCTTTGATTTTCAGGAGGATTGTATCCTCATTTCTCTGCCGGAAAAGGCGGATATCGTTGTATTTCACGGAACACCTATGAAAATCGTCCGTGACTACATGAGCCTGTTCGGACAGGCACAGCTACCGCCGGAATGGGTATTCGGCACATGGATCTCGGCAAACCGCTGGAACACGCAGCGTGATGCGGAGGAACAGATCGAGAAGTTGAAAAAGTATGATTTTCCCGCCAGCGTCATCGTTTTAGAGGCGTGGAGCGACGAGGCGACATTCTATATCTGGAACGGCGCGAAGTATGTGCCAAAAGAGAACAATGCGCCATTTGCCTACGAGGATTTCGATTTCTCTGATACACCTTGGCCCGATCCCAAGGGCCTTGTGGAGAAACTGCATGATGCAGGCTTGCGTCTTCTTTTGTGGCAGGTACCTGTCTATAAGAAGCAAGGCGCGGACGAAGCTCCCAATGCGCAGAATGACAGAGACTGGGCAGAGGCAATGGATCATAAGCTCTGCGTTATGACCAAAGAGGGGACACCCTACGCCATTCCGGCGGGGCATTGGTTCTCCGGTTCACTTGTGCCGGACTTTTCCAACGAGGAAACCTATCGCAGCTGGTTTGACAAGCGAAAATACTTGCTTGATATTGGCGTGGACGGCTTCAAGACAGATGGTGGTGAGTTCATCTATGAACATGAGACCCGTTTTTCTGACGGTACCACGGGTGCAGATGGTTGCAACCGCTATGCCCGCGACTATACGGAAAGCTACAATCGTTTTGTGGGTGAAAACCGTGTCATTTTCAGCCGTGCCGGTTTTGCCGGACAGCATACGGTGCCCTGTCTGTGGGCAGGCGACCAGCAGTCGCAGAACTGCGAGCTGCGCAGCGTTCTGAATGCGGGGCTTTCCGCTGCCGCATCGGGTATTCTGTTTTGGGGCTTTGACATTGCCGGCTTTGCAGGGCCACCACCTACGCCTGATCTATATCGTCGAGCCACACAGATGGCGTGCTTCTGTCCGATTATGCAGTGGCACTCCGAGCCGGACGGCGGTCAGTTTCAGGAACTGATGCCCGGTTTTGACGGTAATAATGAGAGAAGTCCGTGGAACATTGCCGATCTTTACAACGAGCCAGCGCTCCTTGATGAAATGCGTTTCTGGCATCAACTGCGCGAAAAACTGCGCCCCTATCTGTGGCAGACGGCACAGCAGTGCGTGGAAAACAGCACACCTATGATGCGGCCGCTCGTTTATCTGTGGCCTGATGATAATAAGGTATGTGCCTGTGATGATGAATATATGTTGGGTGATAACCTGTTGGTAGCACCTCTGCTGGAGGAGAATGCCGACAACAGGACGGTTTACCTGCCCGAAGGTGAGTGGATCGGTTTCTTTGACAAGAAGCACTACGATGGAGGCCAAGTCTATACTGTGTCGGCAGGTAAAACACTGCCGGTATTCGTCCGTGAGGGAACGGAGTTTACTATGGAAGTTGGGGTGTTTCCGTGCTGATAAAAGGTATCCTGCTTGACTTGGACGGCGTGATTACCGAAACCGCCGAGTATCATTATCAGGCGTGGAAACAGCTGGCGGGCGAAATCGGCATTGCCATCGACCGTCAGTTCAACGAATGTCTGAAAGGTGTCAGCCGTATGGATTCGCTGGAGCTGATTTTGCAGCACGGCGGAGTGGCAGAGCAGTATTCAGATGAGGAAAAGGCGGCATTGGCGGAACGAAAAAACCGCCAGTATGTGGCGCTTTTACAGAACTTGACACCCAATCAAGTGCTGCCCGGTATCCGTGATTTCCTGCGCGATGCAAGGGCAGACGGCATGAAATTAGGTCTTGCCTCGGCGTCCAAGAACGCACGCACCATCATGGACGCGCTTGATCTGACGCAGAGCATTGATTTTATTGCCGATGCTGCCGTAGCACGCTCTAAGCCTGCACCCGACATCTTCCTGTTGGCGGCAGAGGACTTGAGCTTATCACCCGAGGACTGCATTGGTATCGAGGATGCGGCTGCTGGCATCAAAGCCATCCATGCAGCAGGCATGAAAGCCGTGGGTATCGGCGATGCCGCAACGCTCCATGAGGCGGATCTGCTGCTTCCGGAAACCAGAAAACTTGTCTACCAAGACGTAAAACAGTATTTTTGCTGAATCATTCCCGCCGAAAGACGTCACTCCACTTATTGACGCATTTCGGTCAACGAAAAGGAGGAATACATCCGCTGCGACTGGCGGTGCGGCAGTGTGG
>JAUMWJ010000003.1:0-29712 GCA_030529655.1 Eubacteriales bacterium
CACAGCCGCCTGCACCGAGCATACCGGCGGCTGTGCTACCTGCGCACAGCAGGCAGTGTGCGAAAAGTGCGGCAAGCCCTACGGCGAGCTGGCAGCACATACCTACGACAACAGCCGTGACGCGGATTGCAATGTCTGCGGTGCCACACGCGATGTGACCGTACCTGCCAATGCCGCGACCGCAACGGTAAATGTAACGATTTCCGACAAGGGGAATATCGTAATGGCTCGCAAGGATGTCACCGTGACTGACCTGAACGGCGACGGTAAGCTGGATGTGGACGAGGCACTGTATGCTGCCCACGAAGCTGCCTATCCCGGTGGTGCAGAGGCGGGCTATGAGGCACTCAACGGTGCGTACGGTTTGAGTCTGACCAAGCTGTGGGGTGACACCAGCGGTGCCTTTGGCTACTGGCTGAACAATGCCTCCTGCTGGAGCGCTGAGGATGAGGTGAAGGCCGACGATTATCTGGTCGCTTTCGTTTATGCCGATCAGATGTACTGGTCGGACGCTTACACCAAGATTACACCTGTCGCAGCCAATATTAAGGTGGGTGAGTCTGTGAGTGTAGGTGTGGAGCAGGCCGGTTATGACGATAACTGGAACACTGTATTTGCCCCCTGCAAGGATGCCGATGTGTCCGTGTATGATGACGATATGAACCCCGTGATGAACGGTTACAGCGTTAAGGATTACACGGTGACCTTTGATAAGGCGGGCAGCTATCTGATTGTTGTGTCCAAGGAAGATGCGTCCATCGTTCCTGCGGTTTGCGTAGTAACGGTTACAGAAGGCAATCAGACAACGGACAGCGGCACGACCGTTGTTACCCCCGATGCCCCGGCTACCGGTGATAGCGGTGTGATGCTGTGGATCGGTATGGCCCCTGTGGCGGTGCTGTGTGCCGTCCTCATTGTGATGAAAAAGCGTCGCGAAGCATAAGAAAAAGGGAAGTCGTTTCCTGTAAATATGATTAACCTCATAAAAGGGCAGACACAGGCGGCAAAATAACGCCTGTGTCTGTTTTTTCTTGATATGACTTTTCGCCAAAAATGAAATGCAGAAGAAGAACATTCTGTCAAAAATGAGGAATTCTTTTGTGTGAAGTGTAGAATTTCAGGGATTCTTCTTGCAGTTTAACAAGATTTCTTATATCATATCCTTGTATTATTCTGCGTAAATATCCCCTATGGCATTTTATGAGAGAAAAAATGAACAGGAGGCATAAGAGAGCTATGACTCGAGATGAAAAGATTTTCAAGCTTGCCAAAGAGATTACCGACCGCGCGAAGGTCATGCTCGGCCTGGAAAAAGTTACCACAGACTCTCCCGAATACTGGGGTATTGATTCGGGCCTGAAATTCATCGGCAACAAATACGGTCAGAATATCAGCGAGGATGCGCTGAATATGTTGATTTGCATGAAGAAGCGTGTACCTGTTACGCTTGCCCAGCTGCAGAAGAAGAGCGGATTTGAGGAAAGCTATCTGGAAAAGCTGCTGGAGGCGGTCTGCGACTGCGGTCTGGTGGAGTATAACTGGGAAAATATGGACGGCAAGAATCCCAACCATGAAAAGCGCTGGATTCTGGATATGTTCGTGCCCGGCAGCGCTGAGCTGATGGTCATTCATCCCGACATCTGTGATGAGTTCCCTAAGACGGCAGACTTCTTTGAGCGCATGACATTCCTGCCTCTGGCCGGTCTGACTGAAATGGTGCCTCCCGGAGGTGCCGGTATCGGTATGCACGTCATTCCCGTGGAGAAGGCGATCCCCGCTGAGAACAAATCCTTGGATATAGAGCATATCTCCCATTGGCTGAAGAAATATGAAGGCCATTTGGGCGTATCTGTCTGCTCCTGCCGTAAGCAGCAGCGCATCCGTGACGAGGGTTCCGGCGATATTGAGGGCGAATGGTGTATCGGTATGGGCGAATTTGCCGATTACTGTCGCGAGACCGGCAAGGGCCGCGATATTACCTATGAGGAGGCCATGGAGATCCTGAAAAAGGCCGAGGATCGCGGTTATGTACATCAGGTTACCAATATCGACGGTGAAAATAAGATTTTTGCCATATGTAACTGCGCCATCGGTGTGTGTAACGCCCTGCGTACCTCGCAGCTGTTCAATACGCCCAACATGTCGCGCTCGGCTTATATCGCATCCAGTGATGCTACCAAGTGCACTGCCTGCGGTAAGTGCGTGGAAACCTGTCCCGCCGGCGCTGTTCGTCTGGGTCAGAAGCTTTGTACCACCACCGGCCCTGTGGAGTATCCCCGTCAGGAGCTGCCTGATGATGTGAGGTGGGGCGAGGAGAAGTGGAACAAGAATTACCGCAACGAGAACGGTATTATCCAGACCTGGCCCACCGGTACGGCACCCTGTAAGGTGGCCTGTCCGGCGCATATTGCTGTCCAGGGTTATATCAAGATGGCAAGCGAGGGTCGCTATCGGGATGCCCTGAAGCTCATCAAGAAGGACAATCCGTTCCCTGCGGTTTGCGGTTCTATCTGCCATAAGTATTGCGAGTCCGCCTGCACACGCGGCACCGTGGACGAGGCATTGGCGATTGATGAAATCAAGAAGTTTATTGCAGAGCAGGATCTGCAGGAAGAGCACCGCTATGTGCCCGAAATGAACTCCTGCACCAGAGAGCCCTTTGACCAGAAGATCGCCATCATCGGCAGCGGCCCTGCCGGTATGTCCTGCGCATACTTCCTGGCCATCGAGGGCTACAAGCCCGTGGTGTTTGAAAAGGAAGCCGCACCCGGCGGTATGATGATGCACGGCATTCCCAACTTCCGTCTGGAAAAGGATGTAGTAAAGGCTGAAATCGACATCCTCAAGGAGATGGGCGTGGAATTTAAGTGCGGCGTGGAAGTCGGCAAGGATGTGACCATTGATGAGCTGCGCGCACAGGGCTTCAAGGGCTTCTTTGTGGCCGTGGGCCTGCAGAGTGGCGGCAAGCTTACTATCCCCGGCGGCGATGCCAAGAATGTCATGTCCGGCATCGACTTCCTGAAGAAGGTCAATATCGGTGACGGCCAGCAGCTCAAGGGTAAGGTCGTGGTCATCGGTGGCGGCAACATCGGTGCTGATGTGGCCCGTACTGCTGTGCGCTGTGGCGCGGAAAGCGTGACGCTGTACTGCTTGGAGAATTATGACGAAATGCCCATGGGCGAGGAAGATCGCAGCGCCTGCGAGGCTGACGGTATCATTATTCGTGCCGGCTGGGGTCAGACAGAGATCTGCACCAAGTGGAATAAGTGCGTCAGCATTAAATTCCGCAAGTGCGTCAGCGTGAAAGATGAACTGGGCCGCTTTGCTCCGGCCTTTGACGATGCGGTGACCGAAGAAGCCGAATGCACCACGGTGCTCTACTGCATCGGTCAGAAGGTGGACATGAAGGCACTGCTGAAAGGCACCAATGTGGAGTTCCATCCCAACGGTACCGTGAAAGCCGATCCCGTCACTTACCAGACCGCAGAGCCCGACATCTTTGTGGGCGGCGATGTATACAGCGGTCAGAAGTTTGTCATTGATGCTATTGCAGCAGGCCGAGAGGGCGCTGTATCCCTGCACCGCTTTGTCAACGAGGGTCAGTCCTTGACTATTCACCGCAATACACGCAAGTTTGTGGAACTGGATAAGAAGAATATCATTCTGCCCACCGAAAGCATCAAGAAACCTGCCCGCGCCGTTCCCAGTGTGGATCAGGCGAAGGTCAGGACCATGTCGGATGAGCGCAAGACATTTACCGAGGAGCAGATCAAGTCCGAGGCCTCCCGCTGCCTGAGCTGCGGCCGCAGTGTGGTGGATCCCAACAAGTGCATCGGCTGCGGTATCTGCACCACAAAGTGCGAATTCGATGCCATCCACCTCAGCCGTGAGCTGCCCGAGTGCTCCAAGATGATCGTTGCCGAGGATAAGCTGAAGGCCATCGGTGTCTATGCTGCCAAGCGCGAGATCAAGATTATCAAAAAGGCGTTGAAGAAGTAATATGCACGAGTTGAGTATTGTCACCTATGTGATCAAGCAGGTGGAAAAGCTGGCGGTAGAGCACCAGTTGACAAAAATTGAGTCGGTTACGCTGGAATTCGGCGAGGTTTCCGGTATTGTGCCGGAGTATCTGGTGGACTGCTGGGATTGGTATGCCAAAAAGACACCGACTATCCAAGGATCCAAACTGCGCTATGAGATCATTCCTGCGGTTACCTGGTGCAACAACTGTAAAAAGACCTATCCTACTGTGCAGTACGGCAAGACCTGTCCCCATTGCGGCAGCGGCGAAACGTGGTTGCAGCAGGGGAATGAGATGAATATCAAAGAGATAGAAGCGTGTTAAATGCGCCTTTATGGAAAACCGCCGTTGTTTCGGCGGTTTTCTTCTTGCTTGCTCAATGGGGAAAAGTGTGGTAAAATATCTGCAATAATGATTCTACAGGAGATTTCTTACTCATGACCGATTATTTTTCTGCCACACTTTCCAATGATGATATTCGCGCCATCAGCAGTATAGGGCTGGCCCATTTGGGTGATGCTGTCTATGAGCTGCTGGTGCGTACATATCTTTGCGTTCACGGTAAAGCCACCGGAAAGGGCTTGCATCGTGCGACGATCGCATTAGTTTGTGCAACTAAACAGGCGGAGCTGTCCGAGCGTATTTTGCCGTTGCTGACAGAGGAGGAGAGTGCCGTGTTCAAGCGGGGACGCAATGCCAATGTCCATTCTGTACCCCAACACGCCAGCCGTGCCCAGTATCAGCAGGCCACAGCGTTGGAAGCTTTGTTTGGATGGCTGTACTTAAACGGCGAGAAGAATCGCATTAACCAACTGTTTAACGCCATGATGGAGGACTGAGATGCCACTTGACGCTATATGCCTGCGTGCTGTTGTAGGTGAGATCGCACCGCAGATCGAGGGCGCGAGAATTGAAAAAATCCAACAGCCGGCAAGGGACCAAGTGATCCTGCTGCTGCGTGGCAATCGCCGACTGCTTCTCAACGCCGGTGCTAACCAGCCTCGCATCCATCTGACAAAGCAACTGCGTGATAATCCATCCCAGCCACCTATGTTCTGCATGCTGCTGCGCAAGCATCTGTCAAGCGGCCGTATTTCTGCCGTTGAACAGGAGCCGCTGGAGCGTGTGGTAACGCTGCATATTGATGCCACGGATGAGATGGGGGAGCAGAGTACCTTCCACCTTATCCTGGAGGCCATGGGACGACATTCCAATCTGATTCTGACCGACCGGGATAACCGCATTATCGATTGCATGCGCCGTGTGGATTTTGAAATGTCGCAGGAGCGACAGGTGCTGCCGGGTCTCTATTATCATCTGCCGCCGAAGCAGGGAAAGCTGTCACCGCTGGATATTGATAAGGACGGCTTTTTGCGCTTGTTGTCGGCGTGCTCGTTGGAAAAGCAGGCAGATAGTTGGCTGCTGGACACCTTTACCGCCATTTCGCCCCTTGTTGCCCGGGAAATGGTCTATCGCGCCTGCGGCAATACAGATGCACGGGTGTTTGAGGTGGGACAGAAGCTGTGGAATAGCTTTTCTACGTGGCAAAATAGTGTGAAAGAAAATTGCTTTACACCGATTGTTATTAAAAAGAATAAGAAGTATTCCGACTATTCTTATATGTCTATGGAGCAATATGACAGCTATGCTGAGGGCGAAAGCTGCGACAGCTTCTGCGAGATGCTGGATGCGTTCTATGAAGGCCGTGAACAGGCGGAGCGTGTGCGTCAAAAAGGGCAGGATCTGATGAAGGCAGCCACCAATGCCCGAGATAGGGTGCGCCGTAAGATCGCTTTGCAGGAAAAGGAATACGAACAGACGCAAAACCGCGAGCATCTGCGTATTTGCGGCGAGCTGATTACGGCTAATCTCTATCGCATGGAGCGTGGAGCCGGACGAATAAAGGCAGAAAATTATTATGAAGAGGGATGCCCTACGGTGGAAATTCACCTGGACCCCCGTCTTAGTCCTCAAGAAAACGCCGCCAAATACTTTAAGCAGTACACCAAGGCCAAGACGGCGGAGAAAATGCTGACGGAACTACTGACCAAGGGCAGAGCGGAACTGCAATATTTGGAGAGTGTTGTGCAGGAGCTTCAGCTGGCTGAGAGTGAGCAGGATTTCAACGACATCCGTGCCGAACTGACTGAGGGTGGCTATCTGCGCCAGCATGGCAAAAAACAGAGTGGCTTCCAACGTGCCTCACGTCCCCGTGAGTTTCGCTCCACCAGCGGATTGCGTATTCTGGTGGGACGCAATAACCGCCAGAACGATAAGCTGACGGGGAAGGATGCCGATAAGCGTGACATATGGCTGCATACCCAGAAAATCCACGGCAGCCATGTGATTTTGTGTACCAACGGTCAAGAGCCGGATTTACAGAGCCTGGAAGAGGCGGCGTGTCTTGCTGCCTATTATTCTCAAGGGCGCGAGAGCGGCAAGGTGGCGGTAGACTACACGCCGGTAAAATTTGTGAAAAAGCCGGCAGGCAGCCGTCCGGGTATGGTTGTCTATACTACTTACCGGACTATGACGGTGCAGCCCGATGGGGAATTGGTGAAAAAGTTATCGGTAAAATGAGGAAAACGGGAGCGCCTTTGCACTCCCGTTTTCTGTTAGTCGTCGTGGGGCTGATCGCGGAACAGCAGGGTGATGCACCATAAGCCGGAAATACCCACCAGAGAATAGATGATGCGGCTGAGAGTGGACATCTGTCCGCCGAACAGGAACGCGACGCAGTCGAAGCCAAACAGGCCGACGCCGCCCCAGTTCAAAGCACCGATGATCACAAGGATCAGGGCAATTCGATCAATAATTTTCATTGTTAGACCTCCATTTGTGAAGTGTATGTGCCGAAAATAGCTTGCCCACTGTCGAGAAATATATACCTAACCAAAATTTGTTAGATAATCTGAAAAAAAGTGAGATTTTGGATTGAAATGTGTAGCAGTTTTATAGTATAATACATCCAGAACAGAAGTCGAATGATATTTCGGCATAAAAGAGGAGGAACACCATGAATAAAAAGTATGAAAAGCTGGGTTTCTATCCCGCCAACATCATGCTGCCCAAGAATCAGGATATGAATAAGTGGGCTGTTGTCGCTTGTGACCAGTTTACTTCTGAGCCCGAGTATTGGGAAGCCGTTGAAAAGCAGGTCGGCGACGCACCTTCCACGCTGCGTCTTATCCTGCCCGAGGCCAATCTGAAGGCTCCCAATGTGGACGAGTTTATCGCGGACATCAACGCCTCCATGGATAAGTACATGGCAGACGGCATCTTTGAAACGCTGACCGATTCTCTGATTTACATTGAGCGTGAACAGTCCGACGGTAAGATCCGTCACGGCCTGATCGGTATGGTGGATCTGGACACCTATGATTTTACTCCCGGTTCCGGCGCTCTGATCCGCGCTACCGAGGCCACCGTGCAGGAGCGTATCCCGCCCCGCGCCCGTGTCCGCCGCAACGCTCCCATCGAGCTGCCCCATGTCATGCTGCTGATCGACAACCCTGAAAAGACCGTGATCGAGCCCCTGACCGCTGCCGCTGACAGCATGGAGGTGGTGTACGATTTCGATCTGATGCAGAACGGCGGCCATATCAAGGGCTACAAGCTGTCTGACAAGCAGATCGACGATGTCGCCGCTGCTCTCGAGGGTCTGTGCTCCGACGAGGCTCAGATGGCCAAGTATAACCTGTCCGGCGCAGCTCCTCTGCTGTTCGCTGTGGGTGACGGCAACCACTCTCTGGCGACCGCCAAGGCCTGCTATGAGGAGCAGAAGAAGGGCAAGACTCCCGAGGAGTATCTGGCTCTGCCCGCCCGCTACGCTCTGGTCGAGGTCGTCAACAACCACGACGATGCTCTGCAGTTCGAGCCCATCCACCGCGTGCTGTTCGGTGTGGATGCCGAGAACCTGATCGCCGAGCTGAAGAAGTTCTATCCCGGCACCTATGAGGGAAAGGGCGAGGGTCACTGCTTCGCTTACAACTACGCCGGCAAGGCAGGTTTCCTGACCATTCCCAACCCCGAGAAGCAGCTGTGCGTTGCCTCCGTCCAGACCTTCCTTGACAAGTACCTCAAGGAGTTCGGCGGCGAGGTGGACTACATCCACGGTGACGCTGTTGTGGACGAGCTGGGCAGCAAGCCCGGCAACTTCGGCATCAAGCTGCCCGCCATGGGTAAGGAGCAGCTGTTCAAGACTGTCATGGCTGACGGCGTGCTGCCCCGCAAGACCTTCTCCATGGGTCATGCCCAGGATAAGCGCTATTACATCGAGGCTCGCAAGATCGTCAAGTAACTTGCGCGGCACAATAAAATACGCTATAATAGAGCCACCGGAATCTCCGGTGGCTCTTATTTATGTGAGGTGAAGACCATGTTTTCTGTTTGGTGGCCGGGCTTTGTGCCGGCGGTGATTTATGTGGTGGCGGGACTTCTACACCTGCCGCGAAAATATAAGCGCTCTGAAAAATACAACGAGGAACAGTACGATTATGCCTGTAAGCTGTCATGGCGCCATACATGGCAGTTTGGCTTGATGTTTGTAGCACTCAACTTTATGCTGATGCGCTCTACACGCCTGATGGCAGAGACGGGACAGATGATTTTACTGGGTGCGCTGTTGGTGGCAGAGATTGCGGCAATATGGTTTCTCTATATTCCCGTGGATCGTGCCGTGAAGGAAAAATTCGGGGAGGACGAGGACGAATGACCGAGTTTGCCTATGCAAAACTGAATATAACGCTTGAAGTGGGCGAAAAGCGCAGTGACGGCTACCATAATTTGCGATCGGTCATGACATCAGCTTCGCTACATGACACTCTGATGGTGGAAAAGGCGGAGACCGTGACGCTTGCTTGTAACCGACCCGACCTGCCTACAGACGGACGCAATCTGGCGGTGAAGGCGGCGCTGGCGTTTTTTGAAAAAACGGGGATGGCAGGTGGCTGTCGTCTTGGGCTGACAAAGCGTATTCCCAGTGAGGCAGGTCTTGGCGGCGGCAGCAGCGATGCGGCGGCTGTTTTGCGCGCTCTGCGTATCTTGTATGTACCGGAAATGCCCATGGAGGAACTGGAATCTATCGGCGCACTGGTGGGCAGCGATGTGCCTTACTGTGTGCGAGGCGGTACGGTGCTGTGTGAAAGCCGAGGAGAACTTCTTACTTCTTTGCCTGCTATGCCCAAGTGTTGGTATGTGATTGTGAAACCGTCGGAAGCGTTTTCCACAGGAAAAATGTATGGAGAGATTGATGCGAAAAATCCGGTTCGACAGTATACCACAGGAGCTGTGGTTGAGGCACTTGAGAAGGGATGTCTTTCATCTGTTGCGGCGCATATCTCCAATACTTTTGAACAGGTGATCCCCGCAGAAAGTGATGTGTGTGCTATTCGGCAACAATTATTGGCGCACGGTGCGCTCGGTGCGATGATGTCTGGCAGCGGCAGTGCAGTTTTTGGCATTTTTAATTCAGCAGAAGCGGCGCAAGTGGCAGCTACCGCACTACTAAGCAAATCTTGGCAGATTTTTCTGGCAGAAAGTGTATAAAAGAAGAAAACACCGTCCACAATGTAGGAAAATCTACATAGTGGACGGTGTTTTTTATGAAAAAATCAAAGTTAAAAACTTGGGAAATAGCGGTGTTACTTGCATTAGCAACGGTGCTGCTGTGGGGTGCATGGACAGCGCATAGTCAGGACGCATTGGCACGAAAAATGATTCGCCTGCATGTGATTGCCAATTCTGACTCCGAGCAGGATCAAGTATTAAAGCTGCAGGTGCGAGATATCATCTTAGATCAAGCCACTGCCATTTTAGAGGAAGCGGACAATATGGCTCAAGCGGTGCAAAAACTGGAACAATCCCTGCCGGACATGGAGTCTATAGCCGCAAAGGAAATCAACGATCGAGGATATCACTATCCTGTAACTGCCAGACTGGAAGAAACAGAATTTCCTACCAAGGAGTATGATGGCTTTCGCCTGCCTTCCGGCGAATATTTGGCGCTGCGAATCGTCATAGGTGAAGGCGCCGGAAAAAACTGGTGGTGTGTGGTGTTTCCGCCGTTATGCACAACGGCTGCTACTGACTTGGGAGAAACAGCGATGGCGGCCGGATGGAATGAAAAGGATGTATCCTTCATCACGGAAGAAGATGAAGGATATGTGCTGAAGTTCCGCGCGGTGGAGCTATGGGAAAACCTGCGTCAACGGTTAGGGAAGTAAAGAAAGTCTCTGCCAATCGGCAGAGACTTTCTAATAAAATTGCTGTAAAGTAAATGTACCTTACTTCAGATTTTCCTTAATGGTCTGGCACAGAGCAGTGATACCCTGACGGATCTTATCCTCGGGCATGCAGGAGTAGTTCAGACGCAGAGTGTTCTCGTGACCGCCATTGGGGAAGAAGGAGCCACCGGGAACGAAAGCGACCTTTTTAGCCAAGCACTTCATCTGCAGCTCCTTGGCATCCATGTAATCAGGCAGAACTACCCAAGCGAACAGACCGCCCACAGGATGGGTGTAAGAGCAGCAGTCGGGCAGTTCCTTTTCCAGAGTCTCCAGCATCACGGTGCGGCGTGCCTTATAGCACTCGCGAATCTTGTTGACATGCTCATCCAGATCGAACATATCGATCCACTTAGCAGTCTCCATCTGACCGATGGTGGAAGCCTGCAGAGAAGCGGCCTGCTTCATGAAGTTGTACTTGGCCAAGATCTCATCGTCAGCGCAGACCCAACCCAGACGGTAGCCGGGAGCCAGGATCTTGGAGAATGTACCCAGATAGATCACCAGACCCTTGGTGTCCAAGCTCTTCAAAGCGGGCATATACTCGCCTTCAAAACGCAGTTCGCCGTAAGGATTATCTTCAACCACAGGAATTTCATACTTATTGATGATCTCCATGAACTTATGACGGCGATCCAGATCCCAGGTACGACCGGTGGGGTTCTGGAAATCGGGGATGACATAGATCATCTTGACATTTTCGGTGGTAGCGAGAATCTTCTCCAGCTCTTCCATGATCATGCCGCCATTATCGGTGGGGACTTCAACAAACTTGGGCTCGCAAGCCTTGAAAGCATTCACGGCACCCAGATAGGAGGGGCTTTCCAGCAACACCACATCACCGGGATTCAGGAATACGCGAGCAGAGAAGTCCAGACCTTCCTGAGAACCGGAAGTGACCAGAATATGATCGGCATCGGTCTTAATATTGTTTTTTACCAGCATACGCTCAGCGATCTGCTCACGCAGACGGGGGAAACCCTCGGTGCTGGAATACTGCAAAGCCGCACGACCATTCTCTTCCAGAACGGCCTTGGAAGCAGCAATCATCTGCTCAACGGGGAACAGTTCGGGAGCGGGCATACCGCCGGCGAAAGAAATGATGTCGGGCTGAGAGGTCAGCTTCAGCAACTCACGAATTTCGGAACCCTTCAGCAGGTCCATTCTGCTTGCAAATTGTACCATGAATTTTTCCTCCTCAAATTTTTTTAATCTTGCTCCACTTCGTAACAAGTGGAATACCAATACCTTGATACTGTAATTAAAGCACAAATCTCTCACAAAGTAAATAAAAGGAATGAAAGAAACGCGCCAAAATTAGCGCGTTTTATCATTTTTGGAGAGTCTACCAAACTTTTTGGAAATTATCACAGCATATTTAACAATGTGATATATGTGGAATAAGTAACAAATAGATACCGGATTTGATCTGCTTTGGTTGAATGAGTGACTGCGGGACACGGTCAATTTTGGCAAAATTTTTCTTCCAAATAAGCTGCCGCCTGCTCTAATACATTGCGATCCGGTGGATAATTGATACAAGAAAGAGCTTTATTAAGAGGTAGCCAAAGTGCTTCCTTGACCTCTGCTGCGTGAGGCTTTTTTAGCCCATCAAGGCTGGAAGCCAGGAAAAAGGTGACTGTGCGTCGATCATAAGAACGAGGGCTGACTACCGTACGGGAAAAAGTGGTATCCAAAGCAATATGAATGCCTGTTTCTTCCCAGACTTCTCGCACAGCGGCTTGTTCCGGTGTTTCATTTGCTTCGATATGTCCTTTCGGAAAAGATAGTCCGTTATATCCTGTGACAAGCAGCACCATGCAACCTGCTGCTGTTTTTTCCAATACGACAGCGCCGTAAGAATTGATGGTATCAAACATAAAAAACCTCTTTTATTGTTATAACTGTTATTTTGACCAGTATAACACGAAAGAGGCATCGGATAAAGTCGTAAATGATATTTAATTCAATTTTTCTCTTGGTATAGATATAGATAATAAGTTAAGTAATATACATAAACGCAAAGCCACAACGCGAAGCAAAAAGCTCCGCGTCGTGGCTTTGCATAGTGACACGCTGACATTCACCGATCGAAAGAGGGATTGATATAGTAAATATTCTTCTGGTTCAATTTATCCTTGGCCAGTCGCAGACCCTCGCCGAAACGTTGGAAATGGACAATTTCGCGGGCCCGCAAGAATTTGATCGCATCATTGACATCGGGATCATCCGACAGACGCAAGATGTTGTCATAGGTAACGCGTGCTTTTTGCTCCGCTGCAAGGTCTTCTGTCAGATCCGCAATCATGTCGCCCTTGACTTCAATTGACGCTGCACTCCACGGGAAACCGGAAGCCGCAGTAGGATAGACACCGGTGGTATGATCCACAAAATAGGTGTCAAATCCGGCTGTTTTGATCTGTTCATCGTTCAAATTACGGGTCAACTGATGCACAATGGCACCGATCATTTCAAGGTGACCCAGTTCCTCAGTGCCCAAATCGCAGATGAAATGTAACACCCTTCCGAAAAAAATTAAGGCAGGAAAAGGCTTTTTAGCGCTGAATCGGGTTGAAAACAAGAATGTGCCGATTCCAGGATACCTCTTTTCTATGGAAATTGTGCAGGAAAATATCCGTCGACGGGACAAGCCCGTGTGGAAGGTCGATGTATGCGTTGCCTTGCCAGACAACCGTCTTTCGAGAGGAGGGGTGGCAAATGCGTGGCCAAGTACAGGAAATCGCTCTGACCGAGTTGCACGGCTTCCGAAATCATCCGTTTCAGGTAAAGGACAATGAAACCTTGCAACCCCTTTGCGACAGCATCAAAAAATACGGCATGCTGTCTCCTTTATTGGCTCGTCCTACCTCACAAGACTAGAGCAGGCAGAGTGGTGGAATATCATACAGTTCGAAGACAGTACACCGTCGCTATCGTAGGCCGTATGTATGAAGAATCTGTCTCGGGTTGCCCATTTCACATCGGAACAAATCTTTGACATCATGAGAGGGGAAAAGCCAATCAAAAGGAGTGTGTCCGTCTAGAAGTAAGCGCCATACGCAAACACTGTCCACGCAACTATATTCCAGCGCAAATTGAGAAAAGTGTTCTAAAAATGTTGGATAAACAGTTTCGCCAAAAGCAGTATAACAGAGAAGAAAGATGATGATTAAAAAATATAGATTGAATCCAATGAATTATTTGTGGGTAGAGCTGCCTATATATGCAGTTAAATTAGTTGAGAATGTATATAAAAATTAGAACATAAAATTATGTTATTATTTGATGGCCTGTTGAACCCAATTTTCAATCCCTTTGGACAATCTACTGCATTTAAATTCTTCAACAGAATAACCTACAAGTAGATAATCAAAAAGATTATCTGCAGTATATTGATTTGCAGAAGAGGATGAATAGAATTTAGTCATGGCGATAGCTAAAATTTCAAGAACATCGTGTCCATTGCATAAAGAATCCGCACTATATTTTTGGATAAATTCTGTTATTTTTGAGATTAACTCGTCACATTGTACTGTTATCTGGCCTCCATTTGAACGTGTACGTTGGAGTATTTTCTCGGTTAATTTGTTACAATCTGCTGCCAAAGTGTTTCGATCAACAAAATTCTTGCATTCAAATCTATCAAAATCTAAATTATAATGGTTATATAGAGAAATAGCGCGAAGGGCACCTATCAAGGATGCTGCGGTTGTTATTGGGGTTCGTAGATCTGTTTGTGTTTTGAGCTTTTGTTCATCTCCACAAACAAAGAGGAATTTCTCTAAGGCCTTTGATGAAAAAAGCATCATTTCTATATCATTTTTGTCTGTGAACAATAACTGATCGCTTTCGGTAATTCCATCTTCAATAAGGGCATGATAATCTCTATCAATAATTCCTAAAATAGGTTTATATCCTTCTTGATGAGATAGTTCTATTATTTTATATACTTGTTCCCAACCGGCTACTGGCTTCAAGAAAATATTTGGTTGAGGGTCAATAAGTGCTTTGAAAAAGCGTTTATCAGAATTACCTTCAATTAGAATATAGATCATATTACAATCTGTATACATCATTCTAGCTTCTGAAAGTATAGTAGCAGGATCAACAAGCTTTTGCATGTCGTTTATATCTTTCGGCATACCCAACTCCTTATTCAGACAGGGACACAGTCAAATTCCATTTATCATGGATTATTTGCGGAGAATGAGTTGCTAGAACAGCAGAAAAACCTGTGATATTTATAATGTCCAATAATTCATCTACATAACTAAGTTGCCATTTGATGTGCAGCGATAATTCTGGTTCATCAATTAAGATTAAAGTTTTATCAGATGTTCTAAAAATCAAATCATAAAACATTACCAACTCGTGTTGCTCGCCAGATGATAGCTTATGTGGTGGTATTTTTGTATTGGAATATGTGGTAACAAAGTAAAAACCCTGGTCTTTGTTAAAAACAATTTTTTTGTTTATAAAACTCTGGTCAATAATCTTGCGAAATTGATTAATTGAAGATGATAACACGGACAATGCATCCAACTTTTCCTCAGTATCCGTTGCATAGAGAGAAAGTGTCTGCCTATTATTTTCAGTAATCGCATTAACAAGTTGATGGATTTCAATACCATCTTTTTCTTCTTCTAATAACCCTGTGTCAATTAGTTCTTTGCGTTTGATTTCCAGTTCTATCATTTTATTTTTAATTTCATCAACAGTCATAGGCGATGTTTCGTTTATAACGCGAAGAGGAAATGTTCTGTCCTTTGCTTGGGATAATTGGGCAAACACTTGGATGGCCTCATTAATTTTTTTAGCAACCTCACTGGCAATAATACTTACTCGACGTTCTATTTGAAGCTTATCTTCACCATAGCGATTTTCAATACGTTTTTGCACATTAAGCCTGTCCGCGTTGATTAGACGCACATCAATTTTGTCAAGTATTTCTTGTACTTCATCGGGAATTACTCCTGCGAAAAGTTCGCGGCCATATCGTTCAAAGATCATATCACCATAGTGTACAAAAACTTCTTCACTTGTAAGATTAACACCATTTCTTCTATCATGCCAACTATCAGGACCTACTCTGTCTAAGAAAGGTAAAGGTCGGTATCCTCGTAAGAATTTATTAAATATATCAACAAATTCTGTCTGGTTAAAAGAATCAATGAATTTTTCTTGACCTGCACTTGTAATTGTGTAGACAAGATATATAATTCCTGCAGAGTTTTTCACTTTTGAATCCAGATATGCATGCTTTTGTTCAATTTTTAGATTTGTGTTGTCTGAAAAATAAAATTTGACTGATTGAATGCATGTGGCCTTTAACACATCAGTCCTTTTATTAAATACTGCATCAATAATTTTTAACATGGTTGTCTTACCACAACCATTTGGGCCATGGATGATAGTAATATCCTCATGAAAATCTATGGAGTAATCAAAAAAACCAAATAATTTTTCAAATTCTACTTTTGTAATTTTCATAAAAAATCCTTTCATTAAAATGTTTATGTATTAAAACTATAAATCAATTATATCTATAATTTGTGCGGTATTCAACAGAAAAATGTTAATTATGACAATCTATCGGAAATGTCTAGTGTGTGAATAAAATTAGATATTGTGTACTTTCTTTTTTATGGATTATTTTCTGTTCTAGAATTATCGACTCCTTCCCTAGGCCTATCCGATGTCCAAGCGGTCAATCGACCAGGTAATAATAGACATTCCCAGTAGACGCAAAAACTGATCTTTCCGGTACGCACGATAATTGTGACATGTACCGCATTCTTCAAACACTCCACATTCGCTATCATAGTGGTCAAAGCCTGGCTTGCCTTTCATAAGATATTCAAATAAATGGTTGCTGTTGTTTGCAATGAGGGAGGATTACTCCGGGGATTACCGTTTAATAGCAACATATATGGCTATTAGCTATCTGCACTAATCAGAAAGATAAAATAATGATTATTAAGCAATACCGGCACATCACACACCAGGTGATGTGTCGGTTATTAATTTAAACATGCTATCAAGTTGGTTTTCCATTTGCGATTACCGACTTTTATTTTTTACACGAAAGAGGGTGATAAATTGTGCTTTTCACTACCTACTCTTTGAGGGAGCAAAATAGCATTTATGTTACTTGAAAACTAAATATACATTCATCAGATACATTCCTTGCATTGAGGGAAACTTCGAGCTGATCCTACAGGCACGCCAAGACCCGTGTATACGGAAAGCGACAAAGCCCATGTAGATGAAACCGAATAGCTTTCGGCGGCGGCAATGACAGATGTAAGGAATGCTGGCGGAGAACCCGGCAGGGGTGAGATTCCCATGGACCCGATTTGCTATCAGGCGTCTGATGATTTCCTCTTGCATGTGGGGCGTTGAGGACAAATGACATGCAATGACCAAAGCTCAAGAGTATATCTTTTGGGTTTTGGTGGGTCTTATAGATTCAAATCATATTTTAGAAAGGAGGTTTAGCCTATGGAAAAATGTAAAGTAATCGCTATTACAAACCAAAAGGGTGGTGTTGGCAAAACAACGACCACAGTCAATTTGGGCGTAGCACTGACCAATCAAGGTTATCGAGTGCTACTTGTCGATGCAGATCCGCAGGGTAGTCTTACGGTAAGCTTAGGAATACATAATCCAGATGAACTGGAAGAATCCCTGGCTACGGTAATGCAAGCGGCGATAGACGATAGAGCCATGCCGACAGAAGTCATTATTTCTCACACGGAGGGCGTGGATCTATTACCATCGAATATCGAATTGTCCGGTATGGAAACAGCTCTGTTCAATATAATGAACCGTGAGTATGTACTCAAATGCTGCATCGACAGTATCCGTGAGAACTATGATTACATTCTTGTAGACTGTATGCCCTCACTGGGTTTGATGACACTCAATGCACTGGTTGCTGCGGATAGTGTGATCATACCCAGTCAGCCGAGTTTTCTGTCAACGAAGGGCTTACGACTTCTGTTACGTACCTGCTCAAAGGTACAGCGCCAGATCAACCGTAAACTCCATATTGATGGCATCCTTCTGACGATGGTAGATAACCGCACGATCAATGCCAAGTCAATTATCGCATCACTGCGTTCTTCAGTAGGAGAGCAGATCCGGGTGTTCGATACGGAAATACCGTTTTCTGTGAGAGCTGCAGAGTGCAGCGTTGCCGGTGAGAGTATCTTCAAGCATGACAAGAACGGCAAGGTGGCAGCTGCTTATGAGAAGTTTTCGAAGGAGGTGATAGAAATTGAAGAACATACGAAAGATCGACCTAGGCCTGAATGGGTACGATGAGTTGTTCATGAACGACAAGGAGCGCGAAGCAAACCGTCTCCCGAAAATCTACAATATTCCCCTAGATGAAATTGATGATTTTCAGGATCATCCGTTCAAGGTGCGTTTAGATAGCGACATGGACCAACTGGCCGAAAGTGTACGGGATCGAGGTGTTATCACCCCCATCACACTCAGGGAAAAGGAAGACGGCAGATATGAGATCGTATCCGGCCACAGGCGTAAAAAGGCATGTGAGCTGGTAGGCATCAAAACCGTTCCTGCTGAAATCAAGGATCTGACCAGAGATGAAGCAATTCTCCTAATGGTTGATTCCAATCTACAACGTTCTGTGATTCTTCCGAGTGAGAAAGCATTTGCCTACAAGATGAGGCTGGAAGCGATGAAACGGCAAGGTTATAGAACCGACCTGGAATTCACTTCGCGCCCAGTGGGCGCAAAGTCGAGAGACAACAGATCTGATGAGCAGTTGGCAGATGTTAGCGGAGATAGTGCAAGGCAAATTTCTCGCTATATTCGCTTGACAGAATTGGAGCCTGAACTGTTAGAAATGGTAGATGAAGGAAGAATGGCATTGCGCCCTGCAGTAGAATTATCGTATCTCAATGACATCGAGCAGCAGGATCTGATAGCCGCGATCGATATTGCAGAGGCAACGCCGTCTCTCGCTCAAGCCATCAAGATGCGTAAGTTTTCCACAGAGGGAAAGTTAGTGCCTGAGGTCATTGAATCCATCCTGAGTGAAGAAAAGCCAAACCAAAAGGAAAAGATCAGCATCAAGATGGAAACGGCGCGGAAGTACATCCCTGCAAGTGTTCCATATGAGAAGACTAGTGAATACATCCTAAAAGCATTGGAGTATTATCACCGTCATTTGGAACGGCAACGGGGTGACGCAAGATAAATGTGCAAATACACGTATTAAGCGAAAATCGCACATTTGATGAGTGAAGTGTAGGTTTCAAAGATCTGCACGCATATTTCTATAAAACTAACTGAGAAAAACTACCTGAGAAGAAAGATTTCTTTCTTTCAGAAAGTACTGTCAGTTAGTTAATCAAAGAGAGGAGGAGTTAGATGTTTTATAATCATGATTATGTAGAAAACTTGAAGAAGCGATATCCTCGCGGCACAAGAATTGAGTTGGATATGATGTCGGATGATCCGCGTCCGATTCCACCTAGCACAAAGGGCACGGTGGATCATGTGGATGATATCGGTACAATCCACTGCCATTTTGATAATGGCCGCTATTTGGGCGTTGTGCCCGGTGAGGATTCGTTCCATATCATTTCCAGTCGGAACCGAGAAACTGCGAGGTGATTCTATGGATGTGAATTTCAGACCGACGACCCGCACAGAGGATATGTACACATACACCCCGTCTACGCAGATTGCTGGTCAAACTGGGTGTATCGGTTATCTTCGTGCCGACATGGATACAGACGGCAATGGATTCTTCAGTTCCTGGAATGATATTCGCAAGCATTACAAGACCGATGAATTTAAAGAAGAATTCGACAAAGTTATCAATAAGATGCGAGAGGACGGCGGTCTCCTACAGAACAGGAGGAGCATGGCAAAGGTTTGCTATTCTACACCTGAAAGTAAAATGGGAACCGTCCAGAACTATTATGGCTTTCGTGTTGATACCGAAAAGTTCAGCTATCTGATGCGAGTGACACCCGATAAGGGAGAATACAATCTTTACTGTTATTGTTATCGCAGAGATTGGTTGGACGACCACATGAAGCAAGCTGAGAGGGGGATCCGCTTCATCGACAGCAGTTACAATGAACTATTCAGAATTCCGGATGGCGGAAAGATCCGTGTCACGTCTCCTGATGGCATCGAGCGTGTATTCCAATGCAGATACATTGACGATTATCATCTGGAGATTGGCGGTGGAACCGATAACCTTTTCCACATCTGCGAGTTCGCTGAACGCATGGAGGATAAGGGAAATACCTATGTACCCCTCCGAGATGATCTGCCATCCCAGTGTTACAGCACGCTGGGAAGCACGGATGAGATCATCGTTATAAACAAGGGAGACATGGGCTATTACCCCACGGGTATTCATGCCACATCGAAGGAGCATGCGCGCAGCATCGTCAATAAGTACAATGCCAAGCTCGGCGTCACGAGGGCACAGGAAGAAGCGATGCGTGCAGGTTCCATGTTTGGTTTTCATGTGCCGGGTGCAGATCCGAGAAACTACGATGGAGATGGCAGACCTATCAACAACCATAAGCGCGACAGGGGTGATGCTAGATGATAGAAAGGAGAAATGAAAGATGAAGGATTACGGATTTATCGATGAGGAGACTTTGTCGGCAGAAGAACTGCTGGCAGAAGATGCCTACTCCGAGGAAGGAGCTGATCTGGATGAGCAGACCTAAGGATAAGAATGAATTCCGCGCTGAAATGGCGGAAACCTTTATTCATGTGTTGGAAGAAAAGGGCCTGGAGTGGAAGAAAGAATGGCGCGGCCTTGGTGGCGCTGCACCGCAGAACGGCATTACAAAAGCGAACTACCGAGGTTGCAATGCATTCTGGCTGTCGCTCGTCGCCATGATGAAAGGCTATTCAGATCCGCGCTGGGTCACGATGCTCCAGATCATGGACAAGGATGGCAAGTACCACCCGAAACAAAAATGGCATTTGAAAAAGGGCTCTAAAACAACATATGTGGAATACTGGTACCCTTATGATTTGGCTGAGCAGAAAGCTCTTACCTGGGACCAATACAAAGCCTGTCTCAAGGATGGGCGCGATGAAAAGGAGTTTAAGCTGTCCACCCGTTACACGGCGGTATTCAACGCATGTGATGTGGAGGGTATGCCGAAGCAAGATATCATAATTAACCCGGACATTTCGCAAGATAAACTGATTACTAAGCTCTCTGAAGCAATGGGAGTTGAGATCCTGCCAGATGGTGGAGATCAAGCATATTATTCGCCGTCACAGGATAAAATCCATCTTCCTACACCCGAGTCCTTTATCAGCGAATATGCCTATAACTCTACTGCCCTGCATGAACTGTCTCACAGTACCGGACACCCATCCCGTCTTAATCGGCCGCAAGGAGCGTTCTTCGGCACTAACCAGTATGCCTATGAGGAACTGGTGGCGGAAATGTGTTCCTGCTTTATGAGCGCTGAGCTGCAAATGGAAATGTCAGCAGCGCATATTGATAACCATAAAGCCTATGTCCAGTCTTGGATTCAGGCGATTTCTGAGAAGCCGGATACACTTGTGAGGGCCATCAAGGACGCGCAGGATGCGGCAAACTATATGGACTATCAGGCTGGCCTTATTACAGAAAAGGAGTATGAAAAGCTTCGTGGATCTGTAGTCGAAATGAAACAGAAGGAGAGGAGCTTGGAGCGCTAATATCGGCACCTGAAATTTGCACATTTTACAAGCGCAGACCTTCCCATTACAGTAGAAGAAAAACAAGGAGGCGCTCGGATGTTCAAGAAAAAAGGTATCAGATATGTGTTGGAGCTGAATCCCAGTGAGGTCCGTCTAATGACAACAGCCTTAATGAATTTTAGAAACAAGTGTCTTAGAGACGGTAAACCCACAGAGGATATCAATGCGCTACTCCTGATGGTGATGAAAAAGTAATATAATGGCCAGCCGTAAAGTGGAAGCTTTACGGCTTTTCTTTTTGGAGGGGGGATGTAATCATGACCGGCATGATCTATTATGCTGCGCTGTTCATCGGCAAAGTGATAGATAATGCTTTGAGCACCACAAAAACAATACTGATCCAGAGAAGTCGGTGGATTCTGGCAGGAATTGCTGTGATCCTATCCGACTTCATTTATTTTTGGATCACAAAACGAGTCGTCACGGCAGATAGCTGGCTGGCTATGGTAGCTGTAGCAGTAGCCGGCGGCATTGGCTGTTCGGTGGCCTGCCTGACAAGCGACAAGCTGTCAAAAGACCGCACCTATGTGAATGTGATCATGTCAGATGATCTGGATGCCATGAAAAACCTGCGAGATTTCCTGGCTGAACATCACATCACGAATGTAGCCACAGACAGCTATACGCTGGATTGGGATAAGAAGACGATCACAATTACGGCCTATGCCGAGATGAAGGCGCAGAGTCGCCTGATCAATCAATTCATTGAAGATAGTCCGACGAAGTTCAAGCGCCTGATCCAGTCAGCAACGCCGAAGGAGAAATAAAGAAGGAGTTTATATGAGTTATTATACGCAGGATGTCATCGCACACGCGAGACAAATGGACCTGCTCAGTTATCTGAGAATGTACGAACCGGATAATCTGGTTCGACTCTCAAACGGTAATTACTGCACCAAAGAGCACGACAGTCTGAAAATCAGCAACGGTAAATGGTACTGGTTCTCCAGAGGCATCGGAGGCGCATCTGCCCTTGACTATCTGGTTAAGGTAAAGGGAATGCCCTTTACACGAGCTGTGGAGACCATCGAAGGCATCAGGAACTATAAGGCTCCTGATTATGTGCCTGAAAAGGAGGATAAGCCCCGCGAGTTTCGTATGCCGGATATTATGAAGTATCCGGAAAACGCGAAGGAGTATCTGCTGAATCGCGGAATCCATCCGTCCATCATCGACTACTGCCTCTGCAGAAGTCTGCTCTTCGAATCACTTAAATATCACAATGTCATTTTGGTGGGCTATGACAAAGATGGCATTGCAAGATATGCCACACTACGAGGTACAAAAGCAAACTACAAAGGTGAAGTACCCGGCAGCGATAAGCACTTTGCATTTTCGATTTCAGAGAATCCGAATGCGTCACACATTCATCTCTTCGAATCTGCTATCGATCTGCTGAGCTATATCTCGCTGGATCTTTACAAAGGGAGAGATTGGGAGGACGATTGCTATTTGTCTCTCGGCGGTGTGTATCAAACGAAAAGAAAGGATGTGATGCCCTATGCCCTAGATCAATACTTAAGCGATCACCTGAACATCACGACGATCCACCTTCATCTCGATAACGATGAAGCAGGTCGCGGTGCAAGTGCAGGGATCATGGCCGGTTTGTCGGGAAAGTACACGGTACTCGATGAACCACCTTTGCACAATTGCAAAGATGTAAATGATCAGCTTAAAATGGAAATCCAAAACATGAAAAAGGAGGAAATCAATCATGAAGAAAGCACGAATCCTGGCAGCAACGCTGAGTATGCTGCTCCTGACCGGCTGTGGCGCGGCGAATACGCTCGCTGATAATCATGCAGCCAGAGCTGCAGCAGCTATTGCTCCCATGGCTGCTGTAATCGAGAATCCCGTGGACGAGACAGAGGAAACTGTATCCATTGAAGAAAAAACACAGTCCTCCGTTGATGCTTCGGCTGCAGAGCAGACAGAGACACCCTCTGAAAAGGAGAAGGTCGAGAAGCCTGTAGCAGAGAATAAGTCAGAGGTGAAACCGGAAGTAAAAGCTGATACGACATCTGATGCTGCAAAGCCCGAAAAGGTTGCGGTGAGTAAGCCGGTGGAACAGGCCACGCCTACTGCGAAAACCGAGCCGAAGGCAGAATCGGAGAAGAAACCTGTCGTAGAGAAGAAAACGGATCCTGAGGCACCGGCATTCGATATCGACTACTGGGTCTCTTACGCTAAGAACTATGCAAAGAGCATCGGCCTGGCGCTGGACGCAGGCACTTCCGGTACTTGGGATACGCCCATCCATGCCAATAGTAAGACCACTGATGTTTTGGCTGACTACATCCGCGATGATCTCAATTACTACATGGATGAAGAGGACTGCACTGCCGTTTGGGTATGGGCAGAGCAGATCGTCAATGGCCAGTATGAACTGTTCATTAGCCGTGGATAACTGAATATCACAGTGAGGCTCTCGAGATAATCGAGGGCCTTTTTCTATGCCCAAATCTATCTAATAGGAGGTTAATCGTGAAGAAAATTATGAAATGCGGCACGGCACTTCTGCTGGCACTCATTATGTGTTTGAGCATGCTGCCTGTAAATGCTTTCGCCGCGAGCAAACAGATCTATATCTGGAACTTCCCTCTGTCGGATGATACCAAGAAGGACAGCGGTAGCTGGGGACACGGTAATTTAAAGATGCGTTTCGGCTACAACCTGACTCCAAATCCTTATACCCAAGCCCGTTGCGTGGATTCCTGGCAGGGTGAGGTAGCCTACTGTGTTGAGCCTGCTGCTCCTCAAGGTAACTATGATACAGTCAGTAGCTACAGTGATTCCTGGTGGGATCATATGACGCTGCCTTCCGGTCATCCGCTGACAGCACGAGAGATGCAACGCTTGATTGGCCGTGTTATGAGCTATGGCTATCATGGCACAATCGGCAGCGGTTGGTGGGCAGATGTAGACAGTACTGCCAACAAAATGGCCTGGTCCTATGCCACGCAGATCCTGATCTGGGAAACCATCGTGGGCGAGCGTGACAGCACCTTTAAGCACATCGATGTGAAGTCCATGGGCTATAACGCAGTTCTGGACCGTGTTGCTTCTACGCATCCCCTGCGCAGCAAAATCCTGAGTTATTACAACTCCATCGTTTCTTCTGTACAGACACACAGTACACGTCCCAGCTTTTGTACGGCGTCTACCTCGAAAGCCGATACCGTTGAGCTGACCTGGAACGGCAGCAAGTACACTGCTACCGTCACGGATGCCAACAAGGTTCTTTCCAGCTATAACTTTGAGTGTGACAATACCGCAGTCAGCTTTTCCAGAAGCGGAAACACGTTGACAATCTCGTCCACAAAGCCCATTACCAGTGCAATCACTGTCACCGGCAGCAAGGCTAATACCACCCGTGCCGGTACGGTAATCTGGGGTGACGGCGTATGGGGTGTTAATACAAGCGGCATCCAGGATGTAGCTACTTATTCTTCCAGTGTGAAGGACCCCGTGTCTGCGTATCTAAAGATCAAGACCAGTGCAGTAAGTCTGGAGATCGATAAGAGTGCAGCAGATAACGGTGCACACCTGCAGGGTGCTGTATACCGTCTCTATGACAGTAACGGTAATAAAGTGGCAGATGCTACGACAGATGCCAACGGCAAGGCAACATTCACCAATCTGGTGCCCGGTCAGTATAGCTACCAGGAAATCTCTGCGCCGGAAGGCTATGTGTGTGATAACACCACCTATCTTGTGACAGTCAATTCCGATACGACTGTGAAGCGTACCAATCCTCCTATCCCCGGTGAGATCACTGTGAAGAAGGTGGATGGTGCTGGCAAGAAACTGGCAAAGGCGCAGTTCCTGCTGGAATCTTCCGAGGATGATGGCAAGACCTGGACGAAGGTCAGTACCATTACCACTGGCACGGATGGTATCGCGAAGTGGACAGCTCTGAAAACCAATCGCGGCATTACCTACCGTGTGACGGAAGTGAAGACGGTCAACGGAAAGAGCCTTTTGAAAGAACCGCTCTTTACCGGCACATTGCCTGTAACCAATAGTGATGGCACAAAGGCGTATGAGATCACTTATACGGTCATCAACAATGATGTGATGGAACTGCCCTTCACCGGTGGTGTTGGCTTTGCATGTGTATATCCTCTGGCAGCTCTTGCTCTGGTGGCAGGAGCTTTTTACATTCATGAAAACAAAAAGTCTAAGTATGAAAAAGGAGAATGAACTATGAAAAAAATGAATCGCTTTTTTACGCTGCTGATGGCAGCCATCATGACGCTGTCCCTGATCTCTACGGCCTTCGCCGCAGATGTAGCGACAGCTACCATCGACACAACCAAGAAAGCATCCCTGGAACTCTATAAGTACGACCTGACTCGCGCAGAGCAGGACGGCAAGTGGGATAGCGCTTCCTATGTATCTACCGGCCTCTATGATCAGCATGTCAATGACGTGCTGGGTGACAAGAGCTTCACAAACAACAGTGCTACCAATAACCTGGCCTATGGCTATGCCATTAAGGGCGTTGAGTTCACCTACCTGAAAGTAGCATCCATCTCTACTTACAGCCAGCAGGAAAACGGCGCCTATAAGGTCGGTGTGCTCTATGGCTTCACCGATGACACTGTACTGAAGGCTATCGGTCTGAGCACCGCAGATGCCTACACCACTAAGGGCAGCACCTACTACTTTACCAGCGATGTGCTGAATAAGGCTCTGAGCGATGCCCTGACCGCTAATGCTACTACAACTAAGAATGCCCTGGAAAAGGCCGTTAAGAACGGTGGCAAAGTCATGGATGAGACCGATGAGTATGGCTACAGCAAGGTGAATAATCTGGACCAGGGCCTGTACCTGCTGGTCGAGACCCGCGTGCCTGATATGGTCACTTGCACCTGCAATCCCTTCTTCGTATCCCTGCCCATGACTACCATTGATGGTACCGAGTGGAACTATGATGTGACCGTGTATCCCAAGAACAATACCGGTATGCCCGATCTGGATAAGACCGTCCGTGAATCCGCAGCAGACACCGGTAAGAACGGTGGCTCTACTACCCATATCACTGATGGTTACGACTCCACTGCCACCGCTTCTGTCGGTGATGTGGTGGACTACCAGATCATTTCCCATCTGCCCACCATCACTTCTGAGGCATCTTACCTGACCACCTACACCTATGTGGATACCCTGACCAAGGGCATTGCCTACAACAAGAACGATGTGGTCATCCGCTTCTATAAGGATGCTGATTGCAATGACCTGATCACTACTTGGGATGAGAATTTCGGCAAGTTTGCTGTCAGCTATGACGCTGAGGCCAATACCATGACTATCTCCATGACTGATGCAGGTCTGAAGGAGATGAACAGTGCAAACACTGTCTACGATGCCAATAGTCTGGTGTGCGGTTACTCTGACTGCTATATGCGCATTACTTACTCCGCAACCCTGATGAAGGATGCCATTAACTACGGCGATATCGATAATCCCAATGAAGTACAGCTGACCTGGAAGCGCACCAATACCACTTATTACGATGTGCTGAATGACTGCTGCCATGTGTACACCTACGGCGTGGATCTGCTCAAGCAGTTCTCCGACGGTAAGGGCAATCTGGCAAATGTCCGCTTCAACCTGCACAACGACACGGATGGTTATTTCGTGACTGCCGAGCTGGTGGATGGTGTGTACCATGTGACCGGCCATGTGGATAAGGAGAGCGAAGCCACCGTCTTTATCCCTGTTTCCGATGGTCATATCAAGGTCATGGGCCTGGAGGACGACACCTACACTGTGACCGAAACTCAGACTGATAAGGACTATGTTCTGCTGAAGGACGATATCGAGATCGTCATCACCACCAAGGCCAGCGGCAACACTTGTGATAAGTGCCATGCTGATCTGCTGACCGCAGTGGCCACCGTGAATGGTGACAGCGTGACGATGGAACAGAGCCACGCTATCGTGCCTCTGACCGTTGTCAACAATCCCGGCTTCAACCTGCCTAAGACCGGTTCTTACGGCAACTGGATGTACACCGTTGGCGGTGTAGCCTTCATCGGCGCAGCGCTGTTAATCCTGCTGCGTCATCGCAAGGGTACTAAGGAGGACTAAGCATGAAAAAGCATAGGAAAGTCATCCTTGCGCTTGTATGCCTGGCTGTCGCCCTATGCTTGATTGCTTACCCTATAGTCGCAGAACTGCTAAGCAATCGCTACCATTCAGATATTCAGACCACTTATACGGAAACTGTTGCCGAGACAGGTGATAGCGTACTGGCAGCAGAACTGAAAAAAGCACAGGCGTATAACGCTATGCTGGCAAATGGTGCTGTAGAGGGAGAGGATGATTCCTCTCCCTCTTATACTGAAATCCTGAATGTGGGTGGCGTCATGGCATATGTAGAGATCCCGAAAATATCTGTTCATTTGCCTGTCTACCACGGCACAGATGCTTCTACATTGGAGCATGCCGTGGGTCATGTGGTGGGCAGCTCGCTGCCTATTGGTGGAGAAAGCACCCACGCAGTACTTTCTGCCCATAGCGGGATGGCCAGCGCAAGACTGTTTTCTGACATAGACCAGCTGCAGCTAGGTGATGTGTTCTTCATCCATGTGTTGAATCAGACCTTGGCCTATCAGGTGGATCAGATTGAGACTGTGCTTCCATCCGATACTTCTTTGCTCCATATCGAAAATGATAAGGATTACGTGACACTCGTTACCTGTGTGCCGTTTGGTGTGAATACCCATCGGCTGTTAGTGCGAGGCACGCAGATTGCTTTGGAAGATGTACCGCAGGAAGCCGTGGAGACAACACATGTTTCCACCTGGCGTCAGCATTACTGGATGGGCTTGGCTGCAGGGATTGTGCTGCTGGGCACAGGGATCGGAATCTACCTGTATCGGAGGAAACGGCATGCGTAAGAAGATAATTCTTGTTATACTGCTCCTTTTATTTGGCGCAGCTATTCTTTTATGGCCGAAGTTCCACGGTGCCATGATGAATCATCAGATGGCAGAAACAGTGGAAGAATTCATATCTGTCAGTGATTCCTATCCCGGCCTTCATGAGGCCATGGAAACATATAACAAAGCAATCTATCACGAGCGACAAGTAAAGCTCCGGTCATTGGCCGACTGCGAAAAGTCAATCATTGAACTGAAGGATTACGGCGTGACTGACGATGTAGCCGGTGTGCTGGAAATACCCGTCATGAAGCTAACGATGCCACTGTACCTGGGAGCGTCCAACGAACATTTGGCTTTGGGTGCTGCGCAGATGGGGCAGACAAGCATGCCTATTGGCGGCAAGAACACGAACTGTGTGATTGCCGGACATCGGGGCTGGAACGGCGCGGATTATTTCCATTACATTGATGCGCTGCAGGTTGGTGATGATGTGATCATCCATAACCTATGGGACACGCTCCACTACAAGGTGAAGGAGATCAAGATCATATCTCCCAGTGCTGTTGGTGAGCTACTGATCCAACAGGATAAAGATATGGTCACGCTGCTTTCATGCCATCCTTATGCTTCAGGTGGACGGATGCGCTATGCAGTATTCTGCGAACGAACAAACAACTGAGTTATGAAAAGGAGGAACACGATATGAAAGAATTCAAAGTAACCTATATGCTGCCCAATACCTTTGATGAGGTCATCGAGGTGGAAACTCATGCCGATGCCATTTCGCATGCAGAGAGTGTGCGCAACAGATTGGAAAAGCTGGGAATTATTGCCCGGCAGTTCCATCTTCGGGTGGCCATCAAGCCGACGGGGGTGAAAGACTGATGGAAATCAATATCTATCAGATCAACCTGGACCGAGATCGAGATGGCCTGGCGTTCGTTTCCCATGATTTGGTGAACGCTAAGCAGGGCTCACCCGGCATCAATCCTCAGCTCTATGACAAGGTATTTGAGGGTGAGGTAACGGCAGATACCTTAGAGGATATCTACCGTATTTTCAATCTGGAGCACCCTGAGGGCTATACCGGCCGATCTCTTTCGGTCTCTGACATCGTAGAGGTGGTTGATTCCGAACAGGTACCGCCCGGTACCTATTACTGTGACAGTATCGGCTTTAAGGAGGTGTCCTTTGATGCCTCCCAGATTCCGGAGAATCTGAAGCCGGAGAAGATTACTGTGGTCATGGTCGAGCCCGGAAAACTGGCTCGTGTAGCAGAGATCGGCACATCTCTGGAAGAACTGCAGAAGACAGTTGGTGGATGGATTGAAGCCTACTATCCCTTCGAGGAGCAGGTGTGCATTGTCTGCAATGATGAGGGCAAGATCAACCACATGGATCTTAACCGCGCCATCCGTGGCGAGGACGGCGAGATCATCGATATCATCGCCGGGCCCTTTTTCATCTGCGACTGCAGCACGGACCGCTTCGGTTCTCTCGGCAAAGAACAGCTTGATAAGTATGTCAATCAGTACCGACTGCCTGAGCGATTCCTTTGGGATGGCGGTGAAATCACCGCTGTTCCTTTTGAACCGATCAAGGAGTCCCGTGACCGTTAAGCCTAAGAAAAATGGCACAAGGGTCTGTGGCATTTTTTTCGCAAGCATCGCCTTTTGGGGACAAAAGGCAGTTTGTTGGGATGATCCCAAGCCCTTCAAGATCATTGCCCTGTGGTCAATGGCTGCGC
>JAUMWJ010000003.1:29722-59812 GCA_030529655.1 Eubacteriales bacterium
AGCATCGTCTTTGGGAACCCAAAGACAGTCTTGCTGGGGTAGCCCCAGACCCTTGTCAACTACGAGAGGATAGAAGATGGCACAACGAAGTGTTGAGATTAAGGTTCGTCTATCTGAAAAGGAAGCGGCTACCTTGAACCGTGATGTGAAAAAGGCTGGGGTTTCGCGAGAAGCATATATCCGTTCGCTGATACGAAAAATGCCGCTGATAGAGCGACCGTCAACGGACTTGATTGAGGTACTGAAGAACCTGCAGCAAATCAACAACAATATGAACCAAGTCGCGGTAAAAGCGAATGCCAAGGGTTTCGTTGATACAGCGGCATACTGGGAAAACGTAAACTGGCTCCAAGAAACTGTGAGCCAACTAATCATGAAAATGAACACAAGGGGGAATTAATATGAGTTTTGAGGAATTCTGTAATTACATGCTGGAGCATCTCCGTGACTATCTGCCGGAGGAACTCCGCGACGCAACGATTGAGCGATTTGATAAATCGCTGATCAATGGAGGTACCGGTGTCGGCATTGTGATCCGCGAGCCGGATAAGGATATGGCGCCATGCTTCTATGTGAATGACGCTTTCAAGGAATACCAGAATGGTATGCCGCTGGGCGAACTCTGTGAAAAGCTGATTGACGGCTACATGGAGCACCGAGATGTTAAGGCACCCATTGTGCCGGATAACATCTTCGATTTTGCACAGGTGAAAGACCAGATTCTGCCGCGTATGATTAATCTGAAGCAGAACTGCGACCTGCTGGGAGAACGTCCCTATACGCGTGTCGATGATCTGGCTGTCGTGTATATGGTTGACCTGCCTGACTTCGGAGACTGTGGAGCGTCGATGCCTATCTCCAATTCGATTTTTGAAAAGTGGCAGATCTCCATGGAAGAACTCCACACTGCAGCCATTCAGAATGCAGTAACTCGTGAGGGATACATCCTGCATGATATCCGCGCCATGATCCTGGGCGATATGACCATGAACTTCCTGAACAATGATATTCCGGGTCTTGATGCAAAGGATGCGCCCATGCTGGTGCTGACCACGCCGTCGCAGATTGACGGCGCTACAGCTCTTGCCAATCCGGATATCCTGATGGCAGTTGGCAGGGCTGTGCAAGGCGACTATTACATCCTGCCTTCCTCTACCGATGAGCTTCTCGTCGTTACTAAGGAGAATGCTCGGGAGAATGGCTCGACACCTAAGAAACTGGGTGAGATGGTCCGTAATGTGAACCAGCAGGCGGTTGAAGATACGAAGCAGCTGTCAGACCATATCTATGAATTCAATATGGAAAGCCGCGAACTGCGCACGGTGCCGGAATCCAGGGAGAAGGTCAAAGAGGCTGAGCGCTAATGGCAACTACATCACTGTGGCGTGTAAAGGGCTATCTGAAGACAGCTCTGATGTATGTGCAGAACCCGGACAAAGTTAACAATCCCACAGTGATACAAGTACCTGAAGGTGCAGATCCCAATTCACTGGGGGACCTGATTGCCTATGCCGCACGCGAAAGTGCTACCAACCACAGGGAGTTGGTCTGGGGCATCAACTGCACACCGGCACATGCTCGCGAAGAGATGCTCAGCGTGAAAGCAAAGTGGTGTAAAGAGGATGGCACGATGGCCTACCATGGATATCAGTCCTTTGCCGAAGGTGAGGTAACACCGGAACAGGCGCACGAGATAGGCATCGAGCTGGCGCAGGAGCTATGGGGAGATCGATACCAGGTGCTGGTAGCTACACATGTAGATAAGATTTCCCACATCCACAATCATTTCGTGATAAACACGGTGTCTTTTGCCGACGGAAAGAAATTCCACCGAACAAAGGATGACTATCGTGCTATGCGCGAAGTTTCGGACAGGTTATGCCGTGAGCATGGCCTGTCCGTTATTCGGCATCCTGAGCATAAGGGAAAGCACTACGGCCAGTGGAAAGCCGAAAAAGAAGGCAGGCCGACTTACGCCAGCAGAATTCGACATGATATAGATCGCGCCATTGGTATGTCTCTGACGGAAAGAGAGTTCTACGATACACTGGCAGCCTGGGGCTATGAATTTAAATTCTATAGTGAATCGGGCACGCCACTCCAGAGACCGTCTCTCAAGCCGAAAGGCTCGCAGAAGTTCTTCCGCTTTGACAATCTGGGTGAGAACTACGATGTGGATGAGATTGCAGATCGCATTCTGGAAAGCATACGACGGGAAGAACCATTCCCAGAGGAAGAACGGAAGAAGTTTCGGCAATACCGCTCCGAGCATCCGCCACGCAGCAAGGCTACCGGTTTAGCAGCACTGTACTACCACTATTGCTATGAGCTGCATATCATCGTGCTGTATCCGAAGTCTGCCCAGCGAGTGTCACAATTCATGCGTGAGGATATGATCAAGCTGCATCGTCTCGATAAGCAGACCAGGCTCCTGGGTGAGAATCATATTTCGACGATAGACGATCTAACTGCGTATCGTATGAAAACAGAGGCTCAGATTGAGCAGATGAAGGACGAGCGCAGAGATCTTCGAAACAAGCTGAAGCGCACGATACGTACCGGGGGCGAGCCTGAGGTACTGGGCGTTAAGAAGGAGATTGCCGGTGTCTCTTCCAAAATCAAACGGCTTCAAGGTAATCTGGAGATCTGCGACATGGTCGAAAAGCGAGCGGAACAGACACAAAAGGAATTGGACCTGCTGCAAAAGCAGGTAGCAGAAAGAGGTGAAAACACAGATGAACTATTCGGGAGAAGCAGCGGAACAAGTCGTGAGAATGTCTCTCAACGGCGTTGAGGTAGCTGCAAAAATTAGTGGCAAAGCAGCCGAACGGTTGGCTGTTATGCTTTATGCGATCCTGCGGGATCAGAACAAGACACGAGGTAAGATTCGTCTAAGCAATATGCTCAGGAGCGGTAAGGAACTGAAAGTCTTTGCCGTAAAGGATGATGAGCTGCAGCGATTCTGTGTGGAGGCGAAGAAGTACGGCGTACTCTACTGTGTGCTGAAAGACAGAGATGCATCAGATGGTCTTACGGACATCATGGTGCGTGCTGAAGATGCAGGCAAGATTAACCGCATCTTCGAGAGATTCGGTCTGGCTACGATTGATATGGGCAGCGTGAAGACGGATATCCAGCAGCGCAGAGAGGACATCTCACACGCGAATGGAGAATCCGAGCCGGAACAGCATCGCGCTATTGATAACAAGCTAGATGAATATCTCGACAGAGTTGTGGGTGCAGAACAGCCCGCGCCTGCTGAAAAGGAGGCTGAGGGAAACCCCACCGTGGCTCAGACTGTGAAGTCCCGTCAGTCCGAGCCTTTATCCAAGAGCGAGAAAGAGAGAAACGACGTGGGCGTCCGAAGTTTTTCTGATGATCGCAGCCGTCGCTCGGTAAGGGAAGAGCTGAAAGAGATTCGTGAGGAACAGAGACAGAAGTCGGAAACAAAAATCGCTCCGGAGCTGCAGCACATCGCTCCTCCGGTAAAGAAACGCTCTGAGAAGGAGGTGCTGTAAATGGCAGATAGCAATCGAGTTGTTGTTGCCTTAGATCCTTTCGAGCAGCGATTGATGGTAAGCGGCCTGGCTGATTTCCGTAACGCATTGATCCATGATGAGAAACCCACAGAAGATGTGGATGACCTCATCGTGAAGGTGATTGATGCGCCGCCTGAGCAGAAGAAACGAAGGGGTGGCCGTGAGGCAAGATAAGTATTCGCAGCAGCGGAAGCTGCTTTATGCTTTCGGCACGATACCAACCATATGGCTTGGACTTCTGATTGCACCGTCCATGGGATCCGGCCTTTCCGGTTTAATAAGAGATTTCGGTACACTCATGAGTAACCCATTCCATATAACGCTTTGTGAGGAAAGTCTTCGGACTGTCCTCATTTTGCTTTTGTTTTACGGTATTGCCATCGGCGTATATTTGTCCAACGACAGAAACTACAGACGTCGTGAAGAACACGGCTCTGCCAAGTGGGGCAATCCGAGCATGGTAAACCGCAAGTACAAGGATAAGGATATCAGCCATAATAAGATCCTTACGCAGAATGTGTCCATAGGTCTCGATGGCAGAAAGCACAGGAGAAATCTGAATATTCTGGTATGTGGTGGCTCCGGTGCAGGCAAAACACGTTTCTTTGCCAAACCGAACATCATGAACGCCAATACCAGCTTCGTTGTGCTGGACCCAAAGGGTGAGCTGTTGCGAGATACAGGCAATTTACTTCAACATGAGGGCTATGAGATCCGCGTACTGGATCTCATAAATATGGAGAAGAGTCACTGCTACAATCCCTTCGTTTATATCCAGAAGGATAATGATATCCAGAAGCTCGTCACGAATTTGTTCCAGAACACGACACCAAAAGGTGCGCAGTCGAATGAGCCGTTCTGGGATAACACGGCAAAGATGCTCCTCATGGCCCTAATGAGCTATCTCTATTATGAGGCACCACCTGAAGAGCAGAATTTCACAATGGTCATGGAAATGCTGCGTGCCGGTGATATCAATGAGGATGACTCAACTTATCAGTCTACACTTGACCTGCTCTTTGAGCGGTTGAAAGGCCGAAACCCGGATCACATCGCCCTGAAATATTACCACGACTACCAGTCCGGCGCAGGCAAGACTTTGAAGTCCATTCAGATTACCTTGCTGTCGCATCTGGAGAAGTTCAATCTGACATCGCTTGCCAGTATTACGCAGGCGGATGAAATGGAGTTGGCACAGTTGGGTGAAAAGAAGATGGCTATCTTCGCTATCATTCCTGACAATGACAGTTCGTTCAATTTCATCGTCGGTATGCTCTATACACAGCTATTCCAGCAGTTATTCGACCGGGCAGACAACAAGTATGGTGGCAGACTACCCATGCATGTGCATTTCGTCATGGACGAGTTTGCCAATGTGGCATTGCCAGATGAGTTTGATAAGGCACTGGCGACTATGAGATCCCGCGAGATTTCTGTGAGCATCATCCTGCAGAATATGGCGCAGCTGAAAGCGCTGTTTGATAAGCAGTGGGAATCTATTGTAGGTAACTGCGATGAGTTCTTGTATCTTGGTGGTAACGAGCAGTCCACACATGAATATGTGTCTAAATTACTGGGGAAAGAGACCATCGATACTAACACATATGGCCAATCCAAGGGGCGGAACGGCAGCTATTCGACAAACTGGCAGCTGACCGGCCGTGAGCTGTTGGATGCCAGTGAAGTGCGCATGTTGGATAACCAATATGCGCTTTTATTCATCCGTGGTGAACGGCCTATTGAAGATCTGAAATATGACATCCTCAAGCATCCGAATGTCAAATACACGACAGATGGCGGTGCAGAGCCGTATCGCCATGGTGAGGATCTGTTCAGCATTGCTACTTTCAATGTGAATGAAAAGGCTGTGAAAAAGGCGGAGATTCCGTCAATCAGCGAGGACGAGTATTTCTTCTTCTGTGAAGAGGAACTCGAGGAATTACTAAAAAAGAAAGAAGAGGAGAAACGAAATGAAGAAAAGAAATCAAAATCAGAAAAAGCGGATTAGTCAGGCAGTAGTACTGGCGCTGTGCATGATGGTATGTGCCATTGTGCCTGCCTTTGCTGCCGGAGACCCCATTGCTGTGGTGAATAACCTCAGCGACTTTATCTTCGGCCTGATCCGTGCTGTAGGTATTATCTTGCTCGGTTGGGGTATCGTGCAGGTCGGCCTCAGTTTCCAGAGCCATGACCCGTCTCAGCGTTCCAATGGTTTTCTGACCTTGGCCGGTGGCGTGGTCATTACGTTCGCGAAAGAAATCCTGAACCTGATCGTGGGCTGACCCGGTATCCGAAATAAGAGGCAGCCGTATAATGCGGCTGCCTCAGAGGAGGTGATTGAATGTCGGATAATTGGGTGGTTCAGAATTTGCAGAATGCATTGGATGTTTGGAACGGGAAACTGAGTGAGATATGGACGATTATTACCCAGTCACCGGAAGCATTCAGAGATGGCGCGATCTGGTCCATCATTACCACCATTCACGGAGCACTGCAGGCTATTGGTTATGCTTTGCTGGTGCTCTTCTTTGTTGTAGGTGTCATGAAGACCTGCGGCAGCTTTGCGGAAGTGAAAAGACCGGAACAGGCATTGAAGCTGTTCATACGGTTCGTTCTGGCAAAAGCTGTCATTACCTATGGACTTGAACTAATGCTTGCCTTTCTGGAAATCGTGCAGGGCGTGATTGGAACGATCATGAGCTCTGTCGGATTTGGCGGCCTTTCGGATAATGTGCTTCCGACGGAGATTGTCACGGCAATCGAGGATTGCGGATTCTTTGAAAGCATACCGCTATGGGCGGTGACATTGATAGGTGGCCTGTTTATCTGGGTGCTCAGCTTCGTCATGATTCTGAGCGTATATGGCCGCTTTTTCAAGATCTACATGTACACTGCTATAGCACCGATTCCACTATCTACATTTGCAGGTGAGCCCACACAAAATGTAGGTAGGAGCTTTTTGAAAAGCTATGCCGGTGTCTGTTTGGAAGGTGCGATCATTGTGCTGGCCTGCATTATCTTTTCAGTATTTGCAGGTAGCCCGCCTGCCATTGATCCGGATGCAGCTGCAGCCTCTATGGTCTGGAGCTATATCGGTGAGTTGATATTTAACATGCTGATTCTGGTAGGCACAGTAAAGATGGCCGACAGAATCGTAAGAGAAATGATGGGATTGTGAGGGTAAAAGAAAATGAAATATATCTATGATTGCTGTCCGAATTCTGACAGCAACTGCGAGCGCTGTATGTACTATGGTGGATTCAGCCACGGCAAGGTGAGATGCCTTGCCGAGAAGTCTGTATACAGGAAGGAAACGAAAAGGAGAAAGAAAAATGGAAGTAAAAATCAACAGAGAAATTCGTGAATACACAGAATCCGTGTTCTTTGGGCTGTCGCTTCGGCAGTTCCTTTTTTCTCTTGCTGCAATGGGCATTGCGGTGTTGGTCTACTTTACACTGAGACCGCAACTGGGCGTGGAAACAGTATCGTGGATGTGCATTTTGTGTGCTGCGCCACTAGCTGCAATGGGCTTTGTGAAGTACCACGGAATGACGGCAGAACAGTTCCTTTGGGCATGGCTCAGGTCTGAGATCATTGAGCCAAAAGAGCTGTATTGTGAGCCGGAGAATCTGTATTACGAAGCTCTGAAGGACACGATTGCGCTACATCAGAAAGGAGGGAGTGCGCATCATGATGAAATCACTGGAAGCAATTCTGAAAAGGGATAAAGAAAAGTACCGTGTTCCGAGAACGGTGCAGAAGACGATACCCATCAAGCGTATCTGGCCGGATGGTATCTTCCAGGTGGGCAACAACTACTCAAAGACATGGAAGTTCTCGGATATCAACTACCTTGTGGCTAGCCGCGAGGATAAAGAATCTATGTTCCTGAGTTATTCTGCTCTGCTTAACAGCCTGGACTCAGGTGCTACAACGAAGCTAACGATTAATAACCACAGGATGCGAAAGACCGATTTTGAGGAATCCATCCTGATGAAAATGATGGAAGATGGGCTGGATGAATACCGTGAGGAGTATAACCAGATGATCCTCGACAAGACCAACAATGCTAACGGTATCACGCAGGATAAGTACATAACCGTCACAGTCAGCAAGAAAAATGTCGAAGAAGCGCGAAACTGCTTTTCTCGCACGGGTGCAGAGCTCTCACAGCTGCTGGCTGTGCTAGGCTCGCACTGCGAGGCTTTGACGGCAACCGAGCGCCTGCAGATCCTCTACGATGTGTATCGTGATGAGGGCGGCAACACATTCTCTTTTGATATGAAGGAGAATGCACGTAAGGGCCACAGCTTCCGTGATTACATCTGTCCGGATAGCATTGAAAAGCATTCGGATTACCTGAAGCTTGGCGAGAAGTACCTTCGTGTCATGTATCTGAAGGACTATGCCAACTACATTAAGGACAGCATGGTGACAGAACTGACGGATTTGAATAGGAACCTGATGCTCTCCATCGATGTTATTCCTGTGCCTACAGATGAGGCTGTGAGAGAAGTAGAAAACAGACTCCTAGGTATTGAGACCAATCTTGCCAACTGGCAGAGAAAGCAGAATCGGAATAACAACTATTCTGCAGATATCCCCTACGATATGGAAATGCAGCGTAAAGAGACGAAAGAGTTTCTCAATGACCTGACCAAGCGTGACCAGCGCATGATGTTTGCTGTCATTACGATGATGATTACCGCTGATTCTCTGGAGCAGTTAGAAGCAGATACGGAGGCTATCCAGCAAGCTGCCAGAAAGAACATGTGCCAGATGGCGACACTGAAGTATCAGCAGATGGATGGGCTCAATACTGTGCTGCCTATCGGCACGAGAAAGATCAATGCCTTCCGCACGCTGACTACGGAGAGCCTGGCTGTCTTTATGCCGTTCCGTGTACAGGAGATTATGGATAAGGGCGGCATCTATTTTGGTGAGAATGCCATCTCTCGAAATCTGATCATGTGCAATAAGGAAAACCTTTTGAACCAGGCTGCCATGGTATTGGGTGTGCCCGGCTCCGGCAAGTCGTTCAGTATTAAGTTCCTGATCTTTATCCTGATTCTTATTTCGGGCGATGATATCATAGTGTGCGATCCTGAGGGCGAATACGCACCGCTTGTTGAAGCAATGGGTGATATTGGCGCGGTTGTCCGTGTAGCGGCAGATGGTAAGGATAGACTGAATGCCATGTACATGGAAGAGGGCTACGGTGAGAACAATCCCACAACTGTGAAGTCTGAATTCATCATGTCTCTGATCGAACGTATTGAGAAGAATGGCCTGGGCCCTCAGCAGCAGTCCATCATCGACCGCTGTGTGGCCAAGGTATACCGTGAGGCGGAGAAAACCGGTGCCGTGCCCACTCTGAGTACCTTGCGTGACATGCTGATGCAGCAGCCTGAGCCTGAGGCGCAGCAGCTCGCCCTGTCTTTGGAACTGTATACCACTGGTTCTCTGGATATCTTCGGACATGAGAGTAATGTGGATCTGGATAAGCGTGTTGTCGTATTCGACATTCATCGATTGGGCGAACAGCTGAAGCCCACGGGTCTGCTGGTTATTACGGATACCATGCTCAATCGTGTTACATTAAACTGGAAAAAGGGCAAGCGCACCCATATCTTCATCGATGAGTTCCACGTTGTATTTGAGAACGACCATTCAGCACAGTTCTTTAACTCCGCCTGGCGTCAGTTCCGTAAGCGTAATGCCTATCCCACAGCTATTACGCAGAATGTGGAATACCTACTGGATTCCGTGCAGGCCAGAACCATGCTCTCTAACTCCGAGTTCGTTGTTATGTTCAATCAGGCGGCGAACGACAGAGAAAAGCTGGCGCAGATTCTGAATATTTCGAATGAGCAGATGGGCTATGTGACAAGCGTACCGCCCGGCTGCGGACTCATTAAGTACGGTGGAGCACTGGTGCCTTTTGAGAACCGATTTCCGAAGGGTACGAAGATGTATGAGCTGATGACCACAAAACCCGGTGAGGGTGTATTCTCAAGACAGGAGGAATAAGATATGCCGGACATCAAGACAAAAGAAAGCGTGCGAGATATCAAGGTGCTCGATGCCAAGGCTATCGCAAAAGAGCATATGAAGACAACTGCTGTCCGCACGAAGGATATGGTAGAAAACCTCTCTGATGACGGTCAAGTTTCACCGTCTGAGTACGCTGAAGATAACATCTCACATGCAATGGAAAACGTAGCAGATGATGCGAGAGTAACTGTCTCGCGCGGTATCCGAAAGGCAGACAATAGGCGCCGAAACAGGAGAACCGGTGCGGGTACATATACCTCGACAGGCGAAGGAACCTCGCCCAATTATGGTGCCAAAACGGAGCAAAAATCTCGTTCTACGGCTAGAAAACAGCAGGATGGGAAATCATACGGCGCGGGTGCGATTAAGACGAGAGAGAGCGAAAATACCATCAGAAATGCACCTAAATCGTCCCGTAAGAAGCCTACGGCTGCAGCAAATGCGAAGATACGAACTCGGGAGTCTGCAGCTGTTCCAATGGCGAATGTCAATCGCAAATCCATCCGCACTAGGCAGATGAAATGGGCAAGAGGGAATGCCGCGAAAAAGGCTGCAGCAGGTGCGTCTAAAGTTGCCGGTATTGCCAAGCGGTCTCTAAAGGCTATGGTGAAGAACAGCATTGCTGCCATCAATAAGCTGGTAACAGCTATTGCTACCGGTGGCGGTGTAGCAGTCATGTCAGCGATACTCATCTGTATGGTAGGCTTGATAGTTGCATCCTCTTTTGGTATCTTCTTTTCTTCGGAAGATACCGGATCTGAAATGACCATGCGGCAGGCCGTGCAGGAAATAAACACGGAATACCAGAATAAGATTGATGTTCTCAAAGCGAATTACCCACACGATAAACTTGAAATGAAAGGATCTCGGGCTGTTTGGCCCGAGGTCCTTTCTGTTTATGCTGTGAAGTTGACTACAGATGCCGATAATCCACAGGAAGTGGCCACGGTTACGCCTGAGAAGAAGAGAATGCTGGAGGATATCTTCTGGGCTATGAATAAGATCTCATCTAAAACTGAGCTGAAACAGGAGACAGAGATAACAGAGAAGGATGATGGACACGGTAACATTGTGGGAGAGAGTGTTCAAAAGTCTAACCGTTATCTGTACATTGAAGCGTCTCACAAGACAGCAGATGAGATGGCCGCGCAATATCATTTCTCAGATGATCAGAAGCAGCAGCTATCTGAGCTGTTGGCGCAAGATAGCAAGATGTGGTCTGCCGTGCTATATGGCATTTACGGCTCTAATGATGACATTGTATCTGTTGCTCTATCTCAGCTCGGGAATGTGGGCGGTGAGCCGTACTGGTCCTGGTATGGATTCAATAGCAGAGTCGAATGGTGCGCCTGCTTTGTGTCCTGGTGCGCAGACCAGTGTGGCTATATTGAGGCTGGCATCTGCCCTAAATATGCCGGTTGCTCGAATGGTGTACAGTGGTTCAAAGAGCGTGGTCAATGGCTCGACAATACGGCAGAGCCGGCACCTGGAATGGTCATATTCTTTGACTGGGATAACAAGGGTGATTCTGGCCCGAAAGATGGAAGCCCAGATCACACCGGTATCGTTGAGAAGGTGGACAACGGTATGATCTACACTGTGGAGGGAAACTCTGGTGATGCCTGTGTAGAGAGAATGTATCCGCTGGGATACTATGAAGTTCTCGGGTATGGGGTATTAATTGTATAGCAAATCCAATATCAGGATTAAAAGTTTAACTGATAGCTGGTATTCCTGAGACTATGTGGATGGTTGAAAAACTATTATATATTATATTGAAATTACACATATACCGGCTTATAATTATAACAATACACGAATTATTGGGGCGAAAATGAATAATAGACATTTTCCTGTGTGCCCACTAATATGAAGGTGCTAAGATGAAAGAAACTGTACTTCAAAAATATGATTCATTGCAGAAATTATTATCTTTTGCTGGGACTATATTAAATGTTAAGGAAATTATTGCAATACTTATCGCCTTTGTGATGTTTGTGCTTTGCGTACTAACATTCCGGAAGAAAGTTAATAAAATAAGTAAAAAACAGATTCAAAGTTTTGTAAATGAAGGGAAATACCTGCCAGATGTATATGTTGAATTGAATGGAGTTATGGAATCCCTTAGATATTTCGCGTTTTCTCGAAGGTGGAAATATCGGTTAATTAAACAGTATAATCACCTGTTTAGCGGTTATGAAGGAAATCGACTAAAAAGAATATTCGGTAACAGTAAAATGTTTAATTTATCGATCTTTGCATCAATTGAAAAGATCAAAGAGGCTTTGGCGTTTGCGGAAAATAGCCTAAATGATTTGCACTCTAATCGCTCGGATTATAGCGAAAAATTTGGAGAAAGCATTTGGCTGGTTACAAATAGTACGTATCTCCATAAATATACAATTGAGAACCTACGGAAATTATGCGCTCTAATCGAACAGAAAAATGTGGTTCTTGTTGGTAGTGCAGGAAATGGAAAAACGAGCTTATTATGTAGGATGGCAGAAATAATTATTGCCAATAAGATGCCATGTATTCTAATTAATGCTCGGGATATTAGGGGTAATTGTGCTGATTACGTGCGAAAAAAATTACAGCCATACAGTTTTTTACGAGGCAAAGAAATCATTTTGAAATTTGTTTCTATAGCGCTCTTTTTACAGAGAAAGAATATTTATATCTTAATAGATGCAATTAACGAGAATGATCATGAAGATTTTACGGATAGTATAGGGGAAATGCTGGACATTTTTTCTTCATATAAAAGAATCCGTATATTGCTTTCTTGCCGAAGCGAGTATTTTGATTACCGTTACAGCAAATACTTTAAACCTGGAAGCGAAGCGCCTTATATTTATAGAATCGATAGCATGGAATATGATGATAGGACATCGCGGAAGTTGATTGAAGCATATATGAACCATTATAAAGTCCGTGGACCTTTTGCTTATCCACTACGCGAAAAATTCATGAATTCGTTGTTGTTAACACGTATTTTCTTTGAAGTGAATTCCGGCCGTAGTCAATGTGCGTTAGAATTTTGCAATGCCGAAATATACAAGCAATACTTTGCAAAGATAGCAAACGAGAATAGTCAATTTGATTTGCAGGGGATGGTCAATAACATCGCGAGGCTCATGTTTGAACAGTTTACCTTTGACCAAATCCCGATGGAGGCACTTCAATTATCATCTACAGATAAATACTTATTTAAAAAGCTTATGGACAATAATCTGATTATTAGCCATACGATTCGCACTGGTACGGGGATAACCGAAAACAAGGAAGAATATGTGTACTTTGTATTTGACGAATTGCGAGATTTTTGTTTAGCGCGTTATCTATTAATGACCGACATGAATAATCGGGATAATAGTTATTCAACTTTCTTTGCTAAATCTGATTTGCTATATAAACAAAGGCTGTCTCCAATCGAGGGCGTGGTCAAATATGCATATCATTATTTTAAAGAAGTATCCCGTTATGACCTTTGCTCAATGATGTTGAATATGTTTGGCGAGTTTGATGCTCAGAACTTTCCCAATGGAAATAAACAACATCGTACTCGTAATATGTTCAAAAATTTTGGATTTTCACTGATATTTTCTGAGGGAGATGACCTTTCGGATTTTGAAAAGGACTACATTATTTCCAGTATTATGAGAAATGAAAGTCATTACTGGAATGTGTTTTGGTATTTGTTGATGAATGAGTATTCAAAACTATTACCGAATGTAGATGTTGCTGTAGATGTTATTTCAAGATTGAATGATAGTACTATCGTCAAAAAAATATTTGAATACTTTTTTGATGATAAGCACAGCGGTTTTTCTATTGGTTATAATGAGAAACGGCGAGTCGATAAGCTGGTAGAATCGGTTGAACGTATACAATCGCGGAATGGCAAACTATCAAAATCGCTCAAAATAATTCTTGTAATCTTATCGGCATATGCCCCATTAGAGTTTGGTATGAATCTGTATCAACAATTTGTGCTAGATGATTCCGTTTGTGCAGGTATTAAAAAAGTGGTGCATAATTGCGAAATTTTAAATTCTGTGTCTAGACTGAGAGAAAAAATAAGTTCATTTCAAAATGCAGAGAATGTTTTTGACGATATCTGCCTGAAGATGGAACTTGGAGGAGAAAATGAGTAGAGAAGTATTCTTCAAAAGAACGCCTCATGTTACATTACCTGGAGCCTACAAATATTTTGGAGTTAAAAGAAACAGCTATGCGGCCACAATAGTTAAGCGTATTTATGAATACTATTGTAGGGATGCAAATTATTTGTTTTTGGAATACTTGCTTTATTATAGGCGCGAATTCCCAAGCTATAAATCATTTCTTGATAAAAAATATAACTTATTCCCCAGCGAGATCGGTCAGCGGCCATCGGTGTTTTTGTCACACAAGATGCTTCGTTTTGAAGCAGATGGATATATAACAAACACGATAGAAGATGAATCTATAAAGCATACGCTTTGCAGCTTTTTGGGAGAAAAAATCAATGATAATTAGAGATGGTTTCGTGACAAATAGCTCGTCCACTAATTTTATGATTATTTGCAAAGAAGAACTTACTACCGAGTATTTATTTAGGAAACTTGGATTTAATAATCAGTCTCGCATTTCGGACGCGGGTATGTCACTAGTTAACGATATTATTTATGGAACTACTCGTGGTGTTCGATGGTTCGAAATTGACACGATTGACTATGCAAATGTTTTGAAAATATTTGGAGAAAAAAGCGCTGAAAAATTTAAGGAACTTTCAAAAAAAGGTTTTCACACCTATATTGGCCATATAAGTTCTGATGATGAATATCTAACATCATTTATGGCGGTAGATTCGTTTGTGATTAATGAAAAAGACTTTTATATGGACGGAAAGAATTGTACTTGGTGATGATCTATTATTACGATAAAAAATACCGGTTTGTTGAGCTATTTGAAGATACAACGGGAGTGCTTATTAGAAGCAATGTTTTGAAAAATGAAATAGAAACTAATCAATTGCCTATCATGCGATCTTTTCCCGAATTAATTGATATTGGAATCATGGGGGCGTGCGAGGCGGGTAGGACTGGTATATGCGTCTCGGCGAATGTTGATTGTTATCAATGCGGGGCTTCATCAACAGAACCCGATATGAGCTTACAAGAGTATAAACACATTATTTCTCAATGTAAGGGACGTGTCTTCCAAGTAGCTTTAGGGGGGGCTGGGGATCCAAATAAGCATAATCAATTTGAAGAAATACTTCGTATTACTAGAGAGAATGGAATTATCCCCAATTACACCACTAGTGGTTATCAATTATCTAACAGTGAAATTTATCTGACAAAGAAATATTGTGGGGCGGTTGCGGTGTCATTTTATTCAAAACTTGATGAGCGTGGAAATGAAAGCAACCCGCATACTATCTCGGCCATAAAGCGGTATGTTGAGGCGGGGTGTGTCACCAACATTCACTATGTTATTTCAAAAAAGAATATTAAAGAAGCTTTATTTAGAGTAAAACATAATTTATTCCCTGAGGGGATTAACGCGGTTGTATTTTTGCTTTATAAGCCTGTGGGCTATGCTTCGCGGAAGTGGGTTCTTGATAGGAATAATCGGGACTATATTGAATTACTCCAAACTGTATCAGAAATAAAAAGTGATTGGAGATATGGATTTGATACATGTCAATCTCCGGCAATCTTTGAATATTCTCGTAATGTTGCAAGGGAGTCGATTGAACTTTGTGAGGCGGCACGGTTCTCTATGTACATAGATTCACATAGCATTGCCTATCCCTGCTCTTTTGGAAGAGAAAAGAAAGAGCATTCTGTTAACCTGCAGAGTTGCACACTAGAGGATGCATGGGCCTCGGAACAGTTTACTCGTTTCCGAGACCAACAAAGTCAACAGTGCTTAAAATGTATGGCTGATGTGTGCCGGGGTTGTGCATTAGATTTGACACCGGGTCTATGTAACGGGGGAGAAAAATAGTTTTGTCGGATTATAGCGGATCTGATCATATATAAAGTAGCTCGGGAATCCTTCGTTTTGATGGATTCCCGAGCTGTCTTATAGCTGCCAAGTATACCATTGGTAACCGTCAAATAAGGCAACGGGTTGAAGGGATATAGAAAAAGGGAAAAATTTTTGTTCCCGCAAATGCTCTGGCTGCATGCAAAGTGAATACGTGATAACAAAGGCGGCTCAACGAGAGCCACCTTTGTCAATTCGCTATTCTATTTGATGGTTACACACAAAGCTTGCTCCGCCGTTGTGGCGCGAGTAGTGGGACTTGAACCCATTGGGTAAACGGTACCCTTCATCCCGATGGGTTATTTCATAATCGGTTCCTTGTATTTATAGCTTCTTCTTGGACTTAGGCGCAGGTCCTTTTATTGCATCAATAAATTTTTCAATTATAGGATACCCGCCTGCCGTATGGCGAAACTCAGCCAATGTACATCCTTTTGCCGTGTCATTTATGAACGCAAATTCTTCTTCAACCATATCCCGATCCACAATTCCCAAATGCCACGAAATAAGGATGGTTTCAAGTGTATTTAAATATGTAATAACATGCCACCGAAGTTCTGTCAAAATTTTCCCATCAACAATATTGCTTTCACTAAGTGAACACTCTAAGCACTTATTCTGATACGATAACGGGCAAAACTTGCATATGTCCTTTTTTATTTCCTCTGATACCTTAAATGCCGCATGATCGTATAGAGTTTTACACTGCTCCGTGTTCAGCTTTCGCGCTACCTGCTCAGCAATGCAGGTGTCTTTCTTCACAGAATTACACCACGTAGCCATAAAGTGGGTCGTATTCTCTCTTCGCCTCTCTTCATGCTGCTCTTTAATTTGTCGTCTCAACAAGCTCAATTGAGATATTGTTAATATGGCACTAAGAATTAAAACGATTAATTGAACAACAGGAATCCACTTATCCATACCAATTACCCCCCTAATGTCGCATTATACTGCATAATTGTTCCGTTTTTAATAAAAACCCTTTAAAAATCGACCATTAATGAACTACAACTTCTGTAAAATCATTAAGCATAGCCAAGCCCTCTATATAACTGGACAACATAGGCCGGATCTGTTCCTACATAAATATCAATACAGTTTTCCCATATCGTACAGTTACCGATATTTTTCTGGAAGCTCCTGCTCAACAGGCAGTGACAGATGTGTAAACACCGCTTTCTGCGCCTTATCTGAATCTTCTGGTAAGCGATGGTTGCTTTCTAATAATCCGCTCTCTGCTAGGGTCCCACGGTCTATCCTCCTATATCATAAATTCTTGTCTTATTTAGTGCAGGTATCCGCCGTTTTATTTGACGGTTACTACCATTGTGGTTGGAATTGATATATTTACAGTATAGAGTAGAATCAACGAGCCAGCTTTCCTAGCAGTTCCACACGCAGTTCCTCATAGCCAGGCTTGCCGAGAAGTGCGAACATATTCTTCTTATAAGCCTCCACACCAGGCTGATCGAAGGGATTCACGTCCAGCAGATAGCCGCTCAGGCCGCAAGCGTATTCGAAGAAATAAATCATCTCACCGAGGGTGTAGGCATTCTTCTGTCCTACACGGACAATGATATTGGGCACACCGCCCTCTACGTGGGCGAGCAATGTACCGTCCATGGCCTGTGTGGCGATGAAGTCCATGGGCTTTCCTGCCAGGAAGTTCAATCCGTCGCCATTGACCTCGTCAAAGGGAACGGGATTTTCATCTTTAGAAACGCCAAAACGCACCACGGACTCAAAGATGTGGCGCTCACCCTGCTGGATATACTGGCCCATGGAGTGCAGGTCAGCCGTAAATTCCACGCTGGCGGGGAACAGACCCTTGTTCTCCTTACCCTCGGATTCGCCGTAGAGTTGTTTCCACCACTCCGCCATGAAACGGAAGGAGGGCTCATAGGCTGCCAGAATCTCAATGCGTTTGCTGCTGCGGTACAGCTCATATCGTGTGGAGGCGTACTGCCAAGCCGGATTGCTTGCCATATCGTCTGCGGCGCAGACTTCCTGCATAGCAGCAGCACCGTTCATCAGTTCGTCGATATCGATGCCTGCCACGGCGATGGGCAGCAGACCCACGGCGGTCAGCACGCTGTAACGGCCGCCCACATCATCGGGAACCACGAAAGTCTCATAGCCATTCTCATTGGCGAGGGACTTCAATGCACCCTTTGCACGGTCAGTGGTGGCATAGATGCGCTTGGCGGCATCTGCCTTGCCGTATCTTTCCTCCAGCATACGGCGGAAGAAACGGAATGCCACGGCAGGCTCGGTGGTAGTGCCGGATTTGGAAATCACGTTGACGGAGAAATCCACGCCGCCCAACAGTTCCATGGTTTCACTGAGCTGCTCGGAGGACAGCCCGTTGCCGATGAAATAAATGTTGGGCGTGTTCTTCTTTTTGAGGTTATAGTTGGGAGAGCTCAGGCACTCGATCACACCGCGAGCGCCCAAGTAAGAACCGCCAATGCCGATAACCACCAGTGCCTGCGAGTTGCTTTGGATTTTCGCCGCCGCTTTCTTGATGCGGGCAAACTCCTCACGGTCATAGTCGGTGGGCAGATGCACCCAGCCAGTGAAATCGCCGCCCAAGCCATCACCCTTTTGCAGATGCTCGTGAGCGATGTGAATACGGGGCGACAGGATGCTTTCGTAAGAGGAGGGAATAAAGGACTGTGCATTGGTGAGGTCTAATTGAATCATACTGGTGCCTCCAAAATAACTTTTTTTAACAAGGGAATATTTGCGCTTCCAGGTTTAACGTCCGTAAATGTGAGACATTTCTGCAAGTCTATTTGTAAGTTGTGCCGTAAGTTGGTTGGGTAATAGCCGCCATTGCCAGTTGCCGCTGGGTTCACCAGGTATGTTAATACGGGCCTCAGCGCCTAAGCCAAGATAGTCTTGCAGCTGTGCCATAAATAGTTCTGCCACGCTGCTCATGCCACCGCGCAGAATACCCCAATGGAATCCTTCTTTCTCATTAAGGCCCAGATACTGCACGGCGAGTGCTAGATCATCGGGCTCAACTTCTTCTTTCCAGGCTGCTAATGGTGCATTATCGTGAGTGCCGGTATAGCAAACACAATGGGTCGGGTATCGATGGGGCAGGTAGTTGCTTGGTTCACGGGAATCAAAGGCAAACTCCAATATCTTCATGCCGGGCAGACCGGAATCGGCCAATAGTTGATAGACCGCCGGTGTAAGGAAACCCAGATCCTCGGCAATGAATTGCAATTTTGGAAATTGGTTAAGTAGCGTTTGCAACAGATTCATGCCGGGTCCTTTGATCCAATGGCCGTTTCTTGCAGTGGTTTCACCGTAAGGAACTGCCCAGTAGCTTTCAAAGCCACGGAAGTGGTCGATACGGATTACGTCGTACAGTTTGACTGCGCCGTCAATGCGTTGTATCCACCAACCATAACCATCCTTTTGCATAGCATCCCAGTTATAGAGAGGATTGCCCCAAAGTTGACCGTCTTCGCAGAAATAGTCGGGTGGAACGCCTGCGACCTCAGTAGGGAAGCCATGACTGTCCAGTTGGAAGAATTTCGGGTCAGCCCATACATCAGCACTGTCCATAGACACATAGATGGGCAGGTCGCCAATGATGCCGATGCCTTTTGTGTGGGCATATTCACACAGCGCGTTCCATTGCTGGAAGAAGAGATACTGTACATAGATGAGTATACGAATTTTATCCGAGAGCTTTTCTCGATACGACTCCATAGCCTTGGCGTCGCGCAGACGGATGGCCTCGTCCGGCCATTGTGCCCAAGGCTTCATGTCGAAATGCTGCTTGATCGCCATGTACAGAGCATAGTCCGGCAGCCAGCTCTCGTTTTCGACCATAAAAGCCTGCACTTCTGTCTGATCGCGTTCCCAGCCTCGCTCAGTAGCCTTCTTCAGCAATGAGAAACGGTTGCAGTAGATAGTTTCATAATCTACATGGGAGAGATCATTGCCCCAGTTCATGGAGAGAATTTCGCTCTGTGTCAGTAGCCCGTCCTGTTTCAGCAGATCAAGATCAATAAAATATGGATTACCGGCATAGGTGGAAAAGCTCTGATAGGGTGAATCACCATAGCCAGTGGGTCCTAAGGGTAGCATCTGCCACCAGGACTGCCCGGCGTCCTTGAGAAAGTCAATAAAATCATAAGATGCCTGCCCAAGCGTGCCGATTCCATAAGGGGAAGGTAGAGAGAAAACAGGCATGATAATACCACAGGATCGTTTCATAGTGTCATCCAATCTTTCCAATATTTTCGCGGTTAAGGGATAAACTTTATAGTAATATTATGGAAAGAATGAACAGATGTCAAGCTACGGCACAATTTGAACGTAAGGGGAAAGTGCAAAAATGTGTGATGGCGTGGAAACAAGATGCAATAATGCCCTAATTGGGAAAGTAGTTTCCTAAAATGCGGATGTAAACGGAGTATAGTGGCGTCTTTAATCTCTAGATACGATTGCAATAATGTTTTGTTGTGCACAGAAAAATATGTATATTTTTAGCAAAAACGATGAATTTGCAAAAGGAAACTATTTTCGTAACTACACATTGACGACAATTTAGGCGTGCATTATTATTAAGTTACCTGAAGAAAAACATCAGGATTAATTATGGAGGAAAGTAAAATGAAAAAGGTATTGTCTATTCTTTTTGCCGTCATTTTATGTGTTTCCGCGCTTCCTATGATGGCATTTGCAGAAGAGGCCAAAGATGAAATGGTCCCCGTCTGCGTATCCGTTCCCGAGAGCTGGGAAGCTCCTCACTGCTGGGCTTGGGCAGATGACGGCACCAATGCTTTTGAAGCATGGCCTGGTGAGCAGTTTGAATCTTTGGGCGATGGCTGGTACTACACCTATGTTCCCAGCTTTGTTCAGAATGTTATTGTAAACGCCAACGAAGCTGCCGTCCAGACTGAGGGCGTTGTAGTGGAGGCTGGCAAGGCTGCATGGATTACAGTTGCTGATGATGCAACCGCAACTGTCAGCTACGATGCACAGAGCACTACTGAAATCCCTGAGTACGTAGAAAAGTTTACCGTACACGCTTATGTGCCCCTGACCTGGGAAAGCGTGAATCTGTGGGCATGGTCCGCTCCTGATGGTAAAAACGCATTTGAAGCTTGGCCCGGTATGGCTATGACTGAGGGCGAAGATGGCTGGTTCACCGGTAAGGTACCTACCTGGGTGAATTCCATCATTGTCAATGGCAACGAGGGTTCCGTTCAGACTGCTGATATCAGCATCGAAGCAAAGGAACTGTGGGTTACCGTTTACGAGGATCTGACTTATGAAGTGTCCGACACAGATCCCAACAAGACCGCAGAGAATATCACGATCCACGCACAGGTTCCCGCTGATTGGGAAGCACCCTGCTGCTGGGCTTGGTCTGCTCCCGACGGCACCAATGTTTTCTCCGCATGGCCCGGCGAGGCTCTGACAAAGGATGGCGACTGGTATACCATCGAGGTTCCCGGTTGGATCAACTCCGTGATTATCAACGCCAACGAAGGCAGCATCCAGACTTCCGACCTGTCCGTTGAGGTTGGCAAGGATGTATGGGTTGTTGTATCCGATGCAGAAAATGCAACTGTCAGCTATGAAGAGCCTGCTGCTGGCGATACTGTGGTTGCCGAGAAGAATAACACCGGCATGATTATCGGTATCGTTGTGGCTGCAATTGCTGTGGCTGTTATTGCTGTAGTTGTTGTGAATAAGAAGAAGGCTAAGTAACAGTTGATACCGCGCGTGCGGGTATGCGGTTTCGCATACCCGCATTAGTGCTTTTGAAAGGAGAGCTTATGAAACGATTTCTTGCTTTATTTTTGGCTTTGCTGATGGTTTTTCCCTTGGTAGCATGCGGTAAGAGTGGCGGCAGTAACAGTGATCCGAATACCCTCGTCGTATGGCACGACAAGGAAGATGCTGTTATTGAGGCTTTACAGACTTATCTTGAAAAGGCCCTGCCGGATGTAAAGGTACAATTCGAAAAGAAAACAAGCTTGACTGATTCTTTAAAGCTGGTGGGCAATGATCCTTCCTCCGCTCCTGATCTATTTATATTTGCTCATGACAAAATCGGCGTATTTGCTGAAATGGGTATCCTGACGCCTATTACCGATTTAATTCCGCAAGGCGAGTTGGCAAATTATCTGCCCATGACATTGGATGCAGCAACCTATAAGGGCAGTCTGTATCAGTTGCCTCTGTATTTTGAAACCCTGTTGTTCATGTACAATCGTCGCTATATGCAGGATAACGAAGTACCCGCGACGACCGATGATCTGCTGGAATACATGAAAGCGAATACCGGACGCGGCCGCTATGGCTTCGTAGAGCAGCATAGCACTGCATATTACAGCGCTGCATGGATTCATGGCTTCAATGGTAGTATCATCGATTCGGATGGCACCCCGTTCCCTGATCAGAAAGCTGTAAAAGATGCACTGGCATATCATTTGAATTTTGTGGATCTGATGCCCGGCGAGACGGAATATTCTACGGTCAACACCCTGTTTTTAGAGGGCAAGGCAGATGCAACGATCGGTGGTCCGTGGATGGTGCCGTCTGCGCGTGATGCAAATGTTGATCTCGGTATTGCTCCGATGCCTACTGTAAATGCAACGGGCGAGGCTTTGGCACCATATTCCGGTGTACAGGGCATTCATGTGTTGACATTTGCTGCTCAGAACAAGGCTGAATCCGTACAGAAGTTGCTTCGTGCGATGATGGATCCGGAAGTCGGTATCGCGCTGGCACAGGCAAGCGGTTGTGCTCCGGCAAACAGTGTGTGCTACGATGATAGCCGCGTATGTGATGATGAGCTGGTGCAGGCGATGCGCTCTACTGCTGAGATCGCCATTCCTATGCCCAATATTCCCGAAATGGATGTTATGTGGACAGTAGTTGGCAATCTGCTGACGGATGTGAATATGTCCAAGGCAAATATTGACGAGGCCTTTGATGCCGCATTGGCCCAGGCAAACAGCTTGATTGAGGCAATGCATTGAGGAATCTTACATGAAAGATAAACTGCGCAAGGGGTGGTTACATTCCTACCTGTGGTCCGGGCCATCCTTGTTACTGATCACCTTGGTAGTGGTCTTCCCAATTTTTTATACGCTGTATATCTCTCTGACCAACATGAATGTCTACCATTGGTTTGACTTCACGATTGTCGGTCTGGAGAATTATATCCGCGCCCTTTTTGTGTTTGACTCCGGCTTTTTGTCAGCTCTGCTTGTTACAGTCTTATGGACCGTAGTCAATATGGTCTTACAGCTGATCATCGCCTTTGTGTTGGCAAGCCTTTTGAACGTGCAGAAATTACGGCTGCGGAAGCTATACAAAACCTTGCTGATGTTTCCCTGGGCTATGCCCGGCTATGTTTCGATCCTGCTGTGGAAAACAGGCATGTTCAATACTCAGTTCGGTTTACTGAATCAGTGGATGGAAAAACTGGGCATGGAGACCATGCGGTGGCTGTCGTCCGATGTATCTGCCTTTATCTGCTGTACGGTCGTGAATCTGTGGTTGGCTCTGCCGTTCATGATCATGATCATGGACGGCGCCATGCAGAGTATCGACAAGAGTTACTATGAAAGCGCACTGCTGGACGGTGCCGGATGGCTGCAGCGCACCCGCTACATCACCATCCCGGCCATTCGCCCCATCATTGCGCCGGCCGTGATCATTACCATTTTCACCACATTCAAGCAGTTTGATGTGATCTACCTGCTGACACAACAGGCGGGCGCAAAAACCGGCGCACATGTGCACACGATTCTGACCTATGCCTACGAAAATGCCTTTATCACGAATAACTACGGGTACAGCTCTGCCATATCTATCATTATCTTTGTGCTGCTGATCGTGTTTTCTGCCCGCTATCAACTGCAAGAGGAGGGAACCAGATGAGCCGCAAATGTAAGGAGCATATCCGTCTTACCGCACTGAATGTATTCTTTGTCGTTTTGTGCTTTGTTACGCTGATCCCGATTCTCTATGCCTTGAGCGTGTCACTTAACGGGCAGAATACGCTGCTCAGTTCAGATTTTTCCTTTATTCCCAAGGATTTCACACTGGCGAATTACCACCGTGTTCTTTTCGGGGAGGATATCCTCACTTGGCTGGGCAATAGTGTCTATCTGGCGGTCGTCACCGTGGCTTTGTCGCTTTGCGTGGCAATTCCGGCGGCCTACTGCTTTTCTCGACGCCGTTTCCCCGGCCGCAGACCGATCTTGAAGTGCCTGGTGCTGTTGAATTCGTTCCCGGCTGTCCTATCGATGTTTGCCGTATACCGTTTGCTGCGTCCCATGGGTCTCATCAACCATCGTGCAGGACTTATCTTGATCTATACCGGTACGATGGCGGTCTTCAGCCTGTGGAATATCAAGGGATACTTTGATACTGTGCCCGTGGAGATCGAGGAAGCCGCACGGATGGACGGCGCAAGCTCACTGCAGGTCGTCACGCGGATCGTTCTGCCGTTGGCAAAGCCCAGCATCGTAGTGACGGCGCTGATGGTGCTGATCTATGTGTGGAATGAGTATATCTACGCCACCACATTTATGACCGGCGAAAAGAACTACACACTGGCTGCGGGGTTATACGCCTTGCAGGCAACGGAAATGAGCGGCAGCTGGCCGGTATTTGCGGCTGCCTCCATTACGGTGTCCATCCCGGTGCTGATCATCTTCTTCCTGTGCCAAAAGCACATGACTTCCGGTTTGACAGCGGGAGGTGTGAAAGGATAAGCCATGAAAAAAGAAGCTATTTTGCATATCCCCATGTCGCAATACGCCCACGGCGTGGATGAAAAGCATATTGTTTTTCGCCTGCGCTGTGCCAAAGGCGATCTGAAAAGCTGTACGCTGTATTTCGGAGATACGGCATGCCGTGTCAATCCGATCATCTTCACGCCTGTAAAAATGGAAATTACAGCCAGCGATTTATATCACGATTACTGGCAGGTGGTGTTGGACAGCCCCTATAAGCGCCTGTTTTACTATTTCCGGTTAGATGACGGTACGGAGCAAATCCTCTACTACGGTGATGTGTTTACTGACCATCGGGTAGATGATCGCTCGGAGTACTTTAAGCTGCCCTTTAACCATCGGGCAGATATCGCATCAGTACCCGACTGGGTGAATGACGCTGTGGTGTATAACATCTTCCCAGACAGCTTTGCAAGCGGCGAAAAAAAGATTTCCTGTCAGAGCTGTACCATGGACTATCACGGACAGACTGTGCACGGTAAATTGGGCGGAACGCTGTGGGGCGTTGCCGATAACGCCGACTACCTGCAGGAGCTCGGTGTTAACTGCGTTTATTTGAATCCCATCTTCGTAGCAGGTGAATATCACAAGTACGATCTGCTTGACTACTACCATGTTGACCCTTGCTTTGGCGGCGATGAGGCGCTGCGCCATCTGGTGAGCGTTTTGCACGAGCGGGGGATTCGCATACTGATCGACGGTGTGTTCAATCATTGCGGCTGGTATTTTTTCGCGTTTGACGATGTGGTAAAAAACGGAGAAGTGTCTCGCTATAAGGACTGGTTCTATGGATTGAAATTCCCCGTGGTGCGACCGGATGATCCGGAAGCCTATCCGGAATACGAATGCTTCGCTTATGAGCGGATGATGCCCAAACTGGATACAGCGAATCCGGAAGTGCGGAAGTATTTTTGCGATGTGGGCCGCTACTGGATAGAGGAATTCCATATCGACGGCTGGCGTTTGGATGTGGCCAGCGAAGTGGACGATCGCTTCTGGCGAGAATTCCGCACAGCGGTGAAATCGGCAAATCCCGATGCCTTGCTGATCGGCGAGATCTGGGAAAGCGCCGGACATTGGCTACAGGGCGATATGTTCGATTCAGCCATGAATTACGATTTCCGGAAGCATTGTAACCTGTTTTTTGCGGAGCAATCCATTGATGCATCCGATTTCGCTGGACGTATTACCAATATGCTCATGCGATATCGGACGCAGGTGACTCCAGCTCAGCTGAATTTGCTGGATAGTCATGATGTGAGTCGGTTTTTGTCCCTGTGTGATGGGGATACGAAGAGATATCAACTGGCAATTCTCTTTATGATGACATTTGTTGGAATGCCTACATTTTTCTACGGTGATGAGCTGGGGATTCAGGGTGTTCTAGAAGAAGAATACCGCCAGCCGATGCCGTGGATTATCGGGAATAGTGACTTGAGGTTGTTTTATGTAAAATCAATTGCTATGAGAAAAGAGTTGGAATCGCTGCGGCGTGGCAATTTTCGCATAGTATGTGCAGAAACAGGAAGCGGATTGATCGTCTATGCAAGAAAACTCCGCCATCAGCAAGTTACTGTTTGCATTAATTGCTCCAATGAGACTGTTGATATAGGCGAAATAAACGGTGATCTCTACTGGAACGACGGGCTAATTCAGAGCCAGTTATGCAGTAAAGGGTTTGCGGTATTTGTTGACGATAATAGCTGAATGAATTATAGTTTCTAATATGATTATTCTGCACAGGGAGGCTGTATCATGAGTGTAACGATAAAAGATGTCGCGGCGGCAGCGGGCACATCCGTCTCTACTGTATCCAAAGTGATAAATGGTCACTATAGTATTTCAGAGGAAACAGCGGAGCGGGTGCGTAGTGTAATCAGGGAACTTAACTATTATCCAAGTTCTAGTGCACAGAGCTTTGCAAAAGGTTCGACCAAAACGGTAACTATTTTGGCAAATCTAGCCCCAAACACAGCCTTTCAAAATCCTCATATGTTTGAGATTATTGCGGGTTTGGAAGAATCTTTGGGAGCAAAAGGATATCGACTTCAACTTTGCGGAGTAGATACAGCCAATGTATACGAGGTGGCGGAGGAAATCATTTCTCGACGAGGCGCCGATGCTTTGGCAATCCATATTTCGGTGATGACGCATCCTCTTTCCGGATTGCTGACAAAATTGCGCTTTCCTCACATCGTGATAGGTGTGCCAAATTTTGAAAGTCAGGTATGCTGGATTGATAACAATAATGTATATTCTGGAACGATTGCGGCCTCATATTTGCTGTCGCAAGGATACCGGCGAATTGCATTTATTGGAGGACAGTATTATGACATTGGTTCATCTTACCGACTGCAAGGAGTAAAACAAGAAATTGAGAATGCCGGTCTACAGCTGGAAGATCAATATATTTGGTTGGGAGAATCAACGAGGGCGGACAGCTTCCAAATGACAATGCGCCTGCTGGATCAAAAAATTCTTCCCGATGCTATTATTTGCGCTAACAACTATATTGCCATGGGTTGTGTGGACGCTCTTTGCAAGAGAAATATGAAAATTCCTCAAGATATCGGCGTTGTGGCGTTTGATGATTATCCTTTTTCAAGAATGATTGAACCACAACTTACGGTCGTGGATATCAATGTGAGAGATTTGGGCAAACAGGCTGGCAAGCTGTTGATAGACATGATAAAGCATTCCAATATGCAAGTGCAAACATATGTAACAACTTCGTACATTGTGGAACGACAGTCCACTATGCAAGTAAATCAAAAATAAACTTCGAAAGAGGGGAGGGATAAGAGTATATAACGTTTTTCACAGGATGTAGAGATGCCATAGAATTCAGAAGGAGGGATTATTGTATGAAGAGATGTCTTAAAAGAGCTTCGTTGTTCGGTCTAGTGGTAGCATTGTTGCTATCTATGTCTAGCGCAGTCGTATTCGCACAAGATACCAATAGTGAACTCGGCCCAGTTACATCAAAGGATGTTATATACCAAATTATTACAGATCGGTTTTATGATGGGAACAGCGACAATAATGTTCCTGCAGGGTTTGATGCTGATTTATATGACGGAAGCGGTAACGATCTGAAACTGTATCAAGGCGGCGATTGGGATGGCATTATCGAGAAGATCCCATATTTGAAAGGGATGGGAGTAACTGCTGTCTGGATTTCTGCGCCATACGAAAATCGAGATACGGCGATTACTGATTACCAAAGTGACGGAAGTTACGATACCTGGACGAGTTTCCATGGATATCATGTGCGTAATTATTTTGCAACTAATAAGCATTTTGGTACATTAAATGAGTTTAAAGAGTTGCGTGACGCACTCCATGAAAATGGTATTAAACTGATCATAGATTTTGTCACAAACCACACAAGCCGTGAAATGAACCCCACGGATAATAATTCTCCGGAAGATGGAAAATTATATGAACCTGATCGTATGAGCAATGGAGAATTTGCTTTTGACGCTAATGGGGAGCCCTATGATTACAACAACGATGGTTTAGTTGAGAACTTGATTGCTGATCCAAACAACGATGTCAATGGTTGGTTCCATCACCTTGGAGACAGAGGAAATGACTCTAGTCGGTTTGGTTATCGTCATAGGGATCTGGGATCGCTTGCTGATTTTTCACAACAAAATAGTAATGTTGTTGGGTATTTGGAAGAAGCTATGCTCTTTTGGGCAAATCTGGGTGTGAATGGCATCCGCCATGATGCCACGCTCCACATGGATCCGTCTTTTGTTAAAGGCCTGAAAGATGCTGTGGATTCTAGTAATACTATTACCCATTTTGGCGAGTTCTTTATTGGCAGACCTGATCCAAAATATGATGAATATGTTTATTTCCCCAAGCAAACAGGCGTGAATAACCTGGATTTTGAGTTTTATCGTGCTGCAAGTACCACTTTTGGTTCATTCTCTACGACGATGAGCGATTTTGCCAATATGATGGTATATACGCAAGAGGATTACGGCTATCCAAATCAGACAGTGACATTTTTGGATAATCACGATGTTACCCGCTTTGGTTATATTCAAAGAAGCCAAAAGGTCTACAATGCTGCACTTGCTGTTTTGCTGACAGCGAGAGGTGTTCCAACAATTTACTACGGAACAGAACAGTATGTTATCCCTGGCGATTCCAGTGATGTGGCAAGCAGAGTTTACATGCCTACAGAATGTGGTTTCAGTACGGAGACAACAGCTTATCAGCTTATTTCGGACCTTTCTGCTCTGCGGCAATCTAATGATGCCATAGCTTATGGCACTACAACTATTCGCTACAGCGATGATAATGTGATTGTTTTTGAACGGCAATTCTACGATGATGTAGTTATGGTTGCAGTAAATCGACAGCCGGATATTTCGTATACTATTCCTGCAATTCAAACAAACCTTCCTTCAGGACAGTATGCTGATTACTTGGATGGTGACTTATTTGGTACTACTGCAACAGTACAGAATGGATATTTATCCTCGTTCAATATCTCTGGCGGTGGTGTTTGTGTGTGGCAATATCAGGCATCTAGCGATCCTTCCACACCGCAAATTGGCGATATAGTCTCCACCACAGGTAGAGTAGGGAATACCGTTCATATTTATGGTGACGGATTTAATGGAAATGTTTCGGTATATTTTGGGAACGTTTCTGCAACCATCCAGAATATGACTGACAACGAGATTATTGTTACAGTACCCGAAGGAGTGAGCGCGGGACTTCAATCTGTTACGGTGAGGAGAGGAGCATCTACTAGTAACGCGATTGATTATAATGTCTTATCTGGTGATCAGAATCAAGTTGTCTTCCATGTTTCTGCTGCAACTCAGTATGGAGAGAATATCTATATTGTCGGAAATGTTCCAGAACTTGGAAATTGGAATCCTGATAAATGCACAGAAGCTATGCTGAACCCCAATTATCCTGAGTGGTTCCTCCCTGTGAGTGTTCCATCTAATACAACGATCGAATTTAAGTTTATTAAGAAAGACGCTTTGGGGAATATCACATGGGAGAGTGGCGCCAATAGAATGATAACGTCGTCTTCTAATTCCCATGGTGTTGTTGATACGGAACTTTATGCATGGAGAAGCTAACTGGGTCTTTTTGCTGCACTAAAAAAGAACTAATTGATTAGATAATTGCCCAATAATTTGGGAATACCAAATTATTGGGCAATTTATCTTAATGTGTAACGCAGTACAATTTGTTTTCTCGGTTTTAAAGATAGGTCAACGCAGATGGAAACTGGACGAATTATTTAATAATCTGTTTGCCCCCCCTGAGCTATAAGGAGAAGTAAATGTATGAATTAGAAAGAAAAATCGTCTTACAAACAGAAGATGTTTTACGATATCGATATAGTGAGACTTTGCAGGAAACCACACCTCAGCGTCTGCATGAATGCCTTGGTGAAGCGGTTATGCGTGCCATTAGCGAGTCGTGGATCGCAACGCAACAGAAACAATTAGATCAGAGACAAGCATTCTATTTCTCCGCCGAGTATCTGGTGGGCCGCCTGGTTTACAACAATCTTTTTAATATGGGACTACTGCATGAAGTGCGATCTGCATTTGCTGAAAAGGGTGTGGATCTTTCTTGCATGGAGGAGATCGAAGACGCTGCACTTGGCAATGGCGGTCTTGGCCGTTTGGCAG
>JAUMWJ010000040.1 GCA_030529655.1 Eubacteriales bacterium
GGTGAGCGCAGTGAGCCGCCGACAGAGTACATGACGCAGTATTCCTTTGGAGAAGTGACCCTTGCGAGCCTGCAAAATTTTTTCGGATAAATGCAGGAGAAGTGCCTGTCTCTGTAATGTCCCATTTTATGATAATCTGATAATGGAAAAAGTGAAGAGAGACAGATCGCCGCTGTGGAAGAGGGTAACGCAAACAAGCATAGCTATACAACTGCGCCATAATTCGGAAAAAACGAGGTGCGATCCAAGCATACTTGGAAGGGAATAAAATTTATGAAGCTTTTTATCAACTGCTGCCCGAGAAAGGATTCTCGCACAAAAAGAATAGCGGATGCGCTTCTCGATAAAATTGGCGAATATGAGGAGATAAGTCTTTACGAAACTCTGCTCTGTCCCATTGATGAAAGCAGACTGGGCAAAAGAAATGCTTTACTGAAAAACGGAGCACTTGATGATGACGAGTTTGCACTTGCAAGGCAATTTGCCGCCGCGGATGAAATCGTGGTCGCGGCACCGTTTTGGGACTTGTCTTTTCCGGCGAAGCTGAAACTATACATAGAAAACATTTACATCACCGGCATTGTATCTGCTTATGATGAAAATGGGATTCCGAAGGGACTATGCAATGCAAAAAGGCTCTTTTATGTTACGACATCCGGCGGTCCTTACGATGGGCGGTATAGTTTTGACTATCTTAAAACCCTTTGCACGGATTACTTTGGCATCCCGGAGGTAATATTGGTGAAGGCTGAGATGCTTGACATTGTCGGGAATGATCCCGAAGCCATCGTGGAGGAAGCGATTCGCGGGACTGATTGCAGTCTAAACACGGGAAGATTGGGATAACAAAAGTGAACTCCGAGTCGCACGGTCTTTGGTCAGGGCAAGTCCGACTGTGTGAGTCCACCAGCCGCAGCAGTATTAATCACTTGTAATTTATGTATATTCCATTGCTGCAGGAGATTACACTAAAATGCAATATCCCTTTTCAGTGTATCAAGTATATCTTTTGCACGCGCTCCCATACCCGCGTTTATGCAAGTAAGTGATGTGCAATAAGCTTCAAGTGTATTTATAAGATTACGAATCTGACCCTCTGAAGGTGAAGCTAATCCGCAAAAATGGATACTACTCGCCCACATATTAGAAAGGAGGGTCCAAGCCGTTTGCTTTTGCCGTCTCCACCAGTGTATAGACGATTGCGCTTGAATCAGCGCCCTTCGTCGTATCGCGAAACAGCCATTTCTTCCTGCCCAAAGTGAATAGGCGGATCGCATTCTCCGCAAAATTGTTAGAGATATCTACCTCGCCATGCTCCAAAAAAACGCATTCAGATATTCCTTCTGATTCTTTGCGTACGTCACCGCTTCCGCCAGCTTGCTGCCCTGAACAGGCTCCAGAGTTTCTACCCACCACCAATATGCGTCCAGTATGGGCTCTACTCCTACCTGACGCGCTGTTATTCGTACACTTGCCTTGAAATTGGCACATTTCTTTTCTGCGGCAAAGAGTTTGTTGCAATAATCATACCCAACAGCCGCCTTGGAGGTTGCTTTTGTCGCACCCTTTGCCATGGTCTCCAACCACTTGCGTCGCATATGCGACCAGCATCCGCAACGTACAACACCATTCACCTGATTGTATCCACTGTGTATCCGTCTGTCACAAGACAGCCGTGTAAATCTTTTAGGAACGCTTCTGCGTGCTTTCCGCTGCGACTGGGCTGGTATTCAAAGTACCGTATCGGTCTGCCACTTCGCGTGTTTCTGGCATATACCCACATCCACGATTCCGAGCTTGCCGTTTTTCAGTCCACCTTCAGCACCTGCGCAACGGTCTCGTCCGCATGGATCACATCACACTGCAGCAACTGCTTTTTCAATGACCGATACAGCGGCTTGAGCCAGGTCTGCGCTGTTTGTATGACCCAGTTTGCCATGGTGGCTCTGGAGATTTCCAGACCTTCATGCGCCCAGATTTTTTCCTGTCTGGCAAGTGGCAGCCCGTCTACATACTTGCGTGTCATGACATCAGCTACCGTGGAGGCGGATACTAAGCTGTGCTTCAGCAGGGACGGAGGTGCAATGGTCTCTACCATGTTTACATATCCCGTCTTGGCTTCGCACTCCTTGCACGCATAAGTACAGGTATAATACTTCACCACCTTGCACTGACGCGGAATGATCTGAAGATGCTGGTGGGAAAATTTCTTGCCAATCATGACCATTTTACCACCGCAATTCTTACACTGCAGCGCATCTTCCGGCAGGGCAACCAATATTTCCTCTACGGGAAGTTCGACAATCAGCTCCGCTACCGTTCTCTTAGGCTTGCGGCTATGCCCTTTTACGACAAGCTGCCTTGATGGTCGGACGACCTGTATGTGTATATTACGCTTCTGACAATGACAGAAGCGGTACAAATGATCGTGAAGACTATGCATATTTGCTCTATCAGGATGAATCTCCAAAGCAAGGACGATAATTTTTCACCCGACATTTGCATCAAGAGAAAAATGTATTCATTCAAATAAAAAACGTCGAGTGTACAACGCACCCCAAATGGTAATATGCACCCCGACAATAAGGTGGGGTGCATTGGTATCCAAATAGGTGTTATTTGCCATCGACAGGAAAGCCGCTAAAATAGCGGCTTTCTTTTTGTTATACAGTTATGCTTTTTGTATAGAAACGTTTTATTCAATGGTCAGAATATCAGCAAAGCCGGTAATTTCGAGCACTTCCATAATGTCGGAATTCACATGGCACAGCTTCATGCTGCCCTGCTTATTCATGGTCTTCTGTGCGGCCAGCAGCACACGCAGGCCGGCAGAAGAAATGTACTGAAGATCAGCAAAGTCCAAGGTCAACTCTGTCACGCTGTCCAGAGAATCCTTCAAAGTTTCTTCCAACTGGGGCGCGGTAGTGGTGTCCAGACGGCCCTGTAAAGCCAGAACCAAGGCGTTGCTATTCTGTTTTTTCTGTATCTCTAACATATGTAATCCTCCAATCAATCAAAACAAAGCGTATCAACTACAGGGAGCAGTTTGGCAAGCTGGGATCGGCAGTTGGCGATCATAGCCTGCCCCTCCGGTGTGTTCAGACCGTTGCGGCGAATGGTGCGGCGCATCATCCGGGCATAACCTATTACTCGTGCCTTGTTGGCGATTGCCTCACACTTGGCTTCATCATCGGTATTAAAGTAAAGATGCAGGGTCTTGTGCCAGAATTCCTCACCCATTTCATAAGGGATACCCAAAAACTGTCTGGTGCTTTCGTGGTCCACCTCACCGAAGCCAACATAGGCCAGGAAAATGGAAGCAAATTCAAAGACGGGATGGCCCAGGCACAGCGTATCCATATCGATGAGCAGGGTTTCGCCGTTTTGCAGCATGACATTCTTGATGTGATAATCGCCGTGGAGCATGTGATTGTCATCGGGAACGGCGGCGATCAGACTACGCAGTTTCTCGTACTGGTCAGCAGGCAGATAATCGGCGAGGAAATCCGCCCATCCCAGTGCCACAGTCTTCATATCGGGCATATCGCCCTTTTTCAGCTCCGTGGCATGGATCTTTTTCAGAAGATCCACTGACAGCTTCACACACATATCCAAATTGGCAGGATCTGCGATCAGCAGCTTGGCAAAAGACTTGGCGCTGAGCAGTTCAAATACGGAGCCGTAGCCATCACCCACCTTGACCACATCATAGGGGATGGCGGTGGGGATACCCATGACAAATGCCTTGCGGGCCAGTTCACGCTCGCGGTGAATATCGGGCAGGCTGTCAGGATTGAGATATACCTTGATGATGGTATCTGGATCCAGACGATAGACCTTGCCGTTTGCGCCCTGACCGATGACCTCGCAGCCCTCCACGCTTAAACGGCGATAGGCCTTTTCAATGGGGATCATCTCGGTAAAGCCGGTCATCTCAAAGATGTCATAGACCTCGGACGAGGCATTGACGATCTTGAGCGTGGCATTGGCCTTTCGCAGGCGCAAAACCACACGCAGACCGGCGCTGGAAATATAGGCCAGATCTTCGGCATCCAGCACAAGCTTTTCAGCACTGTTGGCTGCAAGGATGGACTGCATTTCCTTCTCCACAGTCTCGGCATTAGACGAGTCCACGCGTCCGGTAAGATAGATCGTCAGCGTGCCGTTGGCCGACTCAAATTTCACAGGGGATACCTCCTTCGACATTCTTGAAAACAATATTGACGAGATCCACATATTCCTGATAGGCATCGTATTCCTGCAGGTCACGCAGACATTTGACAATGGTACGGTAGTACCATGCCTGCATGGTGGGATCTTTTTGATTGAAGCTCTGCCACAGATCGTTGCCCTGCCTGCGATACAGGCGGTAGAACGACCGCATATTGGACAGCTTATCGCCCAACCACATCATTTTTACAGACAGATCTTGGGTATGTTCAAGCATGATCAGAGTCTCTTCCTTACGAAGCTGCCATGTTTGGGCCGGCGGCAGATCTTCACGCTTGTTCTCCGTTTCCGTCATAACCAGCAGCGCTACGCGCCTGCCGAATTTTTCGGCAATTTCCTCCAGCGTGACCCCGGCATCCTCTACCGTATCGTGCAGCACCGCAGCAGCCAACGTCTCAGGATCACTGGTCATCGTTCCTACGATAGCGGTGACCTCCAATGGATGGAGAATATAAGGCGTGTCCTGCTTTTTTCTTGTTTGTCCGCTGTGCTTCTCAATGGCAAAGCACAGCGCCTCGTCTAATAGATTCATATGATTTACCCGATCTTCTTTTTCAGTGTCAAAATTTTTTGGTCGTCCTTCCGCTCATCCTGTCATTTGTGAGCAGATCTATTATGATAAACTTCCGTGTCCAGCAAGCCCTCCGATTTTGCCACCGTCAGTGAAATAGCAATGTCGCCGGTGGTGTTGGATACGGCCTGCAGCATTTCCATGACAGCATTCACCCCGAAGATAATGCTCACGGCCGGCAGAGAAACACCCATCTGGCCCAGCAGCACCGTCAGGCAGAGTAGAGCCGAACCGGGAGCGGTCGGCGCGCCGACGGACAGAACAAGGATCGTGAAAATCAGGGGAAGTATATTGTTGCTGAACAGTTCCACGCCGCACATACGCGCCAGAAACAGACCGACAACAGTCAGATAGATACAGTTACCGTCCATGTTTGCCACAGCACCGAAGGGGATGGAGAAGCTGTATACACGAGGCGAAATGCCAAGCGCGTTCTTGCAGAAGCGAATGGTTTTGGGAATGGCATTCGCGCCGGAGCCAAGGACAAAGACTTCCTTTATCAGCGGTGTGTATTTTCGTAAAAACAGAACCGGGTTAAGCCGTCCCACAATGCCGATAACGAGGCAGTAGACAGCGATCATCAAGGCCGAACCGAGCAGCACCGCGCCCACCATTTCTGCCAGAGACAGCAAAATCTTGCCGCCAATGTTCAACAGCATGGATACTGTGGAGGCGAAGGTGGCGATAGGAATAACCCCCACAAGCAGTGAAGTTGCCTTGCTGCACAGAGCACACAATGCGTCCGTTGCGTGTCGCAGCGTGGCGGAATGCTCACCGGCGCGTCCCATAGCAACGCCGCACAGCAAAGCCAGAAAGATCAACTGTACCATATTCATGTTGATAAACGGCTCTACGATATTGGCCGGTACAATACCAATCAGCGTTGCAAGGAATGAAGGCTGCTGATCGGCCGACAAGGGTACCGCTTGTGAGGCAAATGCTGCCAGTTGACCTATCATGCCGGGCTTGGTTAACCGGAAAGCGATCCACCCCACCGCGATAGCGATAACCGAAGTGCAGAGATAGCCGCCCAGCACCTTCAGACTCACTCGTCCGGGATCGGAAAACGAGGCATACTGCGAAAAAGCCGAAATAATGGAGAAAAATACCATCGGACCCGTGATCAGCTTGAGGCAGTTGATGAAAATATTTTCTATGGGGATCAATACATATGTATCCAACATCTGCTTTGCGGTGTCAGGCAGAATCAGATTCAGCAGCAATCCTGCAATCAGCGCAGCAACCAGTGAGATGACAGTGCGGATGGCAAATACCCGTTCGGGCGCGCCGGCAGTAATCTCTATAAAATTGTAACTGCCCTTGCGAATATGGTAAATTTTATCGGCATAGGCGTGAAGCAGCAGCGAGCGAATAATCTCTTCGCCATCGCGGCCCAAGTCACTGTTATTCAGGTCAAGTCCCAAGCCGGCACCGCTCTCCTGCGACAGTTCAGAACCCGGTGCAGAGAGCTTTATCATACAAAGACCGCGGCGGCGCTTAACGGAAATGTGCAGCTCCTCGCCATCGGGCGCATTGTTGATCAGGCGAACCATGGACTCCTCGGAAAGCAAAAGGGCTTCCTGCACTTCCTTGCGATTAAGCCGGTATTGTTTCAGCGTGTCTTCAATGAAATCCAGTCCCTTGCTGATTCCGTTCAATGCGGCCGGGACAAATATCTTGGCCATAGAAGCATTTCCTTTCATGCGACACAATAATCTATTATTGATCATATCACAAATCAGGATGAAAAACAACTGCGTTTTGCTGCTTATGGGACAACCGCATTCAGCGTATGACGGTGCGATGATTGCATGGAACTATATCATATGACTGCAAAACGAAAAGAAGAGAATCAATGCCTATGCAAACAAATAAACGCTATCATGTCGTTGCTGCCGGCATTCGCGTTCCTTTTGCTGCCTGTCATAACTATTTCTTATATTCGGTATCGATAGTTGATATTTTACTTATTGCCAAAACCGTGTATCATTCACTTATCAGCTAAGAATTATCCTTTTATAAGGGTATATCGGCAAATGCAATATTTTTTCTCCCTTCCCCTTCAAAAGAAAAGGCGGTGCGCTTTGTACGCACCGCCTTTTCCTGTTATTTTACGTTACCAGTCCTGCTCAAAATGCAGATGGTTGATAATTTTCCACGTATCTTTGCAGTAAGTGGGGATCTGATCAAGGTTGATGTAATTCCCGTTCACACTCTCCAGTTCGATCGTTGTGTACTTGGAATCATCAACGACAGTGGCTTTCGCCGCATCCCAGTTGCCCTTATTGGCCGCCACATCACGCTCCAGTGCCTGATAGATATTGCGTGCTTCTTCCGCGGTCAGTATGCATTGACCATCACTGGAATAGGCACAACCGCCGCAGATCTGTTTGATCTCCCAGTCGGAAGCATTGCGCAGCAGTGTCTGACGGGCGACAGTTTCCATGTTGCCCAGAACATTCAGCGCCTCGTGCAGTGCCGAGCCCTTCTCCAGGTGCATATCGGTATAGCTGCGTCTTACTTCCTTCCCATCTTTCAAGATGTAGGTAAGATGCAGTGCGTTGCAGTCAGCGTCCTCTTCTGCTTCGCCTCTGCCCTGCTCGATGGCTGCCTTCTGCGCGTTGATGGCGGCAAGGATGGTTTCCTCATCGGTGCAGTTCGCCCCGTAAGCAAAACTCTGCGCGTCAATGGTCACGTCCACGCTCTTCACCTGCGCGGCATCGGGAACATAATGCACATAGCCGAACAGGTCAAGACACATGGCTGCGAACAGCACCACCACGATACCGCAGGCTGCCAGCAAACCCTTCCACCCCTGACGGAACACACGCAGGGACTTGCAAATCAGCATTTCGGCTGCAAAGTAACAGATCGCCGTCATCAACAGCAGGCAGACCAGAAGACCCACGCGGGAATGGACAAAGCCGCCGTCAAATACCGTCCAGAACAGGCCCATACCCAGTGCCAGACCGCCCACAACGGCTATTAGGTAACGGAAGACAGGCTTTGCCCAGCGGAATGCCACGCTGTCACCGGCCGCCTCGCTGTGACGCCGGCGATACAACAGATAGCTGACACCCAGCAACACCAGCGCCGCCGCAGCGTAGATCAGCAGCAGGAGCATAATATCCTTGTCATCCTGCCAGTTGGGAACAGAAGATCCGGCGTAGTAATCGATATTCTTAAACTTGCCGCCGATTTTGATAATCGGTGTCAGCCATGTGACAAAGGGCAGCAGGTCCACATCGCAGTAGCCGTAATACAGTATGCCGGACAGACTGCCGATCAGCAGCTGGATCACCGCTGCGGCGAAGTTAATACCCACATACAGCACCGGCACAGCCAGCAGCCAGCCGGTGAACATGGCGCAGAAAATCCCCAGCGTAAAGAACACGAAATCCAGCAACGTAGCCGTCAGCAGCCACAGCAGCGTCACATCCCACTTAACGCTGCCCATGCCGGACACCTGTGCCAGAAATACCAGCACAAACACGATCACATTGCCGCCCAGCAGCATGGTCATGCCGGAGGTGAAATGGGCTAAGAAATGAGTACTGCGCTTTGCAGGCAGACTGTGCAGCAATCCTGTGCTGCGGCTGCCCATCAGATAGGAATAGCAGGCCATAGCGGCAATGATACCGAAAATGACCGCCATGATCAATGAGGGGAACATTGCCTGCCCCATCATCTCGACTACATAATCGCGAGGGCTGTCCATATCGTGCAGATCACGCATGAGCACCATCGGCAGCAGGGCTATCCAGATAAACGTATAGCCAAAGCAGATGGGCCAATAGTGCCGCAAATCGCTGCGGACGAGGGTTTTAAAGTACGATGTCGCGGAACGCATAGTCAGCACCTCCCAATTCATAGATAAAGATCTCCTCCAGCGTCAGAGGCACGGCCTCCATCAGCAGGGGATCGCAGATCGCCATACGGCGCTGGATCTCCTCGCTGTTGCCGCGCAGGATATAGGTATACACACGACCCACAGAGGACTTATGCAGGACATTCAACTCTGCAGGCAGTCGGGGCTCCTCGGCAGTGCGATAAGCCACCTGCAGTTTGACGGTGTTATCCTGCAAATCGGACAGCGTGCGTTCCAGCAGTACCTTACCCTTGTTCATAATACCCACATGGTCACACACATCCTCCAGCTCACGCAGGTTGTGGCTGGACACCAGTACGGTGGTGCCGCGCTCGGCCACATCGCCCAGCAGCAAACTCCACACCTGACGGCGCATGACCGGGTCAAGACCGTCCACCGGCTCATCCAGCACCAGATATTCCGGCATACAGCACATGGTCAGCCAGAAAGCCGCCTGCTTCTGCATACCCTTACTCATACGGCGGATCATCTGCTTGTCGTTGAGAGGGAACACCTGCTTCATTTTTTCATAGCGCTCCCGACTGAAGGCAGGATACATACCCTGGTACAGCTTCGCCATCTCTGCGATAGACGCCTGAGGGAAATAGTACCAGTCATCGGGAATGGATACGATGCGCTCCTTCACCGCCGGATTTTCGTAAATCGGCTGTCCCTCCAGCAATACCTCACCCTCATCGGCGCGATACACACCGGTCAGGTGACGGATGATGGTGGACTTACCCGCACCGTTGGGGCCTACCAGACCGTATACCGCCCCTTTCGGCACCGTCAGTGTAGCACCGTCCAGGGCACGAAAACCGTCAAATGTTTTTACGATTCCTTTTGCTTCAAGCATGACTGTTTCCTCCTTCCCACAGTTCCATAAACTCCTCCCGGCTCATGCCGAGATGTTTCAGTTCCTCCAGCATCGGCTTGACCTTTGCCATCACTTCGTTCCGTCGTGCCGCATTTTGTGCGTCGCCTTCGGCCACAAAAGTCCCCCGTCCCGTCACAGAGTAGACGAAGCCCTCTGCCTCCAGTTCGCCATAGGCACGCTGAATGGTATTGGGATTGATGGCGAGCTGTGTGGCCAGCGTTCGCACGGACGGCAGTTTATCGCCCGGTGCCATGATGCCGGTCACTACCAAATGGCGCAGACCGTCCTTGACCTGCTCATAGATGGGCCGGCTGTCCCGATAGTCCAAATGAATCACCGTATTTTCCTCCCTTCATCAGGTGTATTATTTGTGTTAGTACACCCAATATACCACCGCCGGTTTCTGCTGTCAAGTGTATTTTTTCAGCATTTTCAGGGAACACTCTCTACATCTTATATCATAAACGGAAGGGAGCGATTTTTATGCACGCCATGGTAAATCAAAAGGCCTGTATTCAATGCGGTCTTTGTCCCACGATCTGTCCTGAGGTGTTTTCACTGACACCCGGTGAACCGGCACAGGCGATCACGGAGGAAGTGCCCAAAGAGTGGGAAATTGCGGCGCAGGAGGCCGCCGACAACTGTCCCACGTCCGCTATTGTTACTAAATAAGGTGCATTTCCCTTAAAAAGAGGAGATTTTTTCAAAATATGGCTTTACAATCGGCATTTGGTGTGATATTCTATGTAAGCACGCGAATGTGCATGACCCCTTACCTTAGTCACGCGGACTTTTTCACCTGTCCGATGAACTCAGGATGCGGGCAAAATACAAGAAAGGTGGAAACACAACTATGATGCTGAAAGATCAGAAGACCTCTATCATCGAGGCCAATCGTACCCATGAGACCGACACCGGTTCTCCCGAAGTGCAGGTCGCTATCCTGACCGAGCGTATTGCTCAGCTGACCGCTCACCTGAAGGTTCATCCCCACGACTTCCATAGCCGTCGCGGTATGCAGATGATGATCGGTAAGCGCCGTCGTCTGCTGGACTATCTGGCCAAGAAGGACATCGAGCGTTATCGTGCTCTGATTGCCAAGCTGGGTCTGCGTAAGTAATTGTGAAATCAGGGTGATGCGGTTAACGCATCACCCTATTTTCAATATTACGGCGAGCCAATCACTGCATTTAGAACTTGAAAATGCACCTGCATGGTCAGATGTGTTTTCAAGTGCTAAATGGTTTGGCTCCCGTAGAAAAATATTTTGTAAAGGAGCAAAAACCATGTCTACTATTATTACCAACAGACAGTTCCCCAACTACCACAAGTACACCATGGATCTGGCCGGCCGTACCCTGACGCTGGAAGTCGGCAAGCTGGCTGAGCTGGCCAACGCCGCCGTGATGGTGGGTTATGGCGACACCCGCGTGCTGTGCTGCGTCACCGCCGCTCCCCGTCCCCGTGACGGTATCGACTTCTTCCCTCTGAGCGTTGACTTTGAAGAGAAGATGTACTCTGTGGGCCGTATTCCCGGCAGCTTCAACCGCCGCGAAGGCCGTCCCGGCGAAAAGGGCATCCTGACCTCCCGTGTCATCGACCGCCCCATTCGTCCTCTGTTCCCCTATGATTTCCGCAATGACGTGTCCGTGATGTGCACCGTCATGGCACAGGATCACGATTGCTCCGCCGAGGTGGCCGCTCTGATCGGTACCTCTGCTGCTCTGGCTATCTCCGACATTCCCTGGAACGGCCCCGTCGGTGCTGTGAAGATGGGTCTGGTGGACGGCAAACTGGTCATCAACCCCAACGCTGAGGAGCGCAAGGTCAGCGATCTGGATGTGACCGTGGTCTCCACCGGCAAGAAGGTGGTCATGATCGAAGCCGGCGCTAACGAAGTGCCCAACGACATGATGTTTGACGCTATCAAGACCGCTCACGAAGAGAACCAGAAGATCATCGCCCTCATCAATCAGATGGTCAGCGAGATCGGCAAGCCCAAGTTTGAATATCCCCACGCTGATTTCGATCAGGTGCTGTTCGACAAGATCGTGGCTGACTTCATGGACGAAGCCAAGGCCGCTATGGATACCGATGATAAGAACGTCCGTGAGGATCGTTGGAATGCCATGATCGAGAAGTGGCATGAGAAGTATCTGGAAGAGCACCCCGATATGGACCAGTATCTGGACGAGATCACCTATAAGTTCCAGAAGAAGATCGTAAAGGCATGGCTGCTGGAAGGCCACCGTGTTGACGGCCGCCAGAAGAACGAGATCCGTCCTCTGAGCGCCGAAGTCGGCGTTCTGCCCCGCGTTCACGGTTCGGGCCTCTTCACCCGTGGTCAGACTCAGGTTCTCTCCGTCGCTACTCTGGATACCCTGTCCGCCAATCAGAAGCTGGACACCATCTGGGAAGAGACCGAGAAGCGCTATATGCACCACTACAACTTCCCCGGCTACTCCGTCGGCGAAGCCAAGGCTGCTCGCAGCCCCGGCCGCCGCGAGATTGGCCACGGCGCACTGGCTGAGCGTGCCCTGCTGCCCGTGATCCCCTCTGTGGAGGAATTCCCCTATGCCATCCGTGTGGTATCCGAGGTCGTTTCCTCCAACGGTTCCACCTCTCAGGGCTCCATCTGCGGCTCTACTTTGGCTCTGATGGACGCCGGTGTGCCCATCAAGGCACCCGTTGCCGGTATCTCCTGCGGTCTGATCCAGGACGATGACGGCTCCTTCACCACCTTCATCGACATTCAGGGCGTGGAAGACTTCCACGGCGAGATGGACTTTAAGGTGGCCGGTACCAAGAAGGGTATCACCGCTATCCAGATGGACCTGAAGAACGACGGTCTGACCATGGAGATTATCGAGAACGCTCTGGACATCACCTACGATGCCCGCGTGCAGATCCTCGATCAGATCATGCTGCCCTGCATTTCTGAGCCTCGTGCCGAAGTCAGCGAGTATGCTCCCAAGATGATCACCATGCACATCGATCCCGATAAGATCCGCGACGTCATCGGTAAGGGCGGCAGCGTGATCCAGAAGATCGTGGCTGAGTCCGGTGCCAAGGTTGACATCGACGATGACGGTACCATCCACATCGCTTCTCCCGATGCCAACTCCTGCGCTATCGCCAAGAAGTGCATCGATGACATCGTGTTCGTTCCCGTGGTGGGCGAGCTGTATTACGGCCGCGTTGTGCGTCTGATGACCTTCGGTGCCTTCGTTGAGATCGCTCCGGGCAAGGACGGTCTGGTGCATATCTCCAAGCTGGCTGACCACCGCATCGAGAAGGTGGAAGATGCCTGCAAGGTGGGCGACATGATGTGGGTCAAGTTCATGGAGATCGACGAGAAGGGTCGTTGGAACCTCTCTCACAAGGACGCCATGAAGGAGATCGCCGCCAAAGAACAGAACGGCGAGATCGTGAAGTAAGAAAAGCAAAATGATAAGGAGGACACCGTGGGTGTCCTCCTTTTTTGTTGCGATTTGGGTTTTTTGTTCGGTAAATTGGGATTTGTTGAAGTGTAGTTTAGGGGATTGATTCGCGGTTTCGACCGCGAGGTAC
>JAUMWJ010000004.1 GCA_030529655.1 Eubacteriales bacterium
ATCATGACCATGATCATGACGAACATCAACATCATCATGATGAAGATGAGTGCGATGATCCCCATTGCTCCTGCCACCATCATCACCACCACGCTGATGAGGTGTTTACCTCCTGGGGTGCTGAAACACCCAAAACCTTCACCGAGGACGTCATTCGCGCCATCCTCACCGAACTGGACAGCGGCAAGTACGGTGCTATCCTGCGTGCCAAGGGCATCGTTCCCACAGCGGACGGCAAGTGGCTGCACTTTGACTATGTACCGGAGGAACATGAGGTGCGCTATGGCGCGGCGGACTATACCGGCCGTCTGTGCGTGATCGGCTCTCACCTTGACGAGCATGAGCTGCACCACCTGTTTGGTATCTAAGGAGAAGATTCATGGATATTCCTGTTTATCTCATTGCCGGATTTTTAGATGCCGGTAAGACCAATTTTATCAACGGTATCCTGCAGGACGGCTTTGCCCGTGACGATCGCACGCTGCTGATCTGCTGCGAAGAGGGCGAGGAGGAGTATGACCGCAAGGCTCACTCCAATGTATTCACCTATACCATTGAAGATCCTGAGGACATGACCCCGGAACTTTTCAAAAAGCTGGAAAAGCAGTATAAGCCCAAGCAGGTCATTATCGAGTATAACGGCATGTGGATGATCGAACCGCTCTACCGCGAGGGCCTGCCTGCCAACTGGATTTTGTATCAGATCATGTGTCTGGTGGATGCCACCACCTTTGAGATGTATGTCAAGAACATGGGCCAGCTGATGATGGAGAAGATCACCAATGCGGATATGCTGATTTTCAACCGCTGCAATGAGGAACTGCGCGCGCAGCTGCGTTCCCGCAATTTGCGTATGGTGAACCGCCGCGCTGATATCTTTTTGGAGAATGCCGACGGCACCAGTGAGGAGTATGTCACCGACGACATGGCCCCTTTTGATCTGAGCGGCGGCAAGCTGGCTGTGCCCGATGACGATTACGGCATCTGGTATGTAGATCTGATGGACAACCCCGACCGCTATGAGGGCATGACGGTCACTTTTAAGGGATTGATGTGCCACTCCAAGAAGTTCAAGGGCATCCATTGCCCCGGTCGCTTTGCCATGGTCTGCTGTGAAAACGATATGCAGTTCCTGGCGCTGGTCTGCAAGGGCGAGGGCATGGAGAAGTACAAGGATCGTGAGTGGGTGGAAGTAACTGCCACCGTGAAGAAGGAGCAGTCCACGGCATATGATGGCGAGGGCCCTGTGCTGTATGTGACGGAACTTCACAAGTGCGAAAAACCCAAGAACGAAGTGGTTTCCTTCTGATAAAACAAATAAGCAGAGAACAGCCGTTCTCTGCTTATTTTTATGTGATGATAATGCGTCTGGCGTCGTTTCGCCGCAGGGCGATCACGGTGTCCAGCACCTGATAGGCAATGGGATCCCCAAAAGGACTTTCCTGCAAAGCTGTCACCGTGCCGCCGGGTATAAAGCCCAGATCCAGCATCCGTCCGCGTTTTGGGCCGACAAAGTCCAACGCTTTGACGCAGGCGGACTGCCCCACGCCCAACAGATCCAGTGTCCGTTCCATAGAAATGGCCTCCTTTGTAAGGGGTTACGCCATTTTATGTCCGGTCGACACCGTGTGTCACAGCCAGGTGTTGTCAAAACCGTACGGCAGCAGCTCGCGCAGGGCGAATTTTCGGTTCTCACCCTTTCCGTTGAGGCAGATCACCTCAATATCGGGAGCGAACTCCATCATGAATTGCCGGCAGATACCGCAGGGCACACAAAAATCATCGGATTTTCCTGCAATAGCAATGCGCACGAAGTCCCGGTGTCCTTCGCTGACCGCTTTGGATAGGGCGGTGCGTTCAGCGCAGGTGCCGGCACCGTAGGCGGCGTTTTCAATGTTACAGCCGGTAAATACACTGCCGTCGCTGCATTCTACGGCAGCACCCACAGGGAAGTGGGAGTAGGGGCAATACGCCATATCCATCATACCGATCGCCTTTTGGCACAGCTCTCTTTCCGTCATATGCGGTACCTCCTGATCAAAAAATAATAAAGGGGCGGCAGATCTGCCGTCCCTTTATTGTACCTGTAAAATGCGATACCGTCAAGTCTTATGCCAACTCCGCCTGACCGGTGTAGAGCTGATAGTAGCGACCCTTTTCGTCTAAAAGCTGGGCGTGATCGCCGCGCTCGATAATCTCGCCCTGCTCCAGCACCAAAATGGCCTTGGCGTTGCGAACGGTAGACAGGCGGTGGGCGATCACGAATACGGTGCGGCCTTCCATCAGAGAATCCATGCCCTGTTCGATCAGCGTTTCCGTTCGGGTATCAATGGAGGATGTGGCCTCATCGAGGATCAGCACCGGCGGATTGGCCACAGCGGCGCGGGCAATGGCCAATAGCTGCCGTTCACCTTGGCTCAAACTGCCGCCATCACCGGTCAGCATGGTGTCGTAGCCCTGAGGCAGATGGCGGATAAAGGTGTCGGCATTGGCCAGCTTGGCGGCGGCACGCACCTGCTCGTCGGTGGCGTCCGGCTTGCCGTAGCGAATGTTGTCTGCAATGGTGCCGGTAAACAGGTGGGTGTCCTGCAATACCATACCCAAGCTGCGGCGCAGCGATTCCTTGGCGATGTCGCGCACATTGATGCCGTCGTAGGTGATGGTGCCCTCCTGAATATCGTAAAAACGGTTGATCAGGTTGGTGATGGTGGTCTTGCCGGCACCGGTAGAGCCGACAAAGGCGATCTTCTGACCCGGCTTGGCAAACAGGGAAATGCCGTGCAGCACCACTTTGTCCTCGTTGTAGCCGAATACCACATGGTCAAACCGCACATCGCCCCGCAATTCGATGAGCTGTCCTTCCGGCGTTTTCCACGCCCAATGACCGGTGTACTGCGCGGTTTCACGCAGTTCCTCGCCGTTTTTCTCCACACGCACCAACACGGTTTTTCCTTCGTCAACCTCCGGCTCGGCGTCAATGACGGCGAAAATACGCTCTGCGCCTGCCACGGCGGCCAGTAATACATTCACCTGTTGGCTGATCTGGGCAATGGGCTGAGAAACCTGTTTCACATACAGCAGATACGCGCCCAGCGAACCAATGTCAAATACACCGCCGATGGCCAGCAATCCACCCACACAGCAGGTCACCGCATAATTGATACGGCTCAAATTGCCCATAGCAGGCATCATGGAACCGGCATAGCCATGTGCCATGGTGGCAGCATCGCGGTAAGTTTCGTTCAGCTCGCGGAACTGTTCAATGGACTTATTCTCGTGGTTGAATACCTTGATGACCTTCTGTCCTTCAATCATTTCTTCGATATAGCCGTTTACACTGCCCAGTGCGCTTTGCTGCTTCTGGAAGCTGGTACGGCTGCGTCCGCCGATCACCTTAACAACTAAGAACATGAGGAACAAAAATGCGAAAGAAATCAGCGTCAGGATCCAGTTGAGGTAGAGCATCATGATCACCGTACTCACAAAGGTCAGTGCGGAAGAAATCACGCTGGCGAAGCTTGAATTGATCATCTCAGACACGGTGTCAATGTCGTTGGTAAAACGGCTCATCAAGTCGCCGGACTGATGGGTGTCAAAGTATTTCAGCGGCAGGGACTGCAGCTTGTCAAACAGATCCTGACGCAGCGCAGCCACCGTTTGCTGCGAAATATGCACCATAATGCGTGCATAGGCAAAGGAGCATCCGGCGGACAACAGGAATAAACCGCCCATTACGAACAGCATTTTCAGCAGTCCCTTAAAGTCGCCGGGAATAATGTAGTCGTTGATAATGGGCTTGAGAAAGTAGCTGGTGGCCACAGAACCCACCGAGCTGACGACCAGACAGACCGCCACTAAGATCAGCGCACCCTTGTATTTTCCGATATAGCGCAGGAGCTTGGCGATCGTGCCTTTCAGGTTTTGGGGTCGCTGATAACCGTGTCCGTGTCGACCGCCGCCTCTTTGATTAGCCATCGATGCTCACTCCTTCCTGTTGGGATTGATAGACCTCTCGATAGATGTCGCAGCTATCCATAAGGGTGTCGTGATTGCCCTGTCCCACGATTTTACCGTCGTCTAAAACGAGGATCAGATCTGCATCCATGACAGAGGTCACGCGCTGGGCAATGATCAATTTTGTGGTGTCCGGCAATGTATCACGCAGCGCTGCGCGGATCTTGGCATCGGTGGCGGTATCCACGGCGGAGGTGGAGTCGTCCAGAATCAACACCTTGGGCTTTTTCAAAATGGCGCGAGCAATGCAAATGCGTTGCTTCTGACCGCCGGACACATTGGTGCCGCCCTGTTCGATGTAAGTGTCATAGCCATCGGGGCGCTGCATGATAAATTCATGGGCGCAGGCAATACGGCAAGCGTCAATCAGCTCTTCGTCGGTGGCGTATTCGTTACCCCATCGCAGGTTTTCCTTGATCGTGCCGGAAAACAGGGTATTTTTCTGCAATACCATGGCGCAGGCATCTCGCAGATGTTCCGCGGTGTATGCTTTCACATCGTGACCGCCCACCAGAACATGACCCTCTGTGGCCTCGTACAGACGGGGGATCAGACTGACCAGCGTGGTTTTGGCGCTGCCGGTGCCGCCCAAAATGCCCACCGTCATGCCGCTTTCGATGTCCAAATTGATGTCGTCCAGATTCCATGCTTCGGTATGTTTGTTGTACTTGAATTTTACATGGTCAAAGCGTATGGCACCGTTTTCCACCAACAGATCGCTATCGGCTTGTGCATCGGTGATCTCCGGCTCTTCGTCCAGCACCGCAATAATGCGCTTGCCGCAGGCGATGGAACGGGTGAGGATCATCAGCACCATGGATACCATCATCAAAGACATGAGAATTTCTGTTGCATAGGTGAAGAATGCGATCAGGTCGCCGGAGAGCAGACTGCCTTCGTAGACATAGTGTCCGCCAATCCACATCAGCGATACAATGGTGCCGCCCATGAGCAGCATGATCACCGGCATAAATGTCACCACAAAGCCGAAAGCGCGTTCGGCGGTCTGCCGCAGATGGTGATTGCGCGCGGCAAATTTTTCCTTTTCCTGCTCCTCTCGTACAAAGGATTTCACCACACGGATCGCACCCACGTTTTCCTGCACCACCAGGTTGAGACCGTCGGTGGATTCCTGCAGCTTGGTAAAGAAAGGTCCCACTTTCATGATCACAATGATGACAGCGATAATCAGCAGCGGAATCACCACTAAAAACACCTGACTCAGACGCAAGCTGATGGTCAATGCCATGATCAGCGCCGTTACCAGCATAGACGGGGCACGGATCAACATACGCATACCCATCACCAGCGTCATTTGCAGTGAAGCGACATCGTTGGTCAGACGGGTGATAAGGGAAGCGGTGGAGAAGTGCTCGATGTTGCTGAAAGAAAAGGTCTGTACCTTCTCATATTCCGCTTGCCGCAGATTGGCGCCGAAGCCCATACCGGCCTTGGCTGCCAAGGCGGCCGCACCTACGCCCATGGCAAGAGCGGCCAGCGCCATCACGACCATTTTCAGACCTGTAGCCAGAATGTAGGCCCGATCGCCGTTTTGGATGCCAATGTCCACAATGTCGCTCATGGCCTGCGGCAGCAGCAGCTCAAATACTGCCTCACCTGCCGAACATAAGACACCTAAAACAATCCAAATGCGATAGCCCCTGGTGTAAGGAGCCAGTTTTTTCAACATTCCGCTTCCTCCGTTTCCTCCGATAGATTTTTTGCCACGCGCATCAAATAACCTTTCAAAGCTGTCAGTTCATCGGCAGTAAAGCTGCGCTCCATGCGCTCGTTGACCTGCCGTACAATGCGCACGAAGTCGTCATAAAAGGCGCATCCTTTTTCCGTAAGGCACAAAATGCGACAGCGAGCATCCTCTTTTCCGGCCGTACGGATCAAGAATCCTTTTTCCTCCAATCGATCCACAATACCGTTGACGGTGGAGGGTTTGACCATCAGAAAATCCTGCAGCATTTTCTGGTTGACCTCGTGCTTTGCCTTGTAAAGATAGGTCAGCGTATGGCATTGCATAGGGGACACATCATATTGACGCAGCTCTTTTTCCATTAACTTCTGAATCTGATGGTCGCAGTAGCCCATTAAAGGAGCAAAATGCTCCGGCATTTTCAGACAGCATCTTTTCATGTCTATATCTCCTTGCAAAAATGTTTTGCACGCTAAATGTTAGCACGCTAAATAGTAGCACTTGCCGTTTGGTCTGTCAAGCGGAAAGGGTGTAAACAAATTGTGAATTGCTTATCAAACTTGTTGACAGGCGGGCAGATATTCGTTATAGTAAAACCAAGATATAAATGCATTTGTGACATTGCTATTCTCTCTCCTTTCTTTCAAAAAACAGACGATCGGCTGAAAGGCCGATCGTCTGTTTTTATGTGGCGAGGGCAATGTTGTACTGAGCGTTCAGCACCAGATAAAACTGGGGAAACTGCCGCATCAGATTCCAAAGTCCCAGACCCTGCAAGCCATTTTCGGCAGCCAATGTTAATTTTGCCTCGGCGCTGCGGGCGTCTTCAAACCAAACCTCGTGTTCTGTTCCGTCCTCTGCCAGGTAGCGAAAGAACGGTGCCTGTGCTGTTTCATCATATTGCACGGCAACGCCGTAATTCCGAGCCAAAGCCAAGGCCTGCTCCGGAGAGAGGGATTGCGCACGAGTGACACCGCGCTCATAGGGCAGAGGCCAGTCGTAGCCATAGGTGGGGATTCCCAGAAAGATCTTCTCCGGCGGAATTTCCGTCAGGGCGTATTCCAACACACGCCGCACCTGTGGCAGCGGCGCTACGGCCAGCGGAGGACCGTAGGTGTAGCCCCACTCATAGGTCATCAGCAATACGGCATCGGCGGCCTCGCTCAACGCAGCGTAGTCGTGACCTTCATAAAGCACACCCGGCTGCTGGGCATAGCTTTTCGGTGCCAGCGCCACAATGACGGGGTAGCCCAAGGGGCTTAGCTGCTCACGCAGCCGGGCGATAAAGTCGGCGTAGGCCTGTGCCAGTTCAGCTCCGAGAAATTCAAAGTCCACATCCAATGCGCGGTAGCCCTTGTTCTGCATATTGGCGATGACCTCGGCAATCAGCAGTTCCTGCCGCACAGGATCAGTCAGAACATCGGCGGCTCGCTGGGAGCTGAAATTGCCCTCCTCTGTCAGGGTAGACAGGTGCATCCAGGGCTGTACCTCGTAGCGCGCGGCATCGGCCAACAGCGATTCATCCATCAATGGCACCAGACGACCTTCAGCAGTGATGCCGTAGGTGAATGGGGTGAGATAAGAGAGATAGGGCAGCTCCTGCTGTAATAACAGGGGAGAGATAAAGGGGTACGCATAGCCGTTGACGCCGAATGTATACGGTTTGTCTCCGCCTGTCTCTATCACGATCTCCTCACCGGGCGTGATGGTGTCCTGCCCTAAAAGGAAGTAATTGTTCTGATAGATTTCCCGTTGACTGATGCCGTATTGTCGGGCAATGGAGGAAATGGTGTCACCGTCGCCTACTGTGTGAACCACGGTGGGGAATAAAATGACCAGCGTCTGCCCCACCACCAACTGTCCGTCTTCCGGCACCAGATTTTGCCGCTGTAAAAGTGTGGGTGATACGCCGTATTGACGGGCGATGGAGAAAATGGTTTCTCCCTCGCTTACTGTGTGAATTGTCATCATACAACACCTCAAAATACTGTATTCACCCTATCCTGTCCGGTATGTCATGCACGGAGAGGAAAATGACCGCATAGGATGGCAAGCGAGGGAGGAGAGGGAATATGAGACAATATACGGTGGCACTGGCGGGAAATCCCAATGTGGGGAAATCCACCGTCTTTAATGCCCTGACGGGTCTGAAACAGCATACCGGCAACTGGCCGGGCAAAACAGTAGAGCAGGCCAGCGGTACATACGAATGGCATGGCTGTCAATATGAGCTGGTTGACCTGCCGGGAACCTATTCACTCTCGGCAGATTCGCCGGAGGAGGTCATTGCCCGGGATTTCATTTGCTCGGGGCAGGCAGATGTGACATTGGTGGTAGCAGATGCCACCTGCTTGCGGCGGAATCTGAATCTGGCAGTACAGATCCGGCAAATCACGCCGCGTATGGTGCTGTGTGTCAATCTGCTGGACGAAGCGAAGAAAAAGGGAATTCATGTGGACCTTGCCGCGTTATCCCGGCAACTCGCCGTACCGGTGATCGGTACGGCGGCTCGCAGCGGTAAGGGCTTGCGGGAACTGATGGCGGCGGTATGTGAAGTGGCCCTGTCACCGCCGCAGGAGGATGACTGGCAAGTGCGTTACGGCGCAGAAGTGGAGAAGGAAATCGACGCACTTCGGTTGCCCTTGCGCCGACAGGCATTGGAGCAGCTGCAGCAGGGCAGGTGGCGTGATGCCATTACCGCTTCACAGATCCGCAAGGCAGAGGAACTGGCCGATGCGTGTCTGTCATATGGCAGTGCCGATGCCCACAGCCGTGACAGAAAACTGGATCGCCTGCTGACCTCGCGGAAAACGGGGATCCTTGCCATGCTGCTGCTGCTGGCAGGCGTGTTCTACCTGACCATATGGGGCGCCAACTACCCGTCGGAGCTGCTGTCGAAGTGGCTGTTCTCGCTGCAGGAGCCGCTGCGCCGTTTGCTGTCCTTTGCTCCCCGGTGGCTACAGGGCGCCGTGGTGGATGGTATCTATCGCACGGTGGCATGGGTGGTGTCGGTGATGCTGCCGCCTATGGCAATTTTCTTTCCTCTGTTCACCCTGTTGGAGGATGCCGGGTATCTGCCGAGAGTAGCATTTAATTTAGACCGCTTCTTCTGCGCCGCCGGCGCACACGGGCGACAAAGTCTGACCATGTGCATGGGTTTTGGCTGTAATGCCTGCGGCGTGACCGGCTGCCGCATTATTGACAGCAAGCGCGAACGATTGGTGGCGATTCTGACCAACAGCTTTGTACCCTGTAACGGGCGTTTTCCCACATTGATCGCCTTGATTTCCCTGTTTTTTTTAGGCGGCGCAGCAGGAGCAGCTCGCTCTCTGCTGGCAACGGCTTTTTTTCTGGCAACGATTCTGTTTGCCGTGGGAATGACGCTGTTGGCCTCCCGACTGCTGACCGCAACGCTGCTCAAGGGCGAAACATCCTCGTTTTCGCTGGAACTGCCGCCCTATCGCTTGCCGCAGTTCGGGCGTGTGGTGGTGCGATCTCTGCTTGACCGCACGCTGTTCGTGCTGGGCCGGGCCGTGACGGTGGCGGCGCCGGCAGGTCTGCTGATCTGGATTCTTGCCAACGTGACGGTGGGCGACACCTCCATATTGGCGGCATTGGCGTCATTTTTTGACCCGTTGGGACGACTGATGGGACTGGACGGTATGATCCTGCTGGCGTTCTTGCTGGGATTTCCTGCCAATGAAATCGTATTGCCGATTCTTTTGATGGGCTATTTGCAAACCGGCAGTCTGACTGCCTATGAAGGACTGGAGCAGCTGCGGCAAATTTTACTTGCCAACGGCTGGACCGGTGTAACGGCGCTGTGTACCATGCTGCTGTGCCTGCTGCATTTCCCCTGCGGTACCACCTGTCTGACTATCTATCGGGAAACGGGGAGCATCAGGTGGACGGCAGTGGGATTCTGGCTGCCCACCTTAATGGGCATGGTTATGTGCATCGTCGTTCGATTTCTGGCATCACTTATTATGTAAAGGCGGGGCATTTGCCACCGCCTTTTTCGTTAGGAATGAGGATTTTCGCCATCGGTCAGGTCGCCGTCTGTGTCATTTACCAGACCGTTACGCACCATTTGTTCATAGGAAGTGCCGTTGTTGTTGAACAAACCCTCGTCCTTGCCGTTTCGGCTTCCGTTATTGCTACCGCTGCCGTTGCTGCCGGCATTGCCGTTCGGCTCTAAAACACCCTGGCGGTTGTCGGTGCCCTTGTTGCTGTTATTGTTCCGGTTGTAGTTATCGCCGTTGGTGCCGTTGTTGGGGCTGGTGCCCTGTCGGTAGTTTCGCTCTGCGGTGGTATAGTCATCGCCCAGGATGTTGTTGTCACCTGTGGTACCGCCCATTTCACCGCACGCCGACAGGCTCAATACCAACAGAGCCGAGAGTAGAAATACGCCGATTTTCTGTTTCATGAATGTCGCTCCTTTCCTTTTATTCAAAATAAAAACGCGGCACGATATATCTATCGCACCGCGTTTAGTATTGTCTTTTTTTTCGCAATTCGTTACAGTAAGTTTTACAAATCTGTCCTAAAAATAACTACTTGCGAAATAAAATTGCTTTTTATTAAAAATAACAGTATAATATACACAGTCAATTACATTCAGAGGAGGCTGTGCATATGCAAAAGTTGGAAAAACAATTTCATATCCACTGTGTGGAAGGCGATGTAGGCCGCTACTGCATTTTGCCGGGTGATCCGGGTCGCTGTGAATCCATCGCGGCTCATTTTGACGATGCTCGGCTTGTTTCCTATCATCGGGAATACAAGGTTTACACGGGCTATCTGCTGGGGGAAAAGGTGACGGTTTGTTCTACCGGTATCGGCGGACCGTCAGCCGCCATCGCCATTGAAGAACTGCACAACATCGGCGCAGACACTTTCATTCGCATTGGCACCTGCGGCGGCATTGACCTGGATGTGCGTTCCGGCGATGTGGTGATCGCCACCGGCGCGGTGCGCTATGAACATACCAGTCGTGAATATGCCCCCATTGAATTTCCGGCAGTACCCGATTTCGATGTGACCACAGCGCTGGTGCAGGCGGCTAAAAATCTGGATATGCCCTATAAGGTGGGTGTGGTGCAGTGCAAGGATTCATTTTACGGTCAGCACGATCCTAAAAGGATGCCTGTGAGCTATGAACTGATGCAAAAATGGGAGGCGTGGAAGCGTCTTGGCGTCAAAGCCAGCGAAATGGAAAGCGCTGCCATGTTCGTGATCGCCAGCGCACTGCATTGCCGCAGCGGTGCCTGCTTCCACGTGATCTGGAACCAGGAGCGTGAGGCGGCCGGCTTGGATCAGGACATGACGGAGAATACCGGATCGGCTGTCAAAACAGCGGTGGAGGCCATCAAGCTGCTGATCGCGCAGGATAAGGCAAAATAAAAAAGGAAGGCGTTGGGGCGCCCTCCGTAAGGAAGGTGCCCCAAGGGGGCCTTTGTATCTGAGCTAAATAATGTTTTGTTGAGACGGTGTAACCTTATCGGTTATGCCGTTGTTTACTTTTACGCACCTTTACAAAGTGCGTAACCCACTATGACACTTTCAGCAAGGCGGAAAAGATGTCCGTGGCTATTTAGAAAGATAGTAAACGGGTAACGAGAAGCAAAGAATGCTTTACTGAAACATAATATCTCCTGTCGATGTTATGATCTCACATTTCCCACCCGCCGTAGTCTTTGGAACGGAGATATTGCCCGTAGATGTTTTTGCAACAAATGTCTTTTCGGTAAGTAATGAACCGGTAACGTCACCCGTGCTTGTTTCTACGAAAATCTCAGCAGCATCCGAGCTTTCAAACACAACGTCACCCGTGCTTCTCTCAATAGAAAACTTCCCTGTGGCAATTACATTCTTCAAAGAAATATCGCTCGTGCTTCCTGTTGAGAAAAGGTTTTGGCAAGTGACCTTCATCAAATTCACATCCCCGGTGGTGGTGTTTGCTTTCAGATCACCCGTACAAGTTACATTCGAAACGAAAATTTCGCCGGTTGAGGCAGAAAGATCAAGTGTACCCGCTGACATATTATGAATCCTGATATCACCGGTACTCATAGAAATAACCGCACTGTCAACCTTCATTTCATTTGGCAGTTCAATGTCTCCGGTGCTTGCTTTAATAACGATCGAAGCGTATTCGGTTTTGGGAAGATAAACGGTCAGTTTAGGCGGCTGATAATTGATACCGATATGCTCATTCCACGCTCTGTCATCCACGACATTTACAGTCAGCGTACCATCCTGAACAAGCACGGAATGTTTCACATTTTCCTTTTCATAGCAGACCACTCTGCACGTGCCGTCACTTGACGTGGCGAAAAGAATGTCCGCAGTTTCGGTATTGAATTTTATGTCGCTGAATTCTTCGCTTATCTCATAGGTGTTCGTTTCAAAATTGTCGGTACTCAGACGGGAAAAATCCCAATGATATGCCGTCATTACGGCTGCAAACAGGATCGCTCCGATCGTCACGAGAGAAGCTGCTGCAATAAGCCATTTTTTAGCACTCTTACTCATTATGCTTCCTCCTTTTTGATAAAGCAGTTTTTAATCCATATCGCAAGTTTCTTTGTAAGGTTCAAAATACCTTTTGTTGCCGTTTTGCATCCGAAGAACATAAAAACAGAAAGTCCTGCGCAGACAATTCCGGCACCCATCATGGCGATACCTGTCAGACCGATACCGCCTACGGCAAAATATACTCCTGCCGCTACGCCTGCCAAACCGCAAGCCACAAAGGAAGCAAATGCAGCCCATAGAACAATAATCACAGACCATAACACAACGTAAAGCGAGAAAATTACGGCAAATGCAGCAATCAGAAGAGACAGCCATATCGGCGACCCGAGTGCTATAAGTACGATTTCCCATGCTTTCAGCTTTTTCTTTGGCGTTATCTTCTCTTTTACAAGCTTTCCAAGCGGAATATCTGCTATAATCTGCGATACAAGCTCGCTGGCGGGGCCTATCTCACAAACCGCGGTTTCTTCCGAAATGCCGTCTTCCATTCGGTCATCTATCATTTCACTGTAAAACGTCAGGCGTTCGTCAATATCTTCTTTCGGTAAACCTGACAAACCTTTGCGTAACTGCATAAGGAACTCTTGCTTATTCATCACCATCATCCTCCTTGGTTACGAAGCGATATATAGACAGGATCTCCTGCCAGTCGCTTTTGAACTCATCAATACGTGTTAGCCCCTCATCGGTGATATGGTAGTATTTCCGAAGCCTGCCATCGTGTTCCGCCGTGCGGACGGTCAGCATTTTTGCTGTTTCCAATCGCTTCAAAATGGTATATAAAGTTGATTCTGAGAGTTCAATATACGGTTTCATATCTTTGATGATCTTATATCCGTATGAATCTTCGCTCCTGATCGCCGCTAATACGCATATATCCAGGAGCCCTCTTTTCAGCTGAATATCCATGCTATACCTCCTTTCGTGTAATACATCATATTGCGAAGTATTACGCTTGTCAAGAGATTTCGCGGAATTTTTTATAGAGAACAGAAAGGGAGAGACCGCTTCCTTTGGTAGTCTCTCCCTTGCCTTCCTTTTTTATTTATCGTCCTGAAAGAGCCAGCGGCATACCAAAATGACCACACAGGCACCACCCACGCCAATGAGGATCGCACCTACTGATCCGGTGGCGCCGATACCGATACAGCCGGCCAGCCAGTTGCCTACTGCGGAGCCGACCACACCCAGAATCAGATTGCGGATCAAACCGCCCTTAGTGCCCATCAATTTGCTGGCGATCCACCCGATCAGAGCACCTAAAATAATAGAAGCGATCATTCCGAACTCCTTTATTTATCCATAATATGCACATTCAGATGGTTGTAGCTGATTTCCACATTGGCTGCGGCAAAGGCACCCTGCAGGCCCTCCAGCAAGCCGTAATAGACCGGCCAGTAATCATCCACCTCACACCAACAGTAAATGGCATAATCAATATTGCTCTCGCCATAGCGTTCCACATGAACGGTCGGCGCCGGATCGGACAGAATACCGTCCACGGCACCAATGGCATCCATACACGCCTTTTTGACATCGGCAACAGAGGCGTCGTAGCTGGCGCCGATGGGGATCACTACACGCAGGCGGCCTACGGTGCTCCAGTTGGTGATCTTGCCGGCTGACAGAGAGCTGTTGGGAATCACCACGCGCAGACCGTTTCGCGTGTCAAGCTGGGTATTGGTCAATGTAATGCTGCGTACAAAGCCCTCTCCGTTGTCGGTCTGGATGTAATCGCCGACCTGAAACGGCTTGGTGGATAGGATCACCAGACCGCCGGCAATATTGCTCAGCACCGACTGCACAGCCAGCGAAATTGCCAGCGACAGCACCGACAGCAGCGCAACCAGCGAGGTGATGGGAATACCCAACTGATCGGCTATGATCAGTACCGTGATTATCCACGCTGCCGCCTTTAATCCGCCTAATATGTACTTCTGTATGCGCTGCTCCATCGTTGTTTTGTGCAGTACCTTTTGGATCAGCAGATGAATCAGCCGCGCTGCAACAATACAGACAGCCAATGTCAGCAGGATATGCCATACGGTTTTCATTTCCAACGAGGCAAAAATCTTGCCCCAATCCATGGACGGTGTGGTGTTAGTTCCCATGGCGAAGCCTCCGATTTGATAATAGTATTGTCATTATAGCGGACAATGTGCGATTTGACAAGGACGACTGTCGCTGAGTAACAAAATACGACACAGGGGAAGCGCAAAATTTCTGTAAAAACTGACAAAAATTTTGTTTGGCTAACAAAAAATTTGAAATGCTAAAAAATATACGCTATAATAAGGCGTCGTAAAGAAAAAACGCAAAAACTTATTCCAAAGGAGACAATCACTGTGAATCGTTTCTTTAAAGTGACTGAGCGCGGCTCCAGCATTCGTACTGAGATCGGCGCAGGTCTGACAACCTTTATGGCAATGGCCTACATTCTGATGGTCAATGCCGGCATGTTTGCTGAATTGGATGGCGTGACTTACGGTGCTGTCTATATTGCCACCGCTATTTCCGCTGTGCTGGGTACTGTGTGTATTGGCTTGCTGGCCAATCTGCCTCTGGCACAGGCTCCCGGTATGGGACTGAACGCCTTCTTCGTTTATACTGCCTGCATGACCTTCGGCCTGAGCTATGCCAACGCTCTGGTGCTGGTTCTGTGTGACGGTGTCATCTTTATCCTGCTGACCGTTACCGGTCTGCGTAAGGCTATCTTTGATGCCATTCCCGCCCGCATTAAGACTGCCATCTCTGCAGGTATCGGTCTGTTCATCGCCTTCTTGGGTCTGCAGAATGCCGGTATCGTTGTGGACGACGGTGCGACGCTGGTTAACCTGCGTTCCTTCAACCTGCTGGGTGGCAACGTGACCTGGGCTGATGTGTTCCCCGCTTTGGTTACCATCGTGGCTGTGTTCGCTATCGGTGCTATGGCTAAGAAGAAGATCAAGGGTGCAGTTATGTGGGGTATTCTGGGCGCTTCCGTGGTGTACTATGCTGTGGGTCTGATCACAGTTCCCGGCTTCTATGCTGCTGCCGTTGCTCCCAATCTGTCCTCTGACTTCCTGGGCGCTTTCAAGGATTTCGCAGCTCTGTCCTTTGGTAAGGTCTTCACCGAGGGCTTTGACTTCTCCGCTTACATCGCAGCTCACGGTACTTTCGACTTCGTGGTCATGTTTGTGACTACCATGTTGGCGTTCTGCATGGTCGATATGTTCGATACGCTGGGTACGCTGTACGGCGCTTGCGCTGCCGGTAATATGCTGACGGAAGACGGCGAGGTTCCCAACATGAACCGTGCCATGCTGTCCGATGCTATTGCTACCTGCTGCGGCTCTATCATGGGTACTTCTACTGTTACCACTTTCGTGGAAGCATCCTCCGGTGTTGCTGAGGGCGGCCGTACCGGCCTGTCCGCTATGTCCAGTGCTGCTTTCTTCTTTATCGCTATGTTCCTGTCCCCCGTGGCACAGCTGATCCCCACCTATGCCTGCGCCGCTGCGCTGATCTACGTGGGCGTGCTGATGATGGCAAACGTCAAGGACATCGAATGGAGCGATCCTATTACGGCTGTATCCTGCTTCCTGACCATCGCTATGATGCCTCTGACCTACAATATCTCCTACGGTATTGCATTTGGCTTGTTGAGCTACATCTTCCTGAAGGTTCTCACCGGCAAGGGCAAGGAAATCAATGCCGGCACTTGGGTGATCGGTATTCTGTTCACCATTATGTTCTTCGTGTCCCGCTAAGAGAAGCTCCCGGCAAACATCAACAGGGGCCGTCGGTGTTTGACGGCCCCTGTTTTGAGAAAAGTTTTTCTTACATCGGCGAAAAAAATATGCTATAATCATGGCAAGATAAAATGAATGGCACATGGCCGAATTGCCTGTCGGCCATGTGTTTTTTTAGGAGTTGAGAGCGGTGTTTTCAATAGGCGATCTGGTCGTATACGGCGGCGAAGGTGTTTGCCGAGTGGATAGCATAGGTCCGGCAGAAATTCCGGGCGCAGATAAGGCAAAGCTGTATTATCGTCTCTCGCCTATGGGTCGTACAGGACAGGTTATTACTCCGGTGGATACACGGGTGCTGATCCGCGGGGTGATGAACGAAGCGGACGCACGGACGCTGGTATCGCATCTGGCGGATTTAGAGCCGGAGGAACCGCCTATGCCGGGTATGCGAGCCGCCAAGGAGCATTATCATGCCGTGGTCATGTCCTACGACTGTGAACGCATGGCGCGGCTGATCAAAGCGGTCTGCCGCAAGCGGCATTGGGCGATCAGTCACGGTAAAAAGGTAAGTCAGTTGGATGAACGCTATCTCAAACGCGCAGAGGATCAGTTCTACGGTGAACTGTCTGCGGCACTGATGATGGATCGCAAGGAATTGGAAGCCTATATTATCAATATATATCCCGACTGGCCTGAATAAACGAGAAGCGGAGCGTTGGCTCCGCTTTTTGCTGTTATGGGGTGCTGTTTGTTACCACCGACGGAATTTCTGAGACGGAAAATGCTTCGGTTACAAAATATATCACCAAAAAGAGAAATAAAGTCTACCAAAAATGCGGAAAGTGTGATATGATAACTTCGTAGTAAAATAGGTATTGCTATGGAATGGAGGGTGTATCACGCGTGAAAAGAATTGTACGCAAGACAGGGTTATTCTGTGGCGCGATGCTGCTTGCTCTCTTACTGACCGGCTGTGTGGGTGCATCTGTGGAGGAGCTGATGACGCTGCCGCAGCTGCCGACGCAGAATACAGAGCTTTCCAACCAGATCAATGATCTGATCAAAAGCGGCTACGAATATGCAGCACCCTTGACCGGGCAAAATATACAACCTGTGCAGATGGTAGATCTTAACGGCGACGGGTGCGATGAGGCGTTGGCGTTTTTCCGCCAACCGACAGGTGAAAAGCAACTGAAAATATTTGTCTTTCGCCGTACGGAGGAGAGTTATACACCGCTTTGCTCTATCGAAAGTGCCGGTACGGGAATCGACAGTGTCTATTACCGCGATGTGACCGGCGACGGCAATTTGGAGCTGATCGTTGGTTGGAAAATCAGCACCGATATACAGACGGTGGCGGTTTATGAGCTGGGATCGGAGCCGTCCGTCTTAATGCGCAGCGCATATGCCCGTTTTTCTATCGAAGAGCTTGACGGTGACGGGATTCCCAGCCTGCTGCTTTTCCGTACAGACAGTCAAGGCAACAGTGTGGCGGAATTCTATACATGGCATGATGGTGCCATGTCGGTATCATCCCATTGCCCGCTGTCAAGTACGATGGCGGAGCTGAACAGCGGCAGTGTCGTATCCGGCAAACTGACCGGAGACGGATTGCCTGCCGTATTTGCCACGGGAATCAACAATCAAGGCATTGCGGTGACAGATATTCTGACCTATCAGGACGGGTTGGGTCTTACCAATGTGGCACTTGATGATGCTACCGGACGGTCTAAGGTGGCATATAACTACTGTCAGCTTTCGCCTCAGGATATTGATCGCAATGGCGTGATCGAGCTGCCCAACGCTGCGGCCAGCAGTCAAGCTGCCAATCAGATGGGCGGCGTGGTTTCCTGGACGAGCTATGATGAACACGGGCAGAGCAGATGGGTACAGGACACCTACCATTGTCCTACGGCTGATTGGTACTTTGCATTGCCCGAGGAATGGCGTGGCCGAGTCAGCGCGGAGATCATGGACAGCGTAAGCGGCGAGATCCGTGTGATGCTGCAGGTGGACGGCGAGAATGTGGCTGCCATTTACACTATTTCGGGGGAAAACCGGGAGTCCCGTGTGCTGCGCAATGATCTTGTGGTGTTAGAGCGTCAACCCATGGTGATTTACGCCGCGAAGCTGTTGCCGTCAGCCGATCAATACGACATAAATCAAGATACATTGCATCAGAACTTTCATTTGATTTCGAACTTTTGGATGTCATAAGAGGCAGACGCCGCACCCATCCCACAGTTGCCGCTGAAAGGGTGGTTGCCATGGACATATGCGGCAGAATGGAGTGTTAGCATGAAAAAGGTACTGGTTTTGGAGGATGAATCCAGCATTCGCAGTTTTATAGTGATCAATCTGCGCCGCGCCGGCTATGAGGTGATCGAAGCGGAAAGCGGCGAGGAAGCGCTGGAAAAATTGAAAACTCACGGTGATACCCGTGTGGCACTACTGGATGTAATGCTGCCCGGTATTGACGGATTTGAGGTGTGCCGCCGTATTCGCGCCACCAATTCACGCATTGGCATCATTATGCTGACAGCGCGTTCGCAGGAGATGGATAAGGTGACCGGATTGATGACCGGCGCTGATGACTATGTGACCAAGCCCTTCTCACCGGCGGAACTGACAGCCCGTGTGGACGCACTGATGCGCCGCAGCGGCGGCGGTAATGACGACAACAGCGCAGAAATCAGTCAGCCGCCGTTCCTGCTCAACACACGCAACCGCACGCTGGAGAAAGATGGGCAGCGCATTAAACTGACGCAGGTGGAATATGCCATTGTGAAAATGTTTATGGAAAACCCCGGTAAGGCGCTTTCCCGCGAAGAAATTTTGGATTTGGTCTGGGGTCGTGACTATTTCGGCGAGCTGAAGATCGTGGATGTCAATATTCGCCGTCTGCGCTTGAAAATCGAGGATAACGCCACCAATCCCATGTATATTACCACCGTTTGGGGCTACGGCTATAAATGGGGCGCGTAAATAGGCGAGGAGAGTAGAATCATATGGCCAAGCTGGGCTTAAAAATCAGAGGTTTGCGGCAACGCTGGATGATCAGCAGTATCGGCCCGATCATTATAATACTGGTCATGGTGGCTGTGCTGGCGGCAGTCAGCGTTGTCAGTAACTATTATAACAGCGCCCGTTCTGCGCTAACGGCAAAGGCAAAGGCCGGCGCGGATTATTTTAACACATACAGCACCGATAGCTACGGCGAATACTACCGCACGGCAACTCTTTATGCCGCCACCTTTGAGGACAGCGACAAAATCGAGCTGCAGTTCCTGAACAGTGCCGGACGCATTGTGGTCTCCTCTCGTGGCCTGTCGGCAGGCAGCGCCCCTGAAACAGCGGAGATCGCCCATGCATTGGAGAGCGGTGAGATTGCCACCTTCAGCGGCCGTGATCCGGTAACGAACGAGTCGATCATCGCCGTGTCCAGTCCGCTGCATTTTAACGGCTCTGTCATGGGTGTGATGCGCTATGTCACCGCCACCCACCAGTTGGATCGCCAGATGATGATCATGGTGTTGGTCATTGCCGTGGCGCTGATCTGCGTGGTACTGCTGATCGTTGTGTCCAATATGATCTTTATCAGCAATGTAGTGGAGCCGGTGGCAGAAGTGACGGAAGCTGCCAAGCGTATTTCCGACGGCAGCTACGGTATCCAGATCCCCAACAAGTATTCCGACGAAATGGGCGAGCTGGTGGATAATATCAACAATATGTCACTGAAGATCAGCCAAGGCGAAAAAATGCAGACGGAGTTTATTTCCTCTGTGTCCCATGAACTGCGTACACCTCTGACGGCGATCAACGGTTGGGGTGAGACATTGCTGGCAGATGAAAGCGGTGATGTCCGGCAACTGCGCCGTGGTTTGGGGATCATCTTGAAGGAATCCCGCCGCTTGACGAACATGGTGGAGGAATTGCTGGAGTTTTCCAAAATAGAGGATGGCCGTTTTACGCTGCAGGTAGAGGAAATGGACTTGCAGGCCGAGTTTGAAGATGCCATTTTTACCTATCGCGAGCTGTTCCGGCAGGATGGGATCTCGCTGGAATACGAAGAAGCCGGCGAGCTGTTTACGCAGCCGATCATCGGCGATCCGGAGCGTTTGAAACAGGTGTTTTGCAATGTGTTGGACAATGCCTCCAAACACGGCGGCTCCGGTAAGCGGATCGTCACCTCGCTCCATCTGGAAGATGAAGAATATGTGATCCGCATCCGCGATTATGGTCCCGGTATCCCCGAAGCTGAACTGCCGTTTGTCAAGCAGAAGTTCTATAAGGGCTCGTCGAGAGCACGCGGCAGCGGCATCGGCCTGGCGGTATGCGATGAGATCATCAGCCGTCACGGCGGCACCTTTGAGATCGATAACGCTGAGGGTGGCGGCACGGTGGTTACCATTCATCTGCCAATCGGTCAGGAAAGTTTCACATAATAATCGAACAACTGTTGCATTTTGCAAAAAAATGTGTTATATTACTCTTATAGCAGAAAGGATTCCTGTTGCATGGAAAAGAAGGACGGTGCGTTTCGCACATCTATTGGCGGTCAGGCGTTGATCGAGGGTATTTTGATGCGCGGGCCGAAGAAACAGGCCATTGTGGTGCGTTCGCCGGAGGGTCTGGTGACGAAGGTGGAGGAGCTAACGCTGATTCGTGATAAGTACCCCGTTTTGGGGTGGCCTATTATTCGCGGAGCGGTCACTTTTATTGATTCCATGGTACGCGGCGTCAAGGCACTGATGTATTCGGCAGACTATTTTCCTGATGAGGAGGTAAGCGAGCCGAGCAAGCTGGACAAATGGCTGGAAGCGCATGTGTCCGAAGAAAAATTGCAGACGGTGCTGGTATGGTTCTCTGTGCTTTTGTCGGTGGGACTGTCACTGCTGCTGTTTATGCTGCTGCCCACCTTTTTGGCAGGTCTCATTGATCCGTATATTCACAGTGCGGTACTTCACAATATCATCGAAGGTGTTGTGAAGGTGGTGATTTTCTTAGGGTATCTGATCCTTTGCTCCAAGCAAAAGGATGTCAAGCGCGTCTTTTCCTATCACGGCGCGGAGCATAAAACCATTTTTTGCTACGAAGCCGGTTTGGAGCTGACCGTGGAAAACGCTCGCAAACAGCCCCGTCACCATCCCCGCTGCGGTACGAGCTTTCTGTTTGTCGTCATCATCGTGTCAATCCTGTTTTCCAGTGTCGTATTCAGCTTTGTGGAGTGGAAAGTTTTCTGGGTGCGCGTGGTGGTACATCTGCTGTTGCTGGTGCCTGTGGTGGGTATTACCTATGAGTTTAACCGCTATGTGGGCGGACATGACAATGCTGTGACGCGCTTTTTATCCAAGCCCGGTCTGTGGATGCAGAATTTTACCACCTTTGAGCCGGACGACTCCATGCTGGAGGTGGCGATCGAGGCATTGAAGCTGGTGCTGCCCGACGAAAAGGGCACCGATCAGTGGTAAAAACGACAACATTTGACAACGGAGCGTATCATGGCAATTACTTATAATAATTTGTACATGGATATTCGGCAGGTGTTTCATAAAGCCGGATTGGAGGGTGCCACATTGGAGGCCCGTGAGTTGGTGTGCTATGCCTCCGGCAAGACCCGTGAGCAGTTGGTGCGTGATGGCCGGCTGTATGTACCGCAGATGGTGGAGGAACAGGTACACCGCTTGGTGCAGCGTCATCTACAGGGTGAGCCGGTGGCCTATCTGATCGGCGAATGGGAATTTTTCGGTCTGCCGCTGGACATATCCGAAAGCGTATTGATTCCCCGTGCGGATACAGAGGTGTTGGCGCAGCAAGCCATTGACTATCTGCGGACTTTGGATGGCGAGTGTCGTGTGCTGGATCTGTGTGCCGGCAGCGGATGTGTGGGTCTGGCCATTGCCAGTCAGGTAAAGACTGCCCATGTGATTTTGGGCGAATTAAACGAGGGGGCACTGCGCATCTGCCGACAAAATGTGCGTCGCAACGGTTTGACGGGACAGGTCATGCCATTTCAGATGGATGCGCTGGACAAACCCTCGGCCCAAATCGGCGAGTTTGACTGCATTGTGTGTAATCCGCCCTATATTCCCACGGCGGATATTGCCGGATTGGATGTGTCGGTCCGCGATTATGAGCCGCATCTGGCGTTGGATGGCGGCGATGACGGGTTGGACTTCTACCGCAGCGTGTCCGGTCAATGGCGCAGTGCCATGCATGACGGCTCCCACCTTTTCTTCGAGGTGGGCATCGGTCAGGCGGATGATGTGCTGCGGATCATGCGCGGCTATGGCTTTGGTGATATTGAGGTGGTGCCGGATACGGCAGGTATTTCCCGTGTGGTGGGCGGTCGGCTGTATGATACGATTTAACTGACCGTAAATACGGACACCTTTTCTGATAAAATTCGAAACAGTAACGATACAAGGAGGACATTCCTATGGCAGCAAAAAAGGATACAATGGCAGCTCCCGTGATTTCCGATAAGAAAAAAGCACTGGAAACCGCCATGCAGCAGATTGAAAAGATGTATGGCAAGGGCTCTATCATGCGCTACGGTGACGGCGGTGTGACGAATGTGGAGTATATTCCCACCGGCTCGCTGGCATTGGATCTGGCGTTGGGCATCGGCGGATTGCCCCGGGGCCGTGTGATCGAGATTTACGGCCCGGAGTCCTCCGGTAAAACCACACTGGCACTCCATGTGCTGGCGCAGGCGCAGAAGCAGGGCGGTGAAGTGGCATTTGTTGACGCTGAGCACGCGTTGGATCCCACCTATGCCCGTGCGCTGGGTGTCAATGTGGAGGATATGTTGATCTCCCAGCCCGATACCGGTGAGCAGGCATTGGAGATCACCGAGGCCCTGGTGCGCTCCGGCGCGATCGATGTGGTGGTGGTGGACTCTGTGGCGGCTTTGGTGCCTCGCGCCGAAATTGAAGGTGAGATGGGTGACAGCTTTGTGGGGCTGCACGCTCGCTTAATGAGTCAGGCACTGCGTAAGCTGACCGGTATCATTGCCAAAACCAACAGCATCGTCATTTTCATCAACCAGCTGCGTGAAAAGGTGGGCGTGATGTACGGCAATCCCGAAGTGACTACCGGCGGCCGTGCGTTGAAGTTCTACGCCAGCGTCCGTATTGATGTGCGGCGTATTGAAACCTTGAAAGCCGGCGGTGAGGTCATTGGCAACCGCACCCGCGCCAAGGTGGTCAAGAACAAGGTGGCGCCTCCCTTCCGTGAGGCGGAGTTTGACATCATGTATGGCGAAGGCATCAGCGCTTTGGGCGAGATGATCGATCTGGCGGTGAAGCTGGATCTGGTGCAAAAGAGCGGTTCCTGGTTCAGCATGGGTGAAAAGCGCTTGGGTCAGGGCCGAGATGCGGCAAAGCAGTATTTCCTGGATCATCCCGAGGAAGCAGCCGCATTGGAAGCCGCTGTGCGTGACAACTTTCCCAAGCTGATGGGCGCTCAGTCCAAGATCGCCGCCAAGGCAGCCGGACGCGCGGTGGATGTGTCTGCTGACGACTTCGACGATGAAGATTGAGAAAATAGAAAAATCAAAGCATAAGCGCGAGCGCGTGTTGGTGTTTTTTGAGGAGGGCGACCTCCTCAAGATCACCGATGCGGAGCTTTTGCGCTTTGGCTTATTTGCGGGCATGGACGTGCCCGATGAACTTGTGGCACAAATCCGCCAAGCGGCAGGCCATTCGGAAACTCAGATCCGCGCGGCGCATATGGCGTCATCACGTATGCTGTCTAAAAAAGAGCTGTGCCGGCGCTTGGAGAAGAAAGGTGCCACCCCCGATGATGCGGCAGAAGCGGCCGAACGCATGGAAGAGCTGGGCGCCGTCAATGACGAGGCGTATGCCGGTGTCATCGTGCGCCACTATGGCGGCATGGGATACGGTGAAATGCGCGTCAGGCAGGAACTGCAGCGCCGCGGTGTACCGAAAGAATTGTGGGATGCGGCACTTTTACAGATGCCTGATCCGCATAACGCCATTGCACAGTTCATACAGAGCAAGTGTAAAGGCGCTGCACCTGACCGGGCACAACTGAAAAAGCTGTCGGATGCGCTGCTGCGCCGCGGCTTTTCGTGGCGTGATATTCGTCCCGTTCTCAACCAGATGGGCGAAAACATAGAAGAATAACAGAGGTAAACATGGTGAAAGTTTCATTCATTTCTCTCGGCTGTGATAAAAACCGGGTGAATACAGAGCAGATGATGGCACTATGCGTTGGTGCAGGCATGACGCTGCAGGGCGATCCCGAGGGATCCGATGTGGTGGTGATCAACACCTGTGGTTTTATTGACAGCGCAAAAAGTGAGGCCATTGACAATATTCTGCAGATGGGTGCGCTGAAAGAAGCCGGTTTGGTGGGGAAAATTCTGGTAACCGGCTGTTTGAGCCAGCGTTATAGCGAAGAAATGATGTCAGAACTCCCTGAAGTGGACGGAATCATGGGTACGGCGGATTACGGCCGGATCGTAGAAGCCATCCATGAGGTCATGCAGGGCGAGAATTGCTGCCATTTGAGCGATATTAACGGCACAGTGGAGGAGCTGCCTCGTATTCTGACCACTCCCGTGCATTATGCCTATCTGCGTATTGCCGAGGGCTGCAGCAATCGCTGCGCCTATTGTGTGATTCCATCTTTGCGCGGTAAATACCGCAGCCGTCCCATGGAGGAAGTGCTGGCGGAGGCCAAGGCGCTGGCAGACGAGGGTGTCAGGGAATGTATCATCATCGCTCAGGATATTACACGCTATGGTGTGGATCTTTACAAGGAGAAGAAGCTGCCGGAGCTGCTCCACGAGCTGTGTAAGCTGGATTTTCATTGGATTCGCCTGCACTATCTCTATCCCGATACGATTACCGATGAGCTGCTCGACACCGTTGCAGGCGAGAGGAAGATCTGTAAGTACATTGATATGCCTATCCAGCATTGCAATGATATGGTACTCAAGGCCATGAACCGCCGGGAAACAAAGGCCGGTCTGCGCTCACTCTATCAGAAGATGCGTGAGAAAATTCCCGGACTGGTACTGCGTACCAGTCTGATTACCGGCTTGCCTTACGAGGATGAGGCGGCCTTTGAGGAACTGTGCGACTTTTTGCAAGAGGTGAAGATCCAGCGTGCCGGTGCGTTTCCTTACTCACCGGAGGAGGGAACTCCTGCCGCCGAGATGCCTAACCGTGTGGATATGACGGAGGCACAGCGTCGAGCCGATCTGGTGGTGGATGTGCAGTCCCGTGTGATGGATGAATTTAATGAAAGCCGTCTGGGCGATGTGATTGAGGTGCTGTGTGACGGCTTTGACGAGCAGTCTATGCTGTTTGTGGGGCGCAGCTATGCCGAGTCACCGGATATTGACGGACGGATTTATTTCAGTGCCGAACGCGAGGTGAAAGCAGGCGAGTTTGTCAACGTGCGCCTGAGCGACACCATGGATGGCGAACTGGTAGGAGAGCTTTACGAGGAGGAATAATTCATGCCGATGACAACTGCCAATAAATTGACCATCATCCGCGTAGTGATGATCCCTGTATTTCTGGCGATTTTGTATTGGGGCTTTCCGGGCAGCCGCTATGTGGCATTGGGCGTGTTTATCCTCGCCAGCCTGACAGACCTGCTGGATGGTTATATTGCGCGTCATTACAATCAAATTTCAGACTTCGGTAAATTCATGGATCCGCTGGCGGATAAATGCCTTGTGATGGCGGCGCTGTGCTGGTTTGTGGAGGAAGGCACCATGGTGGGCTGGGTGCTGGCTGTGGTGCTGCTGCGTGAGTTTGCCGTGTCCGGTATGCGTCTGGTGGCGGTGGAAAAAGGCCGCGTGATCGCTGCCGGTTGGTCCGGAAAGATCAAAACCGCCAGCACTATGGTGTGCATCTGCCTGATCCTGTTTGGGATTCCTCATGGGCTGAATCTGGTATGCCAGGGCATCATTTTGGTGACCACCGTCTATTCCGGTGTGGAGTACTTTGCAAAGAACGCCGATGTGTTCAAGGAGTCTTGACACAACCGGAAAAGACTGCTAAAATAGCAGATAATCAAATAGCGCGTTGAGCGGAAAGAGTATGTTTCGCCCCTTTGGATAGAGAGAGACGGTTGGTAAGCTGAAAGCCGTCTTGCAAAGAGAAACAGAAAGTGCGTCCGGGAGCGTGGGGGATGGAGATGCCCTCCGTTTGGCCAGCGTCAATGTGCCGACCACGAGCGATAAACGAGAGTGGAACCGCGGAATCAACACTTCGCCTCTCATGTCTTTACGACATGGGAGGCTTTTTTCGACCAAAAGCGCTACGGAAAGTAATATTATGACAGAAAAATACAAATTGTAATAAGGAGAAGCACTATGTATCTGTATAACTCGGCAACCCATAAGAAAGAAGAATTCAAGACCCATACCCCCGGCCATGTGGAGATGTATACCTGCGGTCCTACCGTGTACCATTTCGCTCATATCGGTAATCTGCGCTCCTATATCATGGAGGATGTGCTGGAGAAGTATCTGCGCTTTGCCGGATACGATGTGAACCGTGTTATGAATATCACCGATGTGGGCCATCTGACCTCCGATGCGGATGAGGGCGAGGATAAGATGCTCAAGGGTGCCAAGCGGGAAAAGAAAACCGTCATGGAAATTGCCCAGTACTATACCGATGCGTTTTTTGCTGACTGCGCCAAGCTGAACATCAAGACCCCCGATGTGGTACAGCCGGCTACCGGCCTGATCGATGATTATATCCACATTGTATCTACGCTGATCGAAAAGGGCTTTGCCTATGTGGCAGGCGGCAATGTGTATTTTGACACCTCCAAGCTGGAGCGTTACTACATTTTCAACGATCATAACGAGGATGATCTGGCGATCGGCGTCCGCGAAGGCGTGGAGGAGGATACCAACAAGCGCAATAAGAACGATTTTGTGCTGTGGTTCACCAAGTCCAAGTTTGAAGATCAGGCATTGAAATGGGAATCACCCTGGGGTGTGGGCTATCCCGGCTGGCACATTGAGTGCTCCGGCATTTCCATGAAGTTCAACGGCGAGTATCTGGATCTGCACTGCGGCGGCGTGGACAATGCGTTCCCCCACCATACCAATGAGATTGCCCAGTCTGAGAGCTATCTGGGTCACCCGTGGTGTCCCCATTGGTGCCATGTGGCCCATCTGAATACCAATGACGGCAAGATGAGCAAGTCCAAGGGCGAATTTTTGACCGTCTCCCTGCTGGAAGAAAAGGGCTATGACCCCTTGGCCTATCGCTTCTTCTGCCTGCAGAGCCACTATCGCAAGAGTCTGGTCTTCTCCTGGGAGAATCTGGACAATGCCACAGTGGCATATAACAAGCTGCTCGCCAAAATTGCCAACCTGAAGGCAGGGGGCGATGTGGATGCCGCCGCTGCGGATGAGCTGAAGGCAAAATTCACCAAGGCCATGGATAATGACCTGAACACCTCTATGGGTGTGACCGTTCTCTACGATGTGCTCAAAGCAAAGACCACTGATGCCACCAAGTGCGATGTGATCGGAGCCATTGATCGTGTGCTGGGTCTGAAGCTGCTGGAGAAGGCCGCCGAAGTACGCGAGAAACAGGCAAAACTGGCTGCTCAGCCCGCCGAGTTCACCGTAGTCAGCGAGGACGGTGAGGAGAACGCAGCGGTGGAAGCATTGATCCGCCAGCGTGCCGATGCTAAGAAAGCAAAAAACTTTGCCGAGGCAGATCGCATTCGTGACGAGCTGAAGGCACAGGGCATCGAGGTTACCGATGTGGCCGGTGGTGCCAAGTGGAAGCGCATCTGACATCCGAAAAAACGAAGGTACCGCCGAATTTCGGCGGTACTTTTTCATTTACCCCTTGACAGTTTTGGAGGAAATAGATACTATATTGTCGAAAACAATCAAGATAACGGAGGAATAGCCATGGATATTCAACTGGCAGTAGGCGAAAATATCCACCGCATTCGCAAATCCCAAAAATTAAGCATTGACCGTCTGGCGGAATTGTCGGGCGTATCGAAGAGTATGCTGGGCCAGATCGAGCGCGGTACAGTGAACCCCACCATTTCCGTGTTGAATAAGATCGCCCTTGGCCTTCATGTGCCACTGGAGCTGCTTGTGGAGAATCAAGACGAAGCGGCTACCGCCTTATACCGCGGTGTCGATGTGATCGGTCAGCGCCTTTGCGGCGGCAAGGTGATCCGCTATCCATTGATCCCCTTTGAAACCGACTCCCACAGCGAGAGCGTTCAAACAGATATTTTCATCAGCGGAAGTTATGAAGCAATCGACCTGATTCCCGGTACGCGGATTCATCTGACCGTGCTCTCCGGCTTGCTGGAGGTAGAAACGGATGGCGAAGTTTTCCGCATGGAAAATCGAGATTGCTTGGTGTTCCCCGGCTATCGCCCCTATCGCTATGTGAACAAAGGCAACAATACCGTTCGTCTGATCGAACGCATTTATTACACGAAATAACGGAGAGGAACATGAATTATCTCAGCTTTGCGACCTATATGATCTCCACCGCCTTTACACCGGGACCCAATAATATTGCCGGTATGTCCAATGCGGCGCGGCACGGATTGAAAAAGGGCTTCATTTTCAACCTTGGCATTTTCAGCGGACAATTATCGGTGGTATTTGCCTGCGCGGTGTTTTGCAACATCTTGACAACCCTGTTGCCTAAGATCGAACTGCCCATGCGGATCATTGGTGCGCTGTATATCCTGTGGCTGGCATGGCATATTTTCCGTTCCGGCGGCAAATGGGATGATATGGAGACAGAGGCGCGATTTTTGCCGGGACTCCTGCTGTGCTGGCTGAACCCGAAGTACTACTTTTACAGCATTGTGTCCATGGAAACCTATGTGCTGCCCTATTATAGCGGCAACTGGGGCATGATAGCCCTGTTCGCCGGCATTCTGGCAGTTACCGGCTTTTTAGCCACACTTTGCTGGTCGCTGTTTGGCACGGCATTTCGCACAATTTTTGCCAAACACGGCAAAATCGTCAATACCGTATTGGCCCTGCTGCTGGTCTACTGCGCCGTGAGTATGTTTCTTTGAAAAACGAAAGAGGAAAGAACTTTGCCGTTCTTTCCTCTTTTCCTTATTCAAAAATCAGATCCGTATGAGTGCAGATCTCACGAATCTTAGCCTGCAAACGCTTGAGATCCTCAAAGGTGTCCGGTTTTTTATGGGGATCGCGCAGCAGCGCCGCCGGATGATAGAGTGCCATCATCTGAATGCCGTCACGCTCAAAGAACTGCCCGTGCTCCTGGGAGATCTTGAAATCGGGCTTGATGATCTCCATGGCGCTGATACGGCCGAGGCAAACGATAATTTTCGGCTGCATCAGGCGCAGCTGCCGCACGAGATAGCCGTGGCAGGCGTCCTTTTCCGTATTCAGCGGATCACGATTCTGGGGTGGACGGCACTTGACAGAATTGGTGATGTAGATGCGGCTGCGATCCAAACCGATGACCGCCAGCATATCGTCCAGCAGCTTACCGGCACGGCCCACAAAGGGCTCACCTTGCAAGTCTTCATTGGCACCCGGTGCCTCGCCGATGAACAGCACCTCAGCATCCGGCGCACCTACACCGAATACCACCTGGGTGCGCGTATCTGCCAAACTACAGGCACGGCAGCGTAAACATTCGTTTTTCAGTTCCTCCCACTCTCTCATTGTGCGACCATCCTTTTTATGTTTTTCACCAGTGTATCAGAAAAAACCAGCTTTGACAACAGGAATGATTTTGTTTCATCGGGGAAACAATGAAAGGATAAAGGGGGAACGATCATGTACTGGTTTTGGATCTTCATGCTATATAGCTTTGTGGGTTATGTCATAGAAAAGCTGTTTGCCGTGGCGCGTAATGCCGATCACCGTGTACGCAAATGCTTTTTGCTGCTGCCGTTATGCCCGGTGTATGGCCTGTCGCTGATCGCCGTGCTGCATTTGCCGACGGAGCTGCGCGATACACCGCTGCGCCTGATCTTTTATGGGGGATTGACTGCCACAGTGGTGGAATACGCCGTGCATCTCTTTTATGACAAGGTATTGGGCGTGATGTTCTGGGATTACAGCAGTACGAAAATGGATCTGAACCGTCGTGTGTGCGTGCCGTTTTCCGTTGCATGGGGATTGCTGGTGTGGATAGCGCTTCGTTATGTGCAGCCGTGGTTTGACGCGCTCATCCGGCAAATTTCGCCCACCGTCACTTTCGCTGCAGTTCTTTTATTGGTAGCAGACAGCTTTTACAGCGTTCGGCTGCTGTATTTGCGGCACGACATTGATCTGTTGGGTATTCGTAATTTGGTGCGTGATCTACAGACTTGATCAGAGGCAGCGTCTCAGCCAATCCATAATGTCACGGTGTACGATGTCCCTTTTCGACCCTTCGTTGAGAATCTCGTGACGTAGTCCGTCGTAGAGCTGCAGCGTAACATCTGCAATGCCGTGGGAGCGGAATATATCATAGGTATGCTGTACGCCTTTACCCATGTTGCCGACGGGATCGTCCTTGCCGGAGATCAGCAGAATAGGACAGTTTTTGTCCATCTTTTGCAGGTGCTCGCGCTTCTGATTAAAGCGAATACCCAACAACATCTCCCGCATCAGACCTGTCGTAATAGGCTGTCCGCACATGGGATCGGCCATACAGCGATCCACATTTTCGGTGTCCGCAGTAAGCCAATCGCAACGGGTGCGTGTAGGCGCAAATGCCTTGTTGTAGACACCAAAAGTCAAGGCAGTAACGAGAGCGGGAGCGGAGGATTCTCCGTGAATACAGGTAAGTATTTTGGCAACCAGCAGGCCTGCGGTAAGGGTGACCTCACTTTGCCAGGCAGTACCCATGATGATGGCAGCACGTACCGTGCCGCTGTAGCGGATCAGATAGGTACGTGCCAGGAATGATCCCATGCTGTGCCCCATGAGAAACAGCGGCTTATCGGGGAATTGCTCCTTGATGCGCAGATGCAGACGGTACATATCGTCCACAACGGTGTCCCATGTATTGCCATCACCAAAATAGATAGGAACTGCTCCCTCGGGCAGAGAAAGTCCGTGACCCAGATGGTCGTGACCGAATACGGCGATGCCCTGCTCATTTAAAAACCTTGCAAAGCCGTCATAACGCCCAACATATTCGGTCAAACCGTGGGCAATTTGCAAAACTGCCACGATTTCCCGATCGGCAGGCAGCCATGCCGTACCGTGCAGGGTGGTTTTGCCATCTGTGGAGAGGAAGGTGAAATTCGTTATATTTGTCATAGTAATTACACCCTTTCTATGGTATAATGAGTAAAAATATTATAACACACGGAAATATAAAAAGGAAGAGGGCACAGAATGGAAAGATACATATTGGCACTGGATCAGGGAACGACCAGTTCCCGTGCCATCGTATTTGACGCGCGCGGCGATGTGACAGGCGCGGCACAGTATCCTTTTACCCAGTATTATCCGCAGGCCGGATGGGTGGAGCACGATGCCATGGAAATCTGGGAAACGGAACGCCGCGCCGCGGCAGAGGCGATCCGCGACATCCCTGCAGGCCATATTGCCGGAATCGGCGTAACCAACCAGCGTGAAACCACAATTTTGTGGGATAAGACCACCGGTGAGCCGATCTATCATGCCATTGTGTGGCAGTGCCGTCGCACAGCGCAGTTATGTGAGGAGCTGAAGCGGCAAGGCCTGGCGGAACGGATACAGTCCACCACGGGTCTGCTGATCGATGCCTATTTTTCCGCCACCAAGATCCGCTGGATTCTCGACCATGTGCCTTACGCCCGTGAGCGCGCAGAAAAAGGGGAATTGCTTTTCGGCACGGTGGAAAGCTGGCTCATTTGGCGCTTGACCGGCCAGCATGTGACGGACTATTCCAATGCCAGCCGCACCATGCTCTTTGACATCCACCGTCTGGATTGGGATGAGGAGCTGTGTCGTCTTTTGCAGATCCCTATGCAGATTTTACCACGCCCGGTAGGGAACTCTCAGGTGTACGGCTATGTAAAAAGCGGCATTGAGGGTTTGGAGAAATTGGCAGGTGTACCGGTTTGCGGTGCGGCAGGAGATCAGCAGGCGGCGCTGTTCGGCCAGACCTGTTTTGCCCCGGGCGATGCAAAAAACACCTATGGAACAGGATGCTTTACACTGATGAATCTGGGCAGTGTGCCGGTGCGTTCCCGTGCCGGCCTTGTCAGCTCTGTGGCATGGCATATTCGAGGTGAAACGACTTACGCTTTAGAGGGCAGTGTATTCAACGGCGGCAGTACCATACAATGGCTGCGAGATGAGCTGCGGTTGGTGGAATCTGCACCGGAGTGTGATCGTTTAGCGGAGAGCGTACCCGATAGCGGCGGCGTGGTAGTCGTTCCGGCCTTTACCGGACTTGGCGCCCCATACTGGGATATGTATGCGCGCGGCGCGATTTTGGGCATTACTCGCGGTACGAGCCGCGCACATGTGGCGCGTGCGGTGTTGGAAAGCATTGCCTTTCAGGTGACGGATCTGATGCTGGCCATGCGTCAGGATGCCGGACGGGATATTACTTCGCTGCGGGTAGATGGCGGAGCCAGTGTCAGCGATGTGATGATGCAGATGCAGGCAGACCTGCTGCGGATTCCTGTGGATCGTCCTGCCATGGTGGAAACCACAGCATTTGGCGCAGCATCATTGGCGGGCTTGAGCTGCGGTGTGTGGCAGTCATTGGAGGAGCTGCAGTCGCTGCGGCAGTCCCAGCGCGTATTTGTGCCCCAACGCATACAGGCAGACTGCGATGCCGATTATCATATGTGGAAACGGGCCGTTTTCCGCGCATCAGACTGGATCGAGCATTAAACCTTGCAAGAAAGAAGAAAATAGGGTATAATATATTCGATAGAGATTATTTTGAAAGGAGTTCATTGTTATGGCATTTTTTGAAGAACTGACAAAGAAGGCGCAGGTCATTGCCGGAGCTGCAACGGAGAAGGCGAAGGCCGCTGCCGAGATTGCTACCGAAAAGGCAAAGGACGCAACGGATACGGCGAAGATCAATATAGAAATTTTGAGTGAGCAGCGCGAGATCGACAAGAACTATAAGGCCATCGGCCTGTGGTTCGTTTCTGAGTATGAGGGTGAGATCCCCGATGCTGTGAAGGATGTGGTGGCGGCTGTCATGGCATCCAAGGAAAAAATCGCGGCGCTGGAGGCATCCAAGCCCAAAAAGGAAGCCTGCGAAGCGGATGCCAGTTTGAAGGTTTGCCCGGTATGCGGCATGACGGCTGACAGTAAGTTCTGCCCTGAGTGCGGCGCTCCCATGGGCGAATAAGACTAACATATAAAAAATGAGAGAAGCCAATGCTTCTCTCATTTTTTGTTGCTCAGGTTTACCTGCCAAGCCGGCATATTATAAAAAGGATTGGCGGCGGTCGGTGTCATATCCTTCACAGCGCCGGAAGGCAGCAAAACAGACGTATTCTTAAAGCATATCGGTACAAACGGCACCTGTGCGGTAAGATTCCGACAAAGGGTGTCCATCGCCTTGACGCGTTGTGTATCATCGGCAGCGGTCAAATAAGCGGTGAGCAGCTTCGAGGTGTTTTCGTTCTGATAACCGCCGTAGTTCATACTGCCGCTGGGAACCACCAGCGGAGAAATATCCCAATCGGCGGTCAGCTTGACCTCGCCATAGTATAGATCGAAATTGCCGCTTTGCAGCGCTCCCACATACTGCTCCCAGGGCAGCACGGACACGTGAACGTCCAAATCATAACGGGAGAGACTCTTGGCAATTTCCTGTGCCACAGACACTTTGAAGGCGTTTTCTTCGTTGACGATCATGGACACCGACCGCGAAGCACCCTTGCGATAGCCTGCGGTAGACATGGCCGAGGCGAAGTAATCGGGTGAGTAGGTGGTTTCCAGCTCTGTGGGGTACAGGGTGCTTTGCGGCGAAAGTGGGAATTGCGCCGCCTCGGCATGACCCAACAGGTAAGCATCGATGGCACCCACACGGTCAATACCCAAATTCACCGCCTGGCGCAGGGCTGTGTTGTTAAACGGCTCCCGCGCGGTGTTAAAACCGATATATTGCATCACCGTAGTGCCGGCCTCGGTGTAGTTTCCGCTGCCGGATACACTGGTGGAGTTGGTGCCGGTCAGATCCAGCGCCAATAGCTGGATTTCATGGGCGTAGAACGAATAAACCATGGTGTCTGTATTGCGGCAGTCCAGCAATTCAATGCGCTGCAGCGGCAGTGCTTTGCCTTGCCACCACCGACTGTATGCGGCCAGATAGGTACCGTCATCCGTTTTTTGACAGTACGGGCCGGTGCCAACGGGAATCAGGTCATGTTCCGTGCCGGACTTGACAATGGGAATATCCAACCGCGCCGTAAAATTGCGATTATCATGGGCCAGAGAAACCGATACGGTGTCAGCGTTTTCCGCATCAATATACTTCACATCGGAAAGCCGCGCCTTGTACCGCTCGCTGCTGCGGGCGCGCTGCAGCGTATCTGCCACATCATAGGCACTTAACCGACTGCCGTCGCTGAACAACACATTGCTGCGCAGCTTAATGGTATAAGTGAAGTCGGCTGCATCATAGGAATAGCTCTGCGCCAGTACGTTCTGCACACAGAATCGGGTATCCAATGCGAACAACCCCTCATATAACAGCGTTCCCAGCGTTAATTGGGCACCGTCAGAGCAGGTGATGGGGTCAAGCGTCTGATTGCTGAAGTAAGGCAGGGTAAAGGATGTCAGCGTGGGAGTTTCCTCCTCTTTTTTTTCGTAATAATCCGTCAAATCTTTCAGAGGATCCTCAAATTCATTTGTATCCCAGTCACTGCAGCCTGTCAGTGCCAACATAGACAGCGCCAGCAGCAGCGCAATCATGCGTTTTTTCATAAATGGCTCCTTTAAAGGGAAATCATAGCGACCTGTTCACCCCGTTCGCGACCCATTTTCCGGTGTGACCAGTAGAGGTCGGGACGGCAGGCAGTGCAGTGGTCGCAGGTATCGATGACCGTGACGCCTTCGCGCATTAGCCAGTATCGGTTGACGGCCTTCAGGTCAATGTGCCATTTTGCGCCGTGTCTGACCATAAACGGCTCGGCATCTTTCCCCATGGCTTCACGCAGAGCAACAGGGACATCTTCATCTGTTTCAAAACAGCACGCACCGATGGAAGGACCGATAGCGGCGTGAATGTTGCTTGCTTCGCAGCCAAAACACCGCACCATTTCCCGTACCGCTTTTCCCACGATACCCATGGCGGTGCCGCGCCATCCTGCGTGTACCGCGCCGATGGCGCCGCGGACGGCATCATGGAGCAAAATTACACCGCAGTCAGCGGAAAAGACCACCAACGGAATGTGGGGCGTGGCACTGATCAGGGCATCGGCGCTGTCGTAATCCCGCTCACGCCAAAGCCCCATGCCGCAGTCATCGGCGGTGACAACACGGACATCATCCCGATGCACCTGTTTGCTCAGCACGATTCGTGATACATCCGTGCCTGTGACGCCGCAGAAACGGCGGAAATTTTCCTGCACATTGGCAATGTCGTCGCCGCGCTCGTCCAGATTCAAGCTATCACGAGGCGCGGGACTGACGCCGCCCAAACGGGTGGAAAAGCCGTGGGCTGTGCCGCTTAATACATCGCTGGTCAAGTAGATCAAGCCGTTTTCGGCATTTACTTCAAACATGACTTATCGCCCGCAGCACTGCTTGTACTTCTTGCCGCTGCCGCAGGGGCAGGGGTCATTGCGACCGATCTTTGCCACCTTGCGAGGCTGCTTTTTCACGGTGCCGTCACCGCCGACGCTTTCGGTCATGCCCTTTGCCACACGCTCACGCTTGACTTCCTCGTTCTTCTGCAGACGCACGGAGTACAAACGGCGCACGGTTTCCTCCTGAATGGCGGCAATCATTTCCTCAAACATATCGAGACTTTCTTTCTTGTAGGCGATCACGGGATCGGTCTGGGCATAGGCGCGCAGGCGGATACCCTGACGCAGATCCGTCATGGCATCAATGTGATCCATCCAGTACTCATCCACCACACGCAGCAATACCACACGCTCCAATTCGCGCATAATGGGAGAGGTAATTTCCTCTTCCTTCTTTTCGTAATAATCAGCGGCGGCAGCGGTAAAGGCATCCGTGAAATCGGCGGCTTCCATGGTGGCAAGCTGCGCTTCATCAAAGCGCACGGCGTACTTGGGGAAGTACAGACCCTCCACATTCCGCAGCAATTCACGGCAGGAAGCCAGATCCAGATGCTCCTGTCCCATGAAAATGCTTTCTACCTGATGGGAAATAGCAGTGTTCATCATGTTCATGATGATATTTTTCACTTCCATGCCGTCAAGCACCTGCTTGCGCTGATCGTAGATGATCTCACGCTGCTTGTTCATGACATCGTCGTATTCCAGCACAGACTTACGGGACTGGAAGTTGCGGCTTTCCACCGTGGTTTGCGCCTGCTCGATGGCTCGGGTCAGCATCTTGTTCTCGATGGGCATATCCTCTTCAATCTTCATGCGATCCATCATATTGGTGACGCGCTCACCGCCAAACAGACGCATCAGATCGTCTTCCAAGGAAATGTAGAATCGGGTTTCGCCGGGGTCGCCCTGACGGCCGGCACGACCGCGAAGCTGGTTATCAATACGACGGGAATCGTGACGCTCTGTGCCGATGATGAACAGACCGCCTGCTTCGCGGACACGGTCGGCTTCGCCGGCAATTTCCTCTTTGTGCTGCTGCAGCTTTTCGGCAAACAGCTTGCGGGCATCAAGGATTTCCTGATTGTCGGTTTCGGCATAGCCGGTGGCCTCAGCGATCAGCTCGTCCGTCATGCCTGCCTTGCGCAGATCGTTTTTGGCAAGGAACTCGGCGTTACCGCCCAGCATAATATCGGTACCACGACCTGCCATGTTGGTGGCCACGGTGACAGCACCGAATTTACCGGCCTGTGCCACGATCTCGGCTTCCTTTTCGTGGTTCTTTGCGTTCAAAAGGTTATGCTTGATCCCCTCACGGGCCAGCATTTTACCCAGAAGCTCATTCTTCTCGATGGATACCGTACCTACCAGAACCGGCTGACCCTTGGCGTGACATTCCTTCACCTGGTTGATCACGGCGCGGTATTTTCCGGCTTCAGTCTTGTAAACAGCATCTTCATTATCCACACGGGCAATGGGACGGTTGGTGGGAATTTCCACAATGTCCAGCTTATAGATCGTGCCAAATTCCTCTTCCTCCGTCAGTGCCGTACCGGTCATGCCGGAGAGCTTGGTATACAGGCGGAAATAGTTCTGGAAGGTGATGGTGGCCAAAGTCTTGCTTTCACGCTGCACAGATACGCGCTCCTTGGCCTCAATGGCCTGATGCAGACCCTCGCTGTAACGGCGGCCGAACATCAGTCGTCCGGTAAACTCATCCACAATGATGATCTCGCCGTCCTTGACCACATAGTCCACATCTTTTTTCATAATGCCATGCGCTTTGATGGCCTGGTTGATGTGGTGGGCAATGGTGCTGTTTTCGGGATCGGAGAGGTTGTCCAGATGGAAGAACTCCTCCGCCTTGGCAATACCCCGTGCGGTAAGCGTGGCGGTCTTGGCCTTTTCGTCTACAATGTAGTCGGCATCAATATCGGTATCCTCTTCCGCCTTGTCGTCGGTTTCTGCCACCACAAACTTTTTCAGACGCATGGCAAAGCTCTCTGCCATGTCGTAAAGCTGAGTGGACTTATCACCCATACCGGAAATAATCAGCGGCGTACGGGCTTCATCGATCAGGATGGAGTCCACCTCGTCCACGATGGCGAAATTGTGACCGCGCTGCACCTGCTCATTGGCGTAAATGGCCATGTTGTCACGCAGATAGTCGAAGCCCATTTCGTTGTTGGTGCCGTAGGTGATGTCGGCAGCGTAGGCGATCTGACGCTCGTCCTTTTTCATGTCGTGGATGATCAGACCCACTGTCAAACCGAGAAAACGATGCACCTTACCCATCCACTCGCTGTCGCGCTTGGCAAGGTAGTCGTTGACGGTGACGATGTGTACGCCGTTGCCGGTCAGCGCATTCAGATAGGCCGGCAGGGTTGCCACCAGTGTTTTACCTTCACCGGTCTTCATTTCGGCAATGCGGCCCTGATGCAGCACGATACCGCCCACCAACTGTACGCGGTAGGGACGCAGACCCAGGACACGGTCTGCTGCTTCACGCACGGTGGCAAAGGCCTCGGGTAAAATGTCGTCCAGCGTTTCTCCATTTGCAAGGCGCTCCTTGAACTCCGGCGTCTTGGCCTGTAATTGTGCGTCGGTCATGGCGCGGTATTCTTCCTCTAAGGCCTCGATCTGATCCACAATAGGGTAGATGCTTTTCAGCTCGCGCTCACTGTAAGTACCGAAAATTTTTGAAATCAGTCCCATTTTATTGTTACATCCTTTCCAACAAAAGAAGAATCTATATTAAATCCAATATAGTATATCACAGGAAGGCCGCATATGCAAAGAAAAGTTGACGAAAAAAGCAGGACTGAGAAAAATCTCAGTCCTGTACGGGTGTTACCATGTGATGTCAACGGCTTTGTTCTTGCCTAATGTCACCGTTCCGGTGATGGTCAGGGAAGTAATGGCACGGTCTTGCCACACAGTGGCCACGGCGATGGTGCCGCCGGGCTGCTTTAGTGACAGGCATTGCCCCTTGCCCTGTTTTTGCGTTATCCATGCGCCGATGGCGGCGCTGCCGCTGCCGCAGCCACGCTCCCAATAGGCGGTGTCAGTGGCTTTGACATAGACCAGCGGATCAAAGTACATAGCGGTTTCATCCAGCAGCAGAATTCCCACCGCATCCATTGGCAGGATGTCAGCCCACTTTCGCAGGGCATCTTCTGCCTGATGGCGCTGCACCGTGCCGTTGGGGGCAATGATGTGGCAGATACCGGGCAGGAATACGGCATCAAGAGAGATTTCCCCGTCGCCGTAGGGGAGTGTCAGTGTTTCGATTTTTTCCGGCAGGGGCATGGACACCGTGCCGATATAACCGTGGCGTACCACGGAGACATCACAGGAGACAGGCGCGTCAACTCCGGAGACATCCAGGGAGAAATGGCGGCTGACTCCCTCTGTTTCGTTGCGGCACAGCCATGCGCCCAGACTCATAGTGGCGTTGCCGCAGAACTCACCGCCCATCATCTGCAAAGCGGCATCCTGCTCGTCAGACGATTCCAGAAAGCCCACCTGTTCGGCATCGGGTTCCAATGCCAGCAAATGGGAAGCAATTTCGGCATAGTGTACTCTCGGCATGGGCGTGGTGACAAGAAGCGTGATATTTTTCGTGGGATCAATGACGGTATATTGCAAGGTCATAGAGCGTTACCTCCTGTAAAAACCCAAATAACTGATATTATTTTAGCAGAACATACGGGAAATGGCAACCGCTCTTGCTGAAAAGAAGAAAAGGTGATAAAATAATAGCACTAAGATTTCAATGAAAGGATGTTTGCCATGAAGTTGAGTTTTTTCGGCGCTGACCAATGTGTCACCGGCAGCTGCCATTGTTTGGAGGTCAACGGAAAGAAAATCCTGATCGACTGCGGCTTGCAGCAGGGACGCGATGAGATCGACAACGCTGCGCTGCCGTTTCATCCGGGCAGCATCGACTATGTACTGATTACCCATGCCCACATCGACCACTCCGGCCGCGTACCCATGCTGGTGAAAAACGGCTTTCAGGGCCGTATTGTGACCACTCGCCTGACGGCAGAGCTGCTCAGCATCATGCTGCAGGACTCGGCGCACATTCAGGAAAGCGATGCCGAATATAAAAACCGCAAGAATCAGCGCGCCGGCCGCCCTATGGAGGAGCCGCTTTACACCGTGGAAGATGCCATGCGCGTTAATAGCTTTATGACTACCTGCGAATACGGACAGGAAATGGAGCTGTGCCAGGGTGTGAAGGCCACCTTTATTGATGCCGGCCATCTGCTGGGCAGCGCCAGCATCCGCCTGGAGCTGACCGAAGGTGACGAAAAACGCACCATTGTGTTCTCCGGCGACATCGGCAATGTGGATCAGCCCATTATCTGCGATCCGCAATGTTTTGACGATGCTGACTATGTGGTGATGGAGAGCACCTACGGCGATCGCAACCACACCGAGGTGTGGTCTTATACGGACGAACTGGCGGAAATCATTGACGAAACGCTGGGGAAAGGCGGTAATGTAGTGATTCCCTCCTTTGCCGTGGGACGCACCCAGGAATTGCTGTACTTCATCCGTGAGATCAAGGACAAGAATCTGGTGAAATCCGTAAAAGATTTCCCTGTTTATGTAGATAGCCCCTTAGCCAAGAGTGCTACCACCATTTTCTGCGGCGATCTGCGCGGTTATCTGGACGACGAGGCAAGAGAACTGGTGAAGGACGGTACCCATATGTTCTCCTTCCCGGGACTCCATCTGACGGAAACCACCGATGAGTCCAAACTGCTCAATATGGATGCCACACCGAAAGTCATCATTTCCGCTTCGGGTATGTGCGACGCAGGCCGTATTCGCCATCATCTCAAGTACAATCTGTGGAAACCCAACAGTGCCGTGGTATTTGTGGGCTTCCAGTCCCCCGGAACGCTGGGACGGCATTTACTGGAGGGCGCAAAGAGCGTGAAAATGTTCGGCGAAGAAGTGGCGGTACGGGCAAAAATCGTCAACTTCCAGGGTCTGTCATCCCATGCCGATCATGACCACCTGGTAAGCTGGATCGAAAAGTTTAAGGACAGTCATGTCAGACACGTATTCGTGGTACACGGTGACCGTGAGGTAGCACCGGTATTTGCCGAAACCATAAGCAAGATGGGTTTTGAGGCCCACGCACCTCAATACACCGAGGAATATGACCTGATCGCCAACACGCAGCTTGCCAAGGGCTATCTGCCCGAACGCAAGGTCAAGGCCTTTGAGGGGGCACCACGCACCACACCGGCCTATCAGCGTCTGGTGCAGATGGGCGATTCCCTTATGGCACTCATTCGCCGCAGCAAGGGACGGGACAACAAGACACTGGCTGCCTTTGCCGAGGCGCTGCGTAAGATGATCGAGAAGTTTGAGTTTTAAAAATGACTTTACAGAAGAACAAAATCTATCGTGCCGTCATTGAGGGGTATTCCTCTGAGGGACTGGGCATTGCACGCATTGACGGACAGGTGGTATTCGTACACGGTGCAGTACGGGGTGAGGATTGCGACATTCTCATAATGAAGGTGCTGAAAAATGCGGCATTCGGTAAGGTGACGGCCATCCACACGCCGTCACCGGAACGCCGTGAGCCGGACTGCCCCTATTATGGCAAATGCGGCGGCTGTGATTTCCGCCACATGAGCTATGAGGAGGAACTCCGCGCCAAACAGCAGCGCGTACAGGATGCACTGACGCGCATCGGCGGCAGTGATATATGCGTGGAGGGGATTTGGGGTGCCAAAGATCGCATGCACTATCGCAACAAGTCCATTTACCCTGTATCTGCACAGGGAACGGTTGGCCTTTACCGTGCTCGGACCCATGATGTGATACAGGTGGAGAACTGCCTTATTCAGAAGGAAACGGCAGACACGGCAGCCAATGTGCTGCGGCAATATATCCGCAGCTATCAGATCCCTTGCTATGATGAAACCACGGGAAAGGGAGTGCTGCGACACCTCTATGTGCGTACCAACTGCAAAGGACAATCCCTTGTCTGTCTGCTGATCAACGGCGACAAGCTGCCGCATGAAGCGGAGCTGGTGGCGATGCTCTGCCAAGCGCTTCCGCAGACGGTGGGTGTCGTACTGGGCAGCAATACCCGACGGGGCAATGCCATTTTAGGTGACAGCTACCGTACCCTATGGGGACGGGATACGCTGGAGGATACGCTGTGCGGCTTGACTTTCCGCTTGTCCGTGCCGTCTTTCTATCAGGTGAACCACGATCAGGCGGAGGTGCTTTACACCAAGGCGATGGAATTTGCCGAACTGACCGGCAAAGAACTGGTGGTGGATCTCTACTGCGGTGCCGGTACCATTACACAGGTGATGGCACAAAACGCAGGACGGGTGATCGGCGTGGAGATCGTGCCGGAGGCGATCGAAGATGCCGGGAAGAACGCAGTACGAAACGGCGTGGAAAATGCGACATTTTTCTGCGGTGACGCCAGAGATATGGCGTCAGAGCTGGCACGGCAGAATCTGCGGCCTGATGTAATCTGTGTCGATCCACCCCGCAAGGGTCTGGCACCGGAGGTGGTGGAGGCGGTGGCCTCTATGCAGCCCGAGCGCGTGGTATATGTATCCTGTGACCCGGCTACTTTGGGACGCGATGTGAAGCGGTTCGGCGAGCTGGGATACAAGGCAACACGGGCTGTGGCGGTGGACTTATTCGCCGGAACGGCGAACGTTGAGACCGTAGTTCTCTTGTCTCGAGCCTAGGTTGAGGATATAGGACTATTGCCAGAACAGCAAATTATAATTCAATGGTGAAAGCATGGAAGAGATATTAAGAAAACTAACCGATAAAAATGACAAAACCGCGTATGAATTTGCGAAACAGATTGGTGTTGAATCCGTTGAGTCTGATCGCTACCTTGTGATGATCCCGATGTTTTCAGAATTGCTTCAGGATAAGAGTTCCTATGTCCGTACCAGAGCGTTTGTCCTAATTTGTAATCAGGCACGGTGGGCAAACGATGGGCAGCTTGCGGTTGTTTTTGACCGAATGCTCCTATTGTTAAATGACCCTAAGCCTACAGTAGTCAGGCAATGCTTGAACGCATTGCATGAAGTGGCTTTATTCAGGCCGGAATTATCTGATAAGATCGAAAATGCTTTAGCTGAAATGGACGTTAGCAAGTACAAAGACAGTATGTCGCCGTTGATATTGAAGGATGTTGAAGCATTGCGCAACCTGCTTTAAAAGAGAAAAAATTTACATTTGTGGAGGAACAAAATGAGTAAAGCACTTGTTGTCATTGATATTCAAAACGATATCACAAAACATTACAAAGATATTGTTGAGGGAATCAACAAAGCGATTGATTGGGCAAAGGAAAACGGGATGTATATTGTGTATATCAAGCACAACAATATTACCGCAGGAACCCGCACATTCAAGCCGGACTCCAAGGGTGCTGAGTTGGTGCCGGAACTGAATGTTGTTTCAAACAATATTTTTGTAAAAACCAAAAGCAATGCGTTGACCAGTGAAGCGTTTGCTGCTTTTGTATCCGAAAATCAGATTAACGAATTTTACGTTTGTGGTGCAGATGCAACTGCCTGCGTAAAATCCACCTGTTTCAATATGACGAAAGCGGGTTATTCCGTTCATGTGATTTCTGATTGCGTCACGAGTTATGATTTGAAAAAAGTAGATGAAATGCTTAAATACTATGAAAGCAAGGGCTGCGAAGTGAAAGCACTTTCTGAGTATATAGCATAATTTTCCGCTTTAAGACAAATCCCAGTTTGTCGGAGCGATATTTTCCCGTGTACAGCGGGGGTAGATATGTTCCCATGTTGTGCGGGCATTCACGGCATCGTCTCAACCCATGTAGAGACGGTAGTTCTCTTGTCTCGAGCATAGGTTGAGACGATAGGACTATTGTCTCAGTGACAAAATTCTAATTCGGAGGCATTATGAAGAAAAAAGCAGTGATATATGTTCACGGAAAAGGTGGAAATGCAGAAGAAGCCGAACACTATAAAATGCTCTTTCCTAATTGTGAAGTGATTGGTTTTGATTATGTATCCCAAACACCATGGGAAGCTATACAGGAATTTACGAATTTCTTTGATGACATCACTGCAAACTTTTCATCCATCATACTTATTGCAAATAGCATAGGTGCCTTTTTTGCGATGTATGCTGTAAGTGAAGCAAAAATTGAAAAGGCATATTTCATTTCCCCTATAGTAAGTATGGAGAAACTGATTGCTGATATGATGTTGTGGGCCGGTGTTACGGAAGCTGATTTGATAGAAAAAGGAATTATTGAAACAGCCTTTGGTGAAACCTTATCCTGGGAATATCTCTCATGGGTTCAAAATCATCCGATTTCCTGGAGTGTTCCCACATCTATTTTATATGGAAGCAAAGATCATTTACAGTCTTTGGAAACCATCAAAACATTTGCTGCCAACAATGGATCTGATTTAACGATAATGGAAAATGGAGAGCATTGGTTCCATACAGAGGAACAAATGGCGTTTTTGGACGATTGGATCACCAGATGAACTTTGATTTGTCTAGATGATTTGTTCACGCTTACTGCGTGGGCAGATCTGTTCCCGTGTTGTATGGTTATTCATGGCATTGTCTCGTCCCATGTGGAATCCGTGGTGCTGATGAAAAAAGAATAAAACGACAAGGCAGGAAACGGCTCTCAGTGAGCAGTCGTTTCCTGTCCTTTTTATAACACGCAAAATGCACAAATTTGCCTGTGTGCGGAGAAGAAAAAATGGCACTTTCCGGGGTTGACAAAGCATATAAGTCGTGGTACATTACATGATACTTGTTAAAAAAGTAATACAAAAGTTTTAAAATCCCTTTAATTTAGAAAAATATTCCCACTTTTTGGGGTAATTTGGTGCTTTCTTCCGGAAAGCCGCATTAAAAAAGTGCTTTTCCCGCGAAATGAAGGAGCGCAATTTATTATGTGGAATCCCATGGAAGTCCGCAGTTTTGCAAAAAGCCGTTGGGCGTATCTGCGAAGCGAGGGCTACCGATACTTTAACAGAATATGTGAACTGACAGAGCAGTTTTGGCTGAGCCGCTGGTATTTTCCTGTTTTGTTAGTGCTGTGTGCCATCTTCTTGCTGCTGGATCAGCAGGTCATGGGCGTGGCAGTACTGGTGTTGGTCACAACAGGTTTTCTGGCATTGTGTCCTGATGCGATGGCAGCGTTGTGTCCGTTTATGATGCTGTTCTTGCTGGCAGGGCCGGAATACGATGATCTGTCCGTGTTTTTGCCCTGTGCACCGTTGGCGCTGCCTTTGTTGTTGGCGGCTTTGCTGCATTTGGCTCTTTGGCCCCAGACATTGCGCATGGGACGCAGCGGCTATGGCTTGGCATTGGTGAGTTTGGCGACGATTTTCGGCGGAAGCGGCGTGATCAGCCAACAGGACTATTTCCAGCCGATGTCGCTGTACTATATGTTCGGCTTAGGTGCGGGACTTCTGGTGCTGTATGTGCTGTTCCGTTCCCATCTGGCCCGCGAAAGAAGTTACAATGTGTATGAGCGTTTCATGGCGATCTGCTATACTATGGGTCTGGCTGCCGTTGCGCTGGTACTGTCGCAATATGCGCATAACTTTGAAGAATTTCTGGCAAACGGCGGCGTACTGAACTTCGATTGCCGCAATTTCTGCGCCACCGTATTGCTGACGACACTGCCTATGCCGTTCTATTTTGCCCGTAAGAGCAAGGTACATATTGCGGTTTGCGTACTGTTTGAGGCGGCCCTGGTGCTGACGGGCAGCCGCAGTGCTGTATTGTTTGGCGCGATTCTGACCGTGCTGTGCTGCATCTATTTGGTACGTTATGGCGTGGTTTCCAAACGCGATATGCTGATTGTGGGTGTGGTCGTGGTCGCTGCCGCAGTATTTTTCGGAGCAGACTATCTGGCGAATTTTTACGGAAGCCGTCTGTCCGGCAGCGGTTTCTGGCATAGTGGCAACAAGACGCGTCTGCGCCTTTGGGCGTGCGGCCTGAATGATTTTTTGCATCATCCGCTGTTCGGTATCGGCTTAGGCAGCAGTGCCAATGCAAGCATCTTTACCGATGCTTCCGGTGGTATGACATTCTATCATAACGCTGTGGCGCAGGTGATCGGCAGTATGGGTCTGCTGGGCATTGTGGCTTACGGCCGACTGGTGGCTGACCGTGTAACCTTGCTGCGCAGGGAACGAACACCGTTTACCTCTGCCATGACGCTGAGCTATCTGGGGATGCTGATGGTGTCTATGACCAATCCCGGTGTGTTCTGCCCGTTTCCCAATGCGGTGATGATGGTGATGGCGTTTGCCATGGTGGAAGAAGCCACAGGCGATGTGGCCCTGCCGCTGGTGCAGCTATTGGCGATTCGCCGATACACAGCGGCACGCAAACATAACTGAATGAAAAAAGCGAACCGAAGAACCGGTTCGCTTTTTTGTGTAAAAAAATCGCCTGAAAAACATCAGACGGGAAAGAAAACTATTGACAAAGGGACTTGCATTTGGTAAAATAAATCGATTATATTCGGATAGTGGGCAAATCTCCCCATCTAACCGTAAAATCATGATAACATCTTTTCTGAAAAAACACAAGCGGCAGATATGCAAAAGAAACAACAAAGCCGTGTGTGTCAATTCGGAAAAAGCGATTTTCTCTATGTGTCGAAAAGCTAAAAGAAAGGCGTGAAGATTGAAGATGGCCAAGGACAAGTACTATGGCAAAACCCTTAGAAAGAACTTTGCCAGACATGAAGAGATCATGGCGATGCCGAACCTGCTGGAGATCCAGAAGAAATCCTATCGTTGGTTCCTGGAGACCGGTTTGCGTGAGGTGTTTGCTGACACCGCTGCCATTGGCGACTATGCCGGCAATCTGGAGCTGAGCTTCATTGATTACAGCATGGACGAGAAGCCCAAGTACGATGTGGAGGAGTGCAAGGCCCGTGACGCTACGTATGCCGCTCCCATGAAGGTGGGTGTGCGTCTGTACAACAAGGAGACCGGCGAAATCAAGGAACAGGAAATCTTCATGGGTGATTTCCCCCTGATGACCCAGTCCGGTACATTCGTCATTAACGGCGCTGAGCGCGTGGTCGTGTCTCAGATCGTCCGCAGCCCCGGCATCTATTACGGCAAGGAGATCGACCTCAAGACCGATCTGCCCCTGCTGACCTCCACCGTGATCCCCTATCGCGGTGCATGGTTGGAGTATGAGACCGACACCTCTGAGGTGTTCTGGGTCCGTATCGATAAGAATCGCAAGATTCCCATTACCTGCCTGATCCGTGCGCTGGGCCTGAAGACCGATGCCGAGATCCTCGAGCACTTCGGTGATGATCCCCGCATCGTGGCTACGCTGGAGAAGGATGCCTGCAAGACCTACGAAGAAGCGCTGCTGGAGATCTATCGCAAGCAGCGTCCCGGTGAGCCTCCCACGGTGGACACCGCCGAGACATTGATTCAGAACCTGTTCTTCGATCCTCGCCGCTACGATTTGAGCATCGTGGGTCGTTATAAGTTCAACAAGAAGCTGGCTCTGTGGCAGCGCGCCCGCGGTCAGAAGCTGGCGATGCCTGTGGCCGATCCTGCTACCGGCGAGATCCTCTTTGACGAAGGTCATGTGCTCACCGGCGACGAGTGCCGCGAGCTGGATGCTATCGGTGTGGGCGAGGTCAGTGTGGTGCTGGATAACGGCAACACCATTAAGATCACCACCAACCATATGTGCGATATGTCTCGCTATGTGGACTTCGATCCCAAGGAGGCCTGCGGCATTAAGGAGCGTGTACGCTTTAGCGTGCTGCAGGAGCTGATCGCACAGTACGAGGGTGAGGAGCTGATCGAGCAGTGCCGTCTGCACGCTGACGATCTGGTGCCCAAGCACATCATCATTGACGATATTTTCGGTTCTATCAACTATATGAACGCGCTGGCCAACGGCCTTGTGACCAAGGACGATATCGACCATCTGGGCAACCGTCGTCTGCGCTGCGTGGGTGAACTGCTGCAGAATCAGTTCCGCATCGGCTTCAGCCGCATGGAGCGTGTCATCCGTGAGCGTATGACCATTCAGGATCTGGACATTGTTACCCCCCAGAGCCTGATCAACATTCGCCCTGTGACTGCGGCGATCAAGGAATTTTTCGGTTCCAGCCCCTTGAGCCAGTTTATGGATCAGACCAACCCCCTGGCGGAGCTGACTCACAAGCGCCGTCTCAGTGCTCTGGGCCCCGGCGGTCTGAGCCGTGAGCGCGCCAACATGGAAGTGCGTGACGTTCACTACTCCCACTATGGTCGTATGTGCCCCATTGAGACGCCCGAAGGCCCCAACATCGGCCTGATTTCTTATCTGTCTACCTATGCCCGTATCAATGAATACGGCTTTATCGAGGCACCCTTCCGCAAGGTGGTGAGCGGCAAGGTAACGGACGAAGTGGTCTACATGACCGCTGATGTGGAAGACCAGTATGTGGTGGGTCAGGCCGCTGAGCCCACCGACGAGAACGGTTGTTTGACCAATCAGCGTATCACCTGCCGTCACCGTGATGAGATCGTCCAGGTGGCTCCGGAATATGTGGACTTTATCGACATTTCTCCCCGTATGATGGTTTCCATCGCTACTGCGATGATCCCCTTCCTGCCCAACGACGACGCTAACCGTGCATTGATGGGTGCAAACATGCAGCGTCAGGCCGTGCCTCTGCTCAAGCCCGAGGCACCCATCGTCGGTACCGGTATGGAGCATAAGATCTGCCTGGATTCCGAGGTCGTTGTGCTGGCCGAGGGTGATGGCGTGGTGTCCAAGGTGGATGCCAACAATGTGTCCGTCAAGTACGACAGCGGCGAAACCAAGGACTATAAGCTGGTGAAATTCCTGCGTTCCAACCACGGCACCTGTATCAATCAGAAGCCCATTGTCAATGTGGGCGACCGTGTCCACGGCGGCGATGATCCCACCGTGCTGGCTGACGGCCCTGCTACCGATCAGGGCGAAATCGCGCTGGGCCGCAACATTCTGGTCGGCTTCATGACCTGGGAAGGTTACAACTACGAGGATGCTGTGCTGCTGAACGAGCGCCTCATCAAGGAGGATGTCTACACCTCCATTCATATCGAAGAGTACGAGATCGATGCCCGTGATACCAAGCTCGGGCCTGAGGAGATCACCCGTGATATTCCCAATGTGGGTGAAGATGCACTGAAGGATCTGGACGAGCGCGGTATTGTTCGCGTGGGTGCTGAGGTCCATGCCGGCGATATTCTGGTGGGTAAGGTCACGCCGAAGGGCGAAACCGATCTGACCGCTGAGGAGCGCCTGCTGCGTGCTATCTTCGGCGAGAAGGCCCGCGAAGTCCGCGATACCTCTTTGAAGGTACCTCACGGCGAAAGCGGCATCGTCATCGATGCCAAGGTCTTTACCCGTGAAAACGGCGATGAGTTGGGGCCGGGCGTCAATCAGGTCGTTCGTATCTATATTGCACAGCGCCGTAAGATCCAGCCCGGTGATAAGATGGCCGGTCGTCACGGTAACAAGGGCGTTGTGTCCCGCGTTCTGCCTCAGGAGGATATGCCTTTCCTGCCTGACGGTACGCCGCTGGATATCGTGCTGAACCCCCTGGGCGTTCCCTCCCGTATGAACATCGGTCAGGTGCTGGAAGTCCATCTGGGCTACGCGGCCAAGACGCTGGGCTGGAAGGTGGCTACCCCCATCTTCGACGGTGCTACCGATAAGGATATCACCGAAGCGCTGACACAGGCAGGTCTGGATCCCGAAGGCAAGAGCTGGCTGTACGATGGCCGTACCGGTGAGCGCTTTGATAACAAGGTCACCGTTGGCTATGTGTACTTCCTGAAGCTGCACCATCTGGTCGACGATAAGATCCATGCCCGTTCCACCGGTCCTTACTCTCTGGTTACCCAGCAGCCTCTGGGCGGTAAAGCCCAGTTCGGCGGCCAGCGTTTCGGTGAAATGGAAGTTTGGGCGCTGGAGGCCTACGGTGCTTCCTATACCCTGCAGGAGATCCTGACTGTCAAATCCGACGATGTGACCGGCCGTGTACGCACCTATGAAGCCATTGTCAAGGGTCACAATGTGCCTACGCCCGGTGTGCCTGAGTCCTTTAAGGTTCTGGTCAAGGAGCTGCAGTCTTTGTGCCTGGATATTCAGGTGCTGGACGAGGACGGCAACCAGATCGAGTTGAAGGAAGACGAGGACGCCATGGATACCTTCAACCTGGCCCGCATGGATGCCGAGAACGAGCGTCAGAACCGCTATGCTGATGAAGAGGAACTGGCCGATGCCGGTTTCGACTATGTCGCCGATGAAGAAGTGGATGCTTCTTTCGACAGCGATGAAGATGAGTTTTAAGAAGAAGGAGGAGCTGAAACTATGAGTTACGCAACATTTGATGCCATTAAAATCGGCATTGCTTCTCCGGAGATGATCCGTGAGTGGTCTTTCGGCGAGGTCAAAAAGCCGGAAACCATCAACTATAGAACTTTGAAGCCCGAACGGGACGGCCTGTTCTGCGAAAAGATCTTCGGGCCCACCAAGGACTGGGAATGCCATTGCGGTAAGTACAAGAAGATCCGCTATAAGGGCAAGATCTGCGATCGCTGCGGCGTGGAAGTCACTCGCGCCAAGGTGCGTCGTGAGCGTATGGGCCACATTGAACTGGCTACTCCTGTGTCCCACATCTGGTATTTCAAGGGTATCCCCTCCCGCATGGGCCTGCTGCTGGACATTTCTCCCCGTATTCTGGAGAAGGTGCTGTATTTCGCCGCCTATATCGTCACCGATCCCGGCGAAACACCTCTGATGCGCAATCAGATCCTGTCCGAGAAGGAATACCGCGATTTCCGCGAAAAGTATGAGGACGATTTCGATGCCGGTATGGGTGCTGAGGCAGTGAAGAAGCTGCTGCAGCAGATCGATCTTAATGAACTGAGCGAGCAGCTTCACGCTGAGCTGAAGGCATCCTCCGGTCAGAAGAAGGCCCGCATCGTCAAGCGTCTGGAGGTGGTGGATGCCTTCCGCCTGAGCGGCAACAAGCCGGAGTGGATGGTCATTGATATTCTGCCTGTGATTCCCCCTGAACTGCGTCCTATGGTGCAGTTGGACGGTGGTCGCTTTGCTACCTCCGATCTGAACGATCTCTATCGCCGTGTGATCAACCGCAACAACCGCCTGAAGCGCTTGATGGAGCTGAATGCTCCCGACATCATCGTGCGCAACGAAAAGCGTATGCTGCAGGAGGCCGTGGATGCTCTGATCGATAACGGCCGCCGCGGTCGTCCCGTAACGGGCGCCAACAACCGTGCGCTGAAGTCCCTGAGTGATATGCTCAAGGGTAAGCAGGGTCGTTTCCGTCAGAACCTGCTGGGTAAGCGTGTTGACTACTCCGGTCGTAGCGTTATCTGCGTCGGCCCCGAACTGAAGATCTATCAGTGCGGTGTGCCTAAGGAAATGGCCGTGGAGCTGTTCCGTCCCTTCATTATGAAGAAGCTGGTGGAAGACGGCACTGCCAACAATATCAAATCCGCCAAGAAGAAAGTGGATAAGGGCTGCACCGAGGTGTGGGATGCGCTGGACGAGATCATCAAGGATCATCCCGTGATGCTCAACCGTGCACCTACCCTGCACCGTCTGGGTATTCAGGCATTTGAACCGGTGCTGGTGGAAGGCCGCGCTTTGAAGCTGCATCCTCTGAACTGTACCGCATTTAACGCCGACTTCGATGGCGACCAGATGGCAATTCACGTTCCTCTGTCCGCTGAGGCGCAGGCGGAGGCCCGTCTGCTGATGCTCTCTGCCAACAACCTGCTGCGTCCTCAGGACGGCGGCCCTGTCACCGTTCCTACCCAGGATATGGTGCTGGGTTCCTACTACCTGACCTTCGAGCGTTTTGAGAACGGCTACTGCCAGATGACCAATGACGAGTATTGGCCTGCCAATATCGACTTCGCCCTGGCCGGCAAGAACTATGATGAACTGACCGACGAGGAGAAGGCCAACAATCCGCTGAATATCTACCGCAACGAGGATGAAGTGCTGATGGCTTACAATGAGCACATCATCGGTATCCACCAGCCCGTTTGGGTGCGTGTGGAGAAGGAATGGGGCGGCGAGATGCTGAGCCATGTGGTGCGCGCCACCCCCGGCCGTATCATCTTCAACCGGAATATTCCTCAGGATCTGGGATTTGTCAAGCGTCTTAACGAGGACGGTACGCCCAGCGACAAGTTCTTCGATTACGAAATTACCGAGACCTGCGGCAAGAAGCAGTTGGGCAAGATTGTTGACAAGACCATCAAGCAGTACGGCTTTACCGTGGCTGCCGAGGTGTTGGATAACATCAAGGCCACCGGCTACAAATACTCCACTCGCGGTTCTATCACCATCTCTATCGCAGACATGACCGTGCCTGAGAAGAAGTATGAGCTGATCGCTGAAACCGAACAGCGCGTGGTGGACATTGAAGAACAGTTCAACATGGGCTTTATCACCGACGAGGAGCGTTACAAGCTGGTCGTTCGTGAGTGGGAAAAGACTACTAACGATGTTACCGACGCCCTGACCGAGAGTCTTGACAAGTACAATCCCATCTTTATGATGGCTGACTCCGGCGCTCGTGGTAGTATGAAGCAGATCCGTCAGCTGACCGGTATGCGTGGTTTGATGGCCAACACCGCCGGTAAGACCATCGAGATCCCCATCAAGGCCAACTTCCGTGAAGGTATGTCAGTGCTGGACTACTTCACCTCCTCCCGTGGTGCCCGTAAGGGTCTGGCCGATACCGCTCTGCGTACTGCAGACTCCGGTTATCTGACACGCCGAATGGTCGATGTCTGCCAGGATGTGATCATCCGCGAGGACGACTGCGGCGTGGAAAAGGGTATCGTTGTATCCGAGATCAGCGAGGGCGGTCAGGTGATCGAGAAGTTTGCCGAGCGTATCCGCGGCCGCTTCCCGGTGAAGGACATTATGAAGCCCGGCACCGACGAAGTGTTGATCTCCAAGGATCACATGATGACCGACGATGATGCTGCTCTGCTGGAGAAGTTCGATATTCACTCTGCCGAGATCCGCACCGTGCTGACCTGCCGTGCTCACAGCGGTATCTGCGCTAAGTGCTACGGTATGAACCTGGCTACCTCTAAGCCCGTCGGACCCGGCGAGGCCGTGGGTATCATCGCAGCACAGTCCATCGGTGAGCCCGGCACCCAGTTGACCATGCGTACGTTCCATACCGGCGGCGTTGCCGGCGGCGACATTACTCAGGGTCTTCCCCGTGTTGAGGAACTGTTTGAGGCCCGTAAGCCCAAGAAGATGGCGACCCTGGCCGAAATCGGCGGCAAGGTTCGCTTTGAGGAAGCTGCCAAGGGCAGCCTGCTGAACATCATCGTTACTGCCGACGATGGCGATACCCGCACCTATGCCGTGCCCCACACCGGTTTGCAGGTGCAGGACGGCGATGTGATCGAAAAGGGTAAGCAGCTGCAGGACGGTGCGTTGAATCCTCACGATGTGCTGCGTATTCGCGGCGCTTCTGCTGTGCATAACTACCTGATTCAGGAAGTTTTGAAGGTATACCGTCAGCAGGGCGTTGACATCAACGATAAGCATATCGAGGTGATCGTTCGCCAGATGATGCGCAAGGTGCGTGTGGAAGAAGCCGGCGATACCGGTATTCTGGACGGCTCTATGGCCAATGTGCTGGACGTGGAGATCGCCAACGAGCAGATCCGCGCCCGCAATGCTGCCGGCGAAACCCGTGAGGACGGCGAGCCCCTGCAGGAAGCCACTTATACCCAGCTCCTGATGGGTATTACCAAGGCCGCTCTGGCCACCGACTCCTTCCTGTCTGCCGCTTCCTTCCAGGAAACCACCAAGGTCCTGACCGAAGCTGCCATCAAGGGTAAGGTCGATCATCTGGTCGGCTTGAAGGAGAATGTCCTAATCGGTAAGCTGATTCCTGCCGGTGCCGGTTTGACCGCCTATCGCCAGTTTGCTGAAAATCTGGTGCCGGAGGTCGAGACTGCAGCGGTTGAGGGAACTGAGACCGAAATCGTGGCTGACGACGAATAAATATCCGATAAACAGCGCTCTGCTTTAAAAGCAGAGCGCTGTTTTGTCGCTTCCTCAGACGAACACTTCGGGCAAACTGCCGTTTTTTACAGGAAGTTTTCAGTCAAATATACAAATTTTTGGCGCAAAATCACTTGACGGTGGGGAGAGGCTGTGCTATAATTTCTATCTGCGCGGGAATCATTCCGCGGATTTTGCCATGCGCGCTCGACAGGAGGAGTGACCTGTGCCGGAAGAGCTGGCTACAAAGGAAAAAGTAGTTGGCATCAAACAGGTGTGGCGCCTATTACGCATGGGAAAAGCGAAACAGGTTTATCTGGCCTGTGATGCCGATCCCCATTTGACGGAGCCGCTGTCAGAGGCGTGTCGGAACGCCGGGATCCCCATCATAACGGGATTTACCATGTGCCAACTGGGCCGTTCGGCCGGTATTGAAGTCGGCACGGCCGCCGCAGCGCTGACAAAATAATTTTGATTTTCTCGGAATAAATTACCTTTGTTCCGCGGAAAATAGAGGGAGATTCTCCCAAAAAATCTTTAGAAAGGAGTAATATTGCATGCCTACTTTTAATCAGCTGGTCAAGCAGGGCAGAAAACAGGCTACCTATAAGTCCAATTCTCCCGCAATGCAGAAGGGCCTGAACACTCTGAAGAACAAGGAAACCAACCTGTCTGCTCCTCAGAAGCGCGGTGTCTGCACAGCAGTCAGAACGGCTACCCCCAAGAAGCCCAACTCCGCTCTGCGTAAGATCGCTCGTGTTCGCTTGACGAACGGCTATGAGGTTACCGCTTACATCCCCGGTGTCGGTCACTCTCTGCAGGAGCACTCCGTGGTGATGATCCGCGGCGGCCGTGTAAAGGACCTGCCCGGCGTCCGTTACCACATTATCCGTGGTACGCTGGATACCCAGGGTGTTCAGGGTCGTATGCAGTCCCGTTCCAAGTACGGTGCTAAGCGTCCCAAGAGCAAGTAATCCTCGCATCTTAATTGAGCTTTGCCGAAAAGGTTTTATATATACTATATTATATCTACCTCTTTGGCAGGCCGTACAGCGACCGATCGCAAGTCGCTGAGTACCTATGAAATCATATTTTTATGAAGGAGGGAAGCAAAGTGCCCAGAAGAGGTAATGTTCCCAAGAGAGAAATTTTGCCCGATCCTATGTACAAGTCTGTGCTGGTGACTAAGCTGGTCAACAGCATTATGCTGGACGGTAAGAAGGGCGTTGCTCAGAAGGTCGTCTATGGTGCCTTCGACATCATCAAGGAGAAGACCGAGAAAGAGCCCCTGGAAGTTTTTGGCCAGGCAATGGAAAACATTATGCCCAGCCTGGAAGTTAAGGCTCGCCGTGTGGGTGGTGCGACCTATCAGGTCCCCATGGAAGTGCGTCCTGCTCGTCGTCAGACCCTGGGTCTGCGCTGGCTGACCGCTTATTCCCGCGCTCGCAGCGAGCGTACCATGGCTGAGCGCCTGGCTGGCGAAATCATGGATGCTGCCAACAATACCGGTGCAGCCGTGAAGAAACGCGAAGATACCCACAAGATGGCCGAATCCAACAAGGCATTCGCCCACTTCCGTTGGTAATCGGAGCCGATTAGTTAAAAGGAGAACGGTATGCCGAGAAAGGTTACACTGGAAAATACAAGAAATATCGGCATCATGGCCCACATTGATGCAGGCAAGACCACCACGACAGAGCGTATTCTGTATTACACGGGCGTCAATTATAAAATTGGCGAAACGCACGAAGGTACTGCCACGATGGACTGGATGGAGCAGGAGCAGGAGCGTGGTATTACCATTACCTCCGCTGCCACTACCTGCTACTGGAAGGGCAGCGAGGAGCAGTTCCCTCAGACGCGTATCAACATTATCGACACCCCGGGTCACGTGGACTTTACTGTAGAGGTGGAGCGTTCTCTGCGCGTTCTGGACGGCAGCGTGACCGTCATGTGCGCTAAGGGCGGCGTTGAGCCTCAGTCTGAAACCGTGTGGCGTCAGGCCGACCACTATCATGTCCCCCGTATGATCTATGTCAATAAGATGGACATTACAGGCGCGGATTTCTTCCACGTTCTGGACATGGTGCATGATCGTCTGAAAGCAAACGCTGTGCCTATTCAGCTCCCCATCGGTAAAGAAGATACCTTCAAGGGTATCATCGACCTGGTGGAGATGAATGCCGATATTTATTACGATCAGTTGGGAAAGGATGTCCGTGTCGAGCCGATTCCGGAGGATATGGTGGATCTGGCCAACGAGTATCGTGAAAAGCTGCTGGATGCTGTTTCCATGTTTGATGATGACATCATGGAAATGTATCTGGAGGGTGAGGAAATTCCCACTGCCAAGATTCGCAAGGCCATTCGTATGGCCACCTGTGCAGTGGAAATGGTTCCCGTTGTTTGCGGTAGCTCCTACCGCAATAAGGGTGTTCAGAAGCTGCTGGATGCCATTGTGGACTATATGCCTGCACCCACTGACGTCGCTGACATCACCGGCGTCAACCCCAAGACCGATGCTGAGGAAGTGCGTCATTCTTCCGATGACGAGCCCTTCGCAGCACTGGCATTTAAGATCATGACCGATCCCTATGTGGGTCGTCTGAGCTTCTTCCGCGTTTACTCCGGTACGCTTAACGCCGGTTCTTCCGTGCTGAACGCCACCAAGGGCAAACGCGAGCGTATGGGCCGCATTTTGCAGATGCACGCCAATCACCGTGAGGATATTGAAACGGTCTATTCCGGCGATATTGCCGCCGTTGTGGGCCTGAAAAATACCACCACCGGTGATACCCTGTGCGATGAAAGCCATCCTGTGATCCTCGAGTCCATGGAATTCCCCGAGCCCGTGATTCGCGTGGCGATCGAGCCGAAGACCAAGGCCGGTCAGGAGAAGATGGGTATCGCTTTGGCCAAGCTGGCTGAGGAAGATCCCACCTTCCGCACCTACACCGATGAGGAAACCGGTCAGACGATTATCGCCGGTATGGGTGAGCTGCATCTGGAGATCATTGTTGATCGTCTGCTGCGGGAGTTTAAGGTGGAAGCCAATGTAGGCGCTCCCCAGGTTGCCTACAAGGAAACCGTCCGCAAGCAGATCAACCACGAGACCAAGTACAAGCGCCAGAGCGGTGGCTCCGGTCAGTACGGTCACGTCAAGATCACGCTGGAGCCCAATGAGTCCGGCAAGGGCTACGAGTTTGTCAACGCCACTGTGGGCGGCTCGATCCCCAAGGAATATATCCCTGCTGTTGACGCCGGTATTCAAGGCGCCATGCAGTCCGGTATTCTGGCCGGCTATCCTGTCGTCGATGTGAAGGTCACATTGTACGACGGTTCTTATCACGAGGTCGACTCCTCTGAAATGGCATTTAAGATCGCCGGTTCTATGGCGTTCAAGGAGGCCATGGCAAAGGCAGACCCCGTACTGCTCGAACCCATCATGAAGGTCTGTGCCATCGTTCCCGATGAGTATATGGGCGATGTTATCGGCGATCTGAACTCTCGCCGTGGCCAGATTCAGGGTTACGAGATGCGCGGCGGCGCTCAGCAGATCGACGCTTTTGTGCCGCTGTCTGAGATGTTCGGCTATGCGACCAACCTGCGCTCCCGCACACAGGGCCGTGGTCAGTACACCATGGAGCCCAGCCACTATGTGGAATTGCCCAAGAGTTTGCAGGAAAAACTGGTCAATAAGCGCAACGGACGCGAAAATTTCTAAATCTCTAAATAGTGATTGATTTTCGCGGAAAAATACTGTAAAATAGCAATGTTAAGCAATACATTGCACCACACAATGATACAAAAACTGTTAAGGAGGATTTTTCCAAATGGCTAAGCAGAAATTTGAGAGAAACAAGCCCCATGTTAACATCGGTACCATCGGCCACATCGACCATGGTAAGACCACTCTGACCGCTGCTATCACCAAGTATCTGGCTATGCAGGGTAAGGCTGACTACACCGACTATTCTTCCATCGATAAGGCTCCCGAAGAGCGCGAGCGTGGTATCACCATCAACACCGCTCACGTCGAGTATGAGACCGAAGCTCGTCACTATGCACACGTTGACTGCCCGGGCCATGCTGACTATATCAAGAACATGATCACCGGTGCTGCTCAGATGGACGGCGCTATC
>JAUMWJ010000005.1:0-25076 GCA_030529655.1 Eubacteriales bacterium
CAGGGCCCGCAGGACCTTGAATTGTACCGGAGAACTTCGATCTAAACTGCTCGTCATCTCCCTTCGGGCCGACAGGGCCCGCAGGACCTTGAATTGTACCGGAGAACTTCGATCTAAACTGCTCGTCATCTCCCTTCGGGCCGACAGGGCCCGCAGGACCTTGAATTGTACCGGAGAACTTCGATCTAAACTGCTCGTCATCTCCCTTCGGGCCGACAGGGCCCGCAGGACCTTGAATTGTACCGGAGAACTTCGATCTAAACTGCTCGTCCATGTAGCTGAATTTTACTTTCATGCAAGTGCACCATCCTTTAGAATCCGCCCCACTGTTGCTGTCATAATGTCGCTGGCAATGCACCGCCCGTCTGTCAGCTTGCACCGAAGCTGGATGTAGAGGTTTGACCCGTTCTGCTTCAGCTGCAGCGTGTCTGCTTCCGATAGTTCGACTTTCACCGTCACATCTGATGTAGTGCAGTCCGCCAAGCCTTTTTCCAGGACAACTGCGTCGTCCTGGGAAAAGGCTATATTCAGTTTAGCCAGTCTGTCCGCCTCAAACGGCAGCTCAAATGTCAGTGTAGGTGTAGTTCCACGTGTCATGCTTGATTACTCCTTTCATCTGCAAACTATTGCAAGCCATTTTTGTATACTTGCCGCCCTGTAAGAGGCTACTTTTTTTCCAAATCTGCAATCCTGTGGTTGGCCACCTTGATCTGTTCTTCCAGCACAGGCACGCGCTGCGCGAAATTGTTGTGCAGGCGCACCTCGCGCGTCAGCTCCTCCAGCTTGGTATCCGTCACGGCCTGCCCCTTTTCCAGCCGCGCATCTGCCGCCTCTGATGACCGCTGCAGCTCCGCCAGCATGTCCTTGCGGTTACCACGGCTTGTGATAATCACCGTAACGATGGTTGCCGCCGCCCCGATGATAGCAACTATAATCTCAATCATTTTCCGCTTCCTTCCTTATTTCACGCTGTTCGTTTCCAGATATACACCGCCAAATACGGCGGCATATTGTTATGAGCCACACCGCCGCCTGTCGCGCCGGAACTACCCGTAAATCCTGCGCCCGACTTAGCGTCTAAAGACAACTTTCTTAAACCATTGGCAGCCACGCCGGAATAGTCGCGTGTACGACCTGCCGCACTCCATGTAAACGCGCCAGACCTATTAAGACTCGTACCGCCCTGAGTGGCATCCGTCATAATATCACCTGCCGTGCCTTTTACTTCATAGGTACCGACACCGTGCGTATGGGATGCCAAGTTGTCGCTGGTTAGTGTAACACTTGCCTCACCGCCCGTTGCGCCTGCCGCATAGGTATCACCGGCAGCCAGCAGGAAGGTATCTTTAATACGCTCCCATGTGCCGCCGAACAGTGTAGACGGATCTGTCGCATTGACAGACAGATAAACTGCGCCCACCGGGTAGACCAAATCCAGCAGCGTCTTTCCGCCAACAGTCAGATCGCCGTCGACTTCCATATCCCAGGCGCATTGCAAAGTGTGCTCTTTTTCAGCCACCTTGCCGAATGCCACAGCAGGCAATTCAAGGTTAACATTCACAGGAACGGCGACAGTAGCGACAGTCATCTCCATATTGCCAGTTCGTCCAACGCAGTCTGTGACAATTACCTTGATCGTTACGGTTGCATCGGTGCCTATATCAGGGATAATAATTTCCTTGTTACCCTGATCTTGATTCAAGGCCGACACTTTAATGACTCCGTCAACGCTTACATCGATATGCGCTACATTGCCGTAATCGCTTAAAGATAACCCGAGTTCGAAGGATACTTTAATGTCGTCCCCTTGATCGTTATCTAACCAGTCGCCGTCCGCGCAATCGCCGCGGGCATAGGTCAAACCACTGATATGTGGTATTGTATATGTTTGCACAGTGATTTGTTTGGTTATGGATGCAGTCCTGCCGCGGGCATCTTTTGCCGTCATAACAATGTTTTTTATGCCTTCAGTCATCACACCGGATGTCCACTCAGCGCCGCTGCCAGTTCCGGCATCACCGCTTATCCCGTAACTGTCCATCACGCTTCCTGTACCTGGATCCGCGGCAGATCTCGCCAGCACATTGCTATAACCTGCAACATAGATGCCTTTACCAGCAATCCACGCATTACCGTTTACGGGCGATAATGTCAGTGCCAGATTTGTAGGCGCAATAGAACTCGGTACTTTAAGCGCGACCTGCGTTGTGTTGCTTCCAACGATATTGCCTGATGCATCGTATGTCGTAACGGTAACCGATCCAACGGAAGATGTAACAGATGACAGCACAGAATACCAGTCATCGCCACTCGGCGTCCATGTTATGGTTGTTAACTTCCTTTTATCGGTAATCGTTTTTGACTTCGTACCGATTTTTACCTCCACTGTATCGGTATAATCGGCGACATAGCGTCTGAGGCTAATGCTTCCTGCTTCCCCGATTGTAAAAATCGGCACGGATACAAAATTGCTTGCTGCCGGCACCACATAAAGGGAATAGCTATAGGTCTTGTCGCGGTAGTCGTCGGAATAGTGGCAGTATAGATTGACACTCAGCGATGTATTTCCGCTTGTCTTGCCGGCAACCGTCAGCCAATCAGTTTCGTAGACAATGGCGCTCGTCCACCTGTCCGGCGATATGTCCTTGACCTTGTGAGCGCTGACCTTTGTCGTACTATCCAGCTTAATGGTGGCATAGATAGGAAATCCGAAATAGGAGGTTCCGTATACCGGATCGATGGTCACTTTTACTTTATACTGCATATCCGCGCCGCTGCGCCGATAGTCATAGGCAACAGAGCCGGTAATATGGGGGCCTGTTCCCCAATCGAACGTTCCTAAGTTTTGATAAGCCATTCTTTACACCGCCTTCACGAAGGATATAGATCCATTCGGCTGTGTCACAGCCGCCATTGGACCAATCCGAAATCGCTGTAATGCTACAATTTCGAACGCATTGTTAGAAAAGTACGCAAGTACAGTCGAGTCACTATCACAAAATGCGATACGGTTATTCTCTTGCCGCAAGATAATACTATTGTTAGATGCGCCAATGCGTACAACGGGATGTCCATCATCATCAATAGACACATCAAAAAAATCTGAAAATGTATTGCCATTGACGGAGATACGATCTGCGGAAAGTTGTCCAGCGTTTATCCACGATGCATTGACACCTACGGTAAAAAGCACATTAGCCAGAACATCTCCGTTAACGGCTAATCCATACGGATATGTCTCTCCTCCGTCTGTGGAAAACCCGATCGCATCAGATGTAATTTTGACAACATTAATAGAGCTGGACAATGTCGGCTTATCGTGGAGATAACGTATAACGGATCCATCCGGTTGCTGCTCGTCGGTGCTGTACATGCCACTTGAATTTTCAAGTTTTAAGTCGAATAGCTCCATAGCCGCCCCACGCATTGCGCTCTCTTGCGCGATAAGTCGGCGGGCAACAGCAATCTTTCTCTCGATTGGAGACTTGTGGGGGTATTCGTGATCCACTTCCTGGTCAGACGGCGCAGAGAGTGACGCATTCCAGATACGACCAAACTCGATATCCATGGCACACAGCGGCCAGTCGATGTCTTCTGACGTCATCTCATCGCCGAGTTCGATTGCAGGGTCGGGCATTGCATCGATGAGTGTCATTGGATGGTATACATAGCCATTCACCTTCCGCAGGCAATCCACTGCCATTTGCAGATTTGCCCATGGGCAGATAGCTGTAATCATATATCCTGTGTCATTACCAGCGACATATCCATCTTCACTGCATGGGCCAGGTACGAGCGTTACACCGGTGATCGGCGCAAACGGTGAGGATGTGTCCAAATCGGACACATCGTCTGCATTAATTGTCTCCCCGATAAATTCAGGCACGAGCGGGACTAGATGTAGTTTACGATCGAACGTGATAATGGCATTGGCCATGTGCGATGCTGCGATATAACGCAGGGTATCACGCATAGTCTGTCCAGGATCAGGCAGCGGAACAGAATACCCTGTCAACATATCCATCGTCCGAACATCTACAGTCAATCCCATTTGGGTGGCAATGTCCTGCATGGCGTCCTCCTCGGGGATTGGCCACTCTAAATCGGCCATCCCTACAGGAACCCACTCTACTTCTGATTTCAACATGTCATCGAAACACTCAATCGTCAATGCATTACCGATAGGGTCATCTATGCGGTGATCAACGAGAAGCGTACCGGCAGACATCCATTCGCTGGCATTGGGTCCATTGGACAGCCGGTAAGAGACAGCCAGCTCAGCCGCACGGGGAATCTGCGTACTATCAATGCCTGTCAGCACGACGTCGGCGATAGCAGAAACGGCATTGCCAACGGAAAAGCTACCATCCTCGCCGAATACGTTGCTACGTATGTTCAGGCGGCTGATATTATCCAGATAGATGGGGTGATCTACATCGCTGTTGACAACGATCTTGACCTCCATAAGCCCGTCCGGGTCATTTAAAATGGTTTTGTATAATGCAGATGTCGTTCTCACTTTTACACCTCCGTCAGTGTAAATTTGGTTTTGTCCCACACGGCCTCACCATTCAGGTTGCCGTATTGGGTACTGTCGATCTTAGATCCGTAGAAAGTCTTGGTAACTTCACCGCCGATCAGGTCGAGATATGTGATCTCAACCGTCAGCGCGTCAAGAGCTTGCACAAGAGGATTAAGCTCCGATTGTTTAGCCCGACGACAGGTAATCTCCAACTGCCGCTTTTTGGCAAGTCGCTTGCGGCGCATGGTTCCGGTTGTTTCGGATCGCGCCGATGTCTTGTGATCGATATCGTTCTTGGTCCAATTCATGTAACCGGCAAGCACGAGGCCGCTGTAATCGACGTTATTCACCTTGAAAACAAATTTGGCCATACAGCACCTCCTTATGCATAACCGTTAGCTCGCGCAATACGAGAGCTTTCTGCCCTGTTTGTTCGGCCCACATACTTCTTGTCCAGTTCGATAACATGTCCATCTTCAACGGCTGTCAGTAGCTTGCGCATCAGCAGGATCACATCGTCCATATCACCGGACGCACCACCTCTATCGATGCTACCGGGACGGTTGACAGTGGCCGTGGACAGTGCTACTTGAGCCATACGCATGGCAGTAGTTGCACCGGACATTACGCGCATGGCAGCTTCGCGAGCCATAGCGGCCAGCTTGCCTTCCGGTGCTACGATTTCTCCCTGGGTGGTATTATCACCGACCACAGCTAGCGTGGGGTTATTGGCGCGCAGATAACCGCCCTGTGCCAGATGCGGGATGGACACATTTCTGAATACAGAAACTCCGCCTACACGAACACTGTGGATTTTAGCGTTCAGTTTGTCGATGACATTTGTATTCAACCAACTCTTAAGGTCGGTAACAGTAGCATTGATTTTCGTTGTAATATTGACTGTCTTGTCCTTGAAATTAGACATGAGATTATTCCATGTGGTTTTCAGACTACTCCATGAGGTTGCAATTTTTGCTTTGATGTCAATGACTTTGGCTTTGATATTACCGGTAATCTGTTCCCATTTCTTGGTTACAGCTTCTTTCGTGTCCTCAAACTTTGCTTTAATCGGGGCAAATTTAGTCTCAATTTGGCTTGTAATATCGTCCCACTTTCTCTTGACGAGTGCGCCAGCATCATCCATACATGCATCGAGGATGCTATTATTCTCGCCAAACAGCCATTTTGTTATTGCCATGGGGGAAGAGCTTTTCCTAAAAGCGGTCCACTCATCAGCATTAAATTGCTTATCTATACCACGACCAGAAAGAAAACCGTTGACCAACGATGTCTCGTTGGTCATTCCCCAGGTATCAAGGTCATCCAACATGGCTTTCAGATCTTTTCCGGCGTTCTTCCAATCGCCAGAAAGGACATCATTCAACAGATCAAGCGCATCTGACAGTTCGTTGATGCTGAGGGTTATTGTCGAGCTGATTAGGGTTCCGCCGACATTTTTAATTCCTTCAACAATCTGTTGGAATACGGGGTTATCCTTCAAACGATCCAATGATTTCTTTAATTTTTCGAGAGATTCAGTAAACTGTCCGAAGCTCTTTGCTGCAGTACCGGTGTAAAAAGATCCAGAGCTGATGGCACCACTATCCGCAGATAAAAACGGGACAGCTTTACCATCGGAGTCCGATTCAGTGTCACTACCGCCGCTCAACTTTGTAATAGTATCAAAGGCGGCCGTACTCAGGTTCTTGGTTGCGTTCGCCGTCTTATTCGCAGAGTCGGTGGCATCGTCCAAGGCATCGCCATAGGAAACGATGGCCGGAGTCATATCGTATGTAGCAGTAGACACTTCCCCACCGAAGGCCTCGGCAATACTCTGTGCAACGCGATTGGCAAAGTTTGCAATGGTCTGCAGACCACCGGCTACACGCTGGAGCAGCGGGAGGAAAGCGGTGCCAATCGTCGATACAGCTTGCCCGAAACTTTCCTGCACATCGCTCATCGTGTTTTTAAGCTGTACCATACGGCCGACAGGGGTCATGGCAAGGGCTTGGTTCATGCCGCCTACGGATGCGGAAACGACATCTGCTAATGTGGCAGCGCGCTGCTCTTCGTTGCCGTACTTAAGGATAGCCGCCTGTGCATCGGTAAAGTAGTAGCCATAGCGGCTAAGGGCACCGGTCTGGCCCTCCATGACCTTGCCGAGCATGGTAGCAATATTGGTCGCATTCTCAGCCGTGGCATTGTAGCCATATTGCTGCGCAACCATATCGTTCATCACGGGGATAAGTTTTTTCAGGGACTTAGACTGCTCAAGGTATGTAGCGAGCTCCTGCGCGCCGGCATACTGGACTTCATCGCCAACGATACCAAGCTGCTGCTGTGCGGCACACAGGTCCAAGATGGACTTCACCTCGTCATTGGATGCGTCCATCGTGCGGCGCATAACATGCTGGAGCTTCGTCTCCCCTTCTGCCTGCTGCGTGTAGGCCTCGTAGGCGTCCTTAGATGCGCTGACGATGGCACCGAGACTCAACACCACACCGAGAGCACCCATCGCAGTCTTGAGTCCATTGAAGGCCGTCTGCATGCCTTTGCAGCTGCGGCTAAACTTCTGCTGCATAGATTGCATTGACTTGTTTGCTTTATTCGCCTGCTTGGTGATAGCCGAGAAGTCTGCTCCGGCACGCACCATTAAGTTTTTTACGACAGCCAATCAGTCCACCTCCTCTCCGCCAAGCATGCGATTCAATGCCCGCACATTGGCATACATTTGTTCATCTGTCATTTCCTTCTTAGGTAAGCCAAACGCCTGCTCGTAGGCAGGCGGATGGTCAGACCAAATCATAGGACGAATCAGCGCGGCAAGGTTATATACGCTGCGGTTAAGCAGCTCGATACGCTCCTCTGCCTGTTGCTGCCGAGCGGTAGCATACACATTCAACTGCGCCGGAGTCATATCCTCCCATTCCTTGTAGCTGATCCCAGATTTGGCGGCAAGGATCAGGCTTTGACGCCAGCTCCAGCCGCCGTCGGAGGGCAATCGGCATTACCATCGGTGGAGCTACCGATATTCTCTTCATTGTCGGAAAATGCAGCCGTAACAGCGTCTGTGACGGCCACGACCAGATCGCCGGGCTTGATTTTATCAAGCAGATCATCAACCTGATCGACCGTCAAGCTGGGGTCGTCAGCTGCAAGCATACAATACGCCATTGCAGTAGCGATATCATAGCGCATGATCTTGGCCTCGACCTCGAGCACGCTGCACTCCTGCATCGCCGAGAAGCGCTTAAGGACCTTGTGAGTGCAGCGCAGCTCACGAGGCTTGTCCAAAAGCAGGATGACGCTGTCGTTATGTTCATTCATTGCCATAATTCCCTCCATTAACCGGCGGCAGATGCACCCAGAGTAGGCTTGCCGCTAACCTTTAAGGTCACGTCGAAGCTGATTGCATCCTCCAGCTGAGCGCCTGTGGAGAACTTGGTGACCATTGCATTGAAGGTCCAGGTCTTGCCAATCTTCGCCGGAAAAACAATATTGCAGGCGACTACTTCACCGCTCTGAACGAGGTCGTAGACCTCACTCTGGCCTTCGTCTGCGCCATCCATAAAGCCGCTGCATGCGACGTCACCGCCATCCTTGAAGCCGGCAAGGAATTCCTTGTAGCCGTCCTCGGAGGACAGGCAGGTCACGTCGGAAGTGTCTGCACTGATCTCAACACCAGAAATAGACTTTAGGCCGCCGATGGTCTTGTTGTTGACCTTCAGGACGGTACCCACGCTCATAGACTTGCTCATTGAATTACCTCCTCATATTGATAGTTGATTCTAAGCTCCAGCATTCTGCGATAGAGATTGACCTCCCGCTCCTTGAGATCCGGAGATGCTGCGTGCACGGACACGCGCTCGATGAACAGGTCACCGAACATGCAGCCTTGCATACCTCGAAGTGCGGATTTGACATCCTTCGTCAACTGCAGGAGCTGTGTGTATGAGTTCACGACGACATCGACCTCGAAGAGGCCGGAGCACAGACCGGTCACACCGTCGAGGTCTTCCCTGTCGTCGTCATTGTGCTGCACATAGAATATAAAGGGCGCTGTGGCGTTTTTTAGCGCCTCGGCAGGGTAAACCTTGCCGCGGAGCTGTTCTATCGTCTCCAGAGCCTCGCAAATGGCATCTTCGAGATACATCGTCACATCACCCTTTCTTCTCCATCCAGATTTTTTCAAGTTCTTGCATAGCGGTCGAGGAGATTGCCTCCTTGGCCGATGCGTCAGCGTCCTCTGCACCGGCACGCATGAAATGGTAGCCAGGTACATAGTCATAGCCGCCGCCCTTACTGCGGGTCAGGAATCCGTACTCCATGCTGGCGGGATAGTAGGCCTTATCACTTTTGCCTCCGGCTTCGCCGGGGTTCTTGATCGGTCTCTGCAGCACATCGTTGTACGCGCGATCGAAAGTGATTTCGTAGACCTTCTTACCCTTCTTTGAGGATCGCTCGCTGGTGCACTTGATCGCCCGCTTCAGGTTACCTGTTTCGCCTTGCGGCGCTAACCCGCGTACAGAGCGTCGGACGATCGTAGCGCCTTTGCCGGCTGCCTTGGTGGCTACCTTTGGCGGGCAGCCGCCTAAGTCTGTCAGCATGGCCTCAAAGGCCTTAATGTCCTTTGTGTCGAATGAGATGTCTGCCATCAGGGCAGCACCTCCCTGCACATCAGAAGCAGATGCTCGTGGCGCATGGACCAGTCGATCACGGAGACGATCTCCAAGGTGTGATTACCGAAGATAATCCGCATGCCGGGCACGATGTCTGAACGGTAGCGGCAGCGCACCTTATAGCTAACTTCGCTCTGAGACTGCTGCGCCTCATAGAACTCACGGCCGCTGACAGGGTCAACCGCCGCCCATACGGTGGCTACCGGTACCCAGCTGGAGCTATCGAGCTCCAGCGGGTCACCGTATCTATCAACTTGGCCATTGTGTCGTTGAATAGTGATGCGATTGCGCATCTGACCGGGATCAACCATCTGCACACGCCTCCTCAGATGCCTGACGCAGCTTCATCTGCGTCAGGATCGGCCGCAGACCGATGGGCAACGGCGTCTCGCTGCCCACCGCATCGCGGTGATCGTAGTAGTGCAGCGTCAAGCTCCAGAGAGCCATGTCATACTGTGCATAGTTCTCCACCGGTCTATCAATGCCGGCCTGATGCAGATAGGCAATAGCAGCCTGCATCAGCGACGAGATCAGCGCATCATCATCACCTGTGTCGATGCGCATGTAGGCCTTGCAGGCCGCCAGCTGATTATACGCGATCTGCATGGCTTAACTCTCCAACTTCGTCAGATACTCGGCCATTACCCAGCCACTGCCCTGCTCGCAGGTGACAGGCACCCAGCCCTCGACAGCGATTTCCGCCGCGATGGGTACCTCGACCACTTCGGTGTCCATCTGCAGCACGCAGATGGGCTGCAAGCCGGGGCCCTTGCGAAGATTTACTCCGCTGGTGGAATTGACCTTATAAGAGGTCTTCACGCTCTTTACGGTCTTAGATGCCATGGAGTAGTCCTCCATTAGCCGTTGGCCATGGTCTTAGCAACGACCATGCCATTATCGACGACCAGGTTACCGCCGACGACCACGTCGCCAAGAACTGCCACCATGCGCTCAACAGACTTGACGGACTCATCGATGCGGATGGTGAAGTCACCGAACAGACCAAGCAGGTAGTTCTGAGGATCACCGTAGACCATAGACAGATCGTTCTCGGAGGAACCGGTCAGGTTACCGATTCCGTTCACGATGGTGTATGGAACTGCCACGCCGCCGTCATCGATCACGCCGGTGTTGGGATTGCCTGCATCAGGACGGATCTTGAACACGCGCTCCTTGTTGGTGTTCCGCAGAGAACCGATAGCCTTCAGATCGGCCTTGGACAGCATGAGTCTGCCGTTCTCACCGATGGCATCATCATTGCCGTATGCATAGAAGAGAGTATCCAGCAGGTTCTCGTTGACGGTAGAACTGACAGATGCCGTGGCGAAGATGTCAGTGCCGGCCTTGTTCTTGGCGGTCTTGAAGCCGTACATAGCGGGGGTAACTTCGCCGTCACCGTTGACGATCATGGTAGCCAGCTTACGACGCAGGCTGTTCATAGCCATGGACATGACCTTCTCATTGTAGGCGGCAGGAGACAGACGGGAGATGTTACGATCCACGAAGGACGTCACAGACAGCTCGTAGGGATTGATACAGGCAACACCGAAGGTGGGATCTGTAGCGTTGCGGGCATTGCCTGCAACAGTAGCAATCTTGCCGGCCTGTGCCGCCATCTCAGAGATCACATAGGGCTCCTGCCAACCGGACTGACCGGAAAGGTCGATGGTCTTGACCTGATCGACGATGGAACTTGCACGGGAAGCGACAGGATCGTGAATATCACTGCCGGCACCGATAGGCTCTACGATGGAGCCGCCAGCCAGAGTGCTGTTGCGCAGACCACGAATGACTTCTGTGGTGCTCAGCTGGATGGAGCGACCAGCACGCAGGTCGTTCACGCGCTCAGCAACGACATCCTTCATGACCTGCTGATCAGGCTCACGAGCAATCATCTGCTCCTCCTGCTCGACGAGCAGGACCTGATGGTCGCGGATGTCGGCAGCTACATTGCGAGCCTTGGTCATCTCGCTGTTGAAGGTCTCCTTGTCACCCTTGTCCAGAGCGGCATTGGCGGCCTCAATGTACTGCTGCTTCTGTTCGGCCAGATCGATGATATGGCGCTTTCGTTCGTTGATGTTCATGAGAATACCTCCTTAAATTTCTTGCAGAAGCTGGCGCCGAGCCTCGGTCTGCCAATCTGCGGTTGTATTGTTTTCCGGCTCGGTGCCGGTGGGATCACTATTGTTTTCCACGGCCACATCGTGACCGGGAACAGCCTGCGCGCCGTCTTTGACGGCTGCCTCATACTTTGCCATCAGATCTGCAACAGACGGGCAGTCGATAGCGTTCAGGACAGTCATGCTGCCGTTACCGGAATTGAGGACACCGTCTGCAAGGCCGATATTGATGGCCTCCTGCGCGGGCATCCATGTGGACTGCTCCATAAGGTCACGCAGCTGCTCACGGGTAGCCTTGCTGCCGCATTTCAGCTGGTAGCCGTTGAGGATGCTCTCCGTAACGCTGTTCAGCATCGAGATGCTTTCCTCATGGTCGTGATAGTTGCCATCGGTCGACAGCATAGGAAGATGGATCATCACCTGAGCAACAGGACTCAAGTAACATCTGTCTGCACCGACCATTACGGTACTGGCTGCGCTGGCTGCCAAGCTCTGCACCTCTGCCACGGTGTGGCATTTGGCGTTACGCAGAATGCTGTAAATCTCGAAGCCGGCAAATGCATTGCCGCCGCCGCTGTTGATCTCAAGGACGAGATCCTCGTCGTTAGGGTTATTAGCCACAGCCTCACGGACAGTTGCCGGGCTAAAACAGCCGATCTCGAACCAGTCGTAAAGCCACTTGTCATCATCGGCTACTACATAGCCATTAAGTTGCGTTCGCATTATTGGTACCTCCTTCGGTCAGCTTCTTGATTGTCGCCTCGCGCCACAGGGACAGGGGCACGAAGTTCAAACTTGCATAGCGCTCATCGCCGCCCTCGACATCGGGCAGATCTTCAAGCGCCAGGATATCGTTGACGCTGTATACTCCAATCTCACGCATGGCCTTGTACCATGCTGCACGCGATGTGAAGTCACCGCGCAGCTCTGCCATCATGTTCATGCGGATCTTGTATCGCTTTGCTTCGGACGGTGACAGCAGCTTGTAGGTCAGCTCTTCCTCGTACTGACTGACGATGGGGTGCAGCGTGGCAACGATGTACTCGATGGCGTTCTGCTCGTTTGAGTTGTAACTCTGCTTGCCCGCCTGCAGCTTGTACAGCGGGACACCGAAGAAGCGGGCGATGTCCTGAACGCTGAGCTCGCTCTGTTCTACGAACTGTGCGTCGCGGTTGCTGATGGAAATCGGCTCATACTTCAGGCCGTTGTCCAGAACAGCTGTGCGGCCGGAGTTGGCGGGACCGTTGTAGTGCTGCTCCCATTCCTTTCGGATGACATCGTAGTAGCTCACCAGGTTTCCTTCCGCGTCTCTGAGGTCTGTCTTCTTGCGACTGAGATCTGCGTCAGTAGATAGAACTCCGGACGGATGGCCACCGTTCTGGTAGTAGTTCGCGTTGTACTGCTGAGCAGCCCTGCCTCCTGCCAGCACCTCACTGGCACGCTGCAGCACGCTGATGCCATCCCAGCCGTTACGGGAATAGGCCCGGACATGGACCATGTCATTTCCCTCGACCAGCATGGACTTGCCGGTGAAGGGATGCGTCACGTGGTACCAGATCAAGCCGTTGGTGTCGAGGAACGGGCGGCACAGTTCGTCCGGTACCGGGATCAGCTGCTGAGGACGCATCGTCACAGGGTGGCGAATGATCATGATGTAACCATTGCCGCCGCTGTTGCGGTTCGCCTCCACCATCTTCTTCATGACGGTAGGTGTCTGCACCGAGTTCGGGCGGAACATCAGCAGATCGTTAATGGGGTGGTCTACCCTGTCGCGTGTTTCTCGGTCCATCACATAGATAGGCATCTTGGCAATGCTGTCGCTCAGAACCTCAATGCAGCGGTTGACGGTGCTCAGCTTCATGGCACCGGAGATTGAGGTGTCACCGACAGCCAGCGCGCCCGCTGCAGTTAATGACGCAACAGTTGTGCTGTTCCTAACCGCCGGCGCCCGCGTCATGCTGCGGATACCTCGCTCGAATCGTGTCATGCACCATCATCTCCTCTCATCATCAGCACGCCCGTCGCTGTCATAGCGGTGCCGGCAAAGATGATGCCGGCCGGCAAGTAGATCATGGCGACACCTACGCTCGCGGCGATGATGCCGATCATGACAAGCAGCAGCGGGAGGATGCTATAAAAAAAGCGTTTCACTGGTCCTCCTCTCTGTGTCCGAATTGGACACATTACATTCCCCATGTGCCGGAATCGATACGATCCGTCAATGTAGGGTTATCACGACGCAGGAGCGCCTGCGCCAGCGCGTTCATTGTTGCGGCCACCGGGTCGATGCGTTCTGTGTCGTCCTTGTGCCGCTTGGATAGCTTGATATCACCGTAGTTGTTCAGGATTTCCACGGCATTGGCGAGGCACCACATGGTCAGAGGGCTCTCCTCGATCACGATCTGTCCTTGCAGCAGAAGATCGCGGAAGCCTTTGACTGCGATATTCTGTCCGGCGCAAGTCTGCGGGATTTCCACACAGTAGTCATCGTCACCGTGTTCCTCGTTCATTTTGATGGCCAGATCGGTGGCGTTATGGCCGTCATAGCAGACATTGATCACGTCCCAGGCGTGATCGTTTATGCCGGCATTGATCCAGTTGTGGACATAGCTGTTATCGGTTACGCTGCCGGGTGTCAGGGTGCAATATCCGCCTTCGGCCCATGCCTTATAAGGCACACGATCAGAGTGCTCATGTCGCTGGGCACCGTCCTCCGGCATAAAGCCATGCATCTTGACTGCCACACGGCCGTCAGGTATTAGGAACACCGCGCCTGAACCGGTAAGGTCGATGCGCTTACCCAAGTCGAACCCGCACCAGCACTCAAGGCCGTCCGTCAGCTCGGCGAATGCCTCGCGGCTTACCTGAGACTTCTTGGCCATATCCAGCGCGTTTTCATCAAGATAACGATTGACGCTGCCTGCTTGCCAGCGGCACATGCGACGCGTCAGGAACTTGCGGATCTTGTCGGGGTCCATGCTGCCGTAAGCTGCCGTGTGCTCCGATTCGATCTGCTCAAGCAGGTACCGGCTGTACTCATTGGGATATCTCAGGCATGGGTTAGCCATGCACCACTTGGCCTTATCGTGCGGATCAGCGTCTGCTGGCAGCTCGCGGATCATGACGAAGTAGCGATCGTCTCGGACATCGCCGTCAAGGATTCGCTTGGCGTATTCCTCCTCACGGTAGCAGGGCTTACTCTGTGCATCATCACCAGCAGTGGTGATGACATCGAGCAGAGCCTGTGCGCGTTTACCGAAGGAGTTAAGGCCCAGATCGTAGATATCTGATGTGGGGTGAGCGTGGTACTCATCGACTACAAAGTAGCTGGGTGCGCCTGAGTCCTTGTTCTTGGTATCCTTACTCAAGGCCCGCATATAGCCGCCGAGCTTGCGGTTCACCACCGGATTGCTCCGCGGTATGATCAGGCGCTTGCCGATCTGTGGTGAAGCTTCGGCGATCTTCTTGGCATCGCCAAACACTCGCTTGGCCTGCGTGCTATCGACGGCCGCACATTCGACTTCCGGCTCCTGCTCAAATTGGGCAAGCTCTGGGTGGTATGGCGGATAGATTACATCCGCGCACATGTGGTACAAACATTGGCCTGACTTCTCGGTAGATTTGAAATTGCCTCGTGCGCGTTTGTTGTAGGTTCGGTTGAATCGACGGGCACCGGTGTCCTTGTGTACCCAGCCATAGGTGCAGCCGAGGTCGAATACCTGCCATGGCTGCAGCTTAATGGGCTGCCGCTGCTCTACGCCGCGGACCTGATAGCAGTAGTCGAACCACTTAAGTATCCGGTCTGCGCGTGTGGTATCGAATACATACGGAAAGTCCTTTGTCCCCTGCCGCTTCAGGTCGTCAAGATGGCGCTGGCAAGCTGCTATCTCATACGGGGTGCATTGCTCACGCAGCTTGCCTCTGACAACCTGCTTAGCATAGATACTTACCGGGTGATGGAGACCGGACGGGCGACGGCCCTTCTTTGCGTCAGGCAAACAGACCACCCTCCGTATCGTCCTCCGCGGCCTCGGCACGCTTCTTGGCGAGGTGTGCACGACCCGCCGGGGTAAGGCCCAGCTTGTCGGCATAGCTCAGCAGCAATGCTTCCTGCTTCTGAATCTTGCCGGTAAGGCTGTCCAGCTTATTGAGGCAGGATATCCAGTCTTTGACCTCCATACCCTCAAGAGGATCCGTAAGTCGTTCGCTCAAGGTGTCGACCGTTTCACGCAGCGTGTTGATACGCACCACCATTGAGCAGTAGACGGTCAGCACATCGATATCGGCATCTTCCAGCAGTTCGATATCGCTTGTGCGCCGAAGGATACGGCGCCAGACGGTCTTAACGGGCTTGGCGAGGTCTCTCGGCGGCTCACGATCAATCTCGCGCTTTTTACTGCGAGAAGGTGTCAGGCTGTTTTCCGCCTCTTCCCTGGCGGCAATCTCCTTGGCCGTCAGGTGCTTTGTTTGGTTGTCGAGCGTCTTGGCTCTTGTGGCCACGGGATCACCTCCTTCAATCCGTGTACTCACTGGATGGCCGGCAGGATCAGGCCGGCCACCCCACTATAGGAGGAAAAGGGCAATAACCGACGGTAGAACGGCCACCCAGTCAGTACACGGGGAATATGCTTCCGACGTTGTACCGGGGAGCGGGGGGCGCTCACCCGGCGTAAATGGAAAGAGAAACGGGCAGAAAAGAAGACAAAGGACCCACTGCTCGGTACAGCGCCGGATTTACTTGTAGGCTCATCGGGGAATTTTTCTCACGTTTGAGGGGGAGCGGGGTATCTTAGAGGCGCGTTCAAAACTTTCAAGACCCGGGGGGAGGTATTGGAGCCCCGCAGGGGCTCTGTGCGCATGTGATCGCACACACAGGCGCGCTCGCTCGCATGTGCTGGAGCGCATACGTAGATTCGCCTCACCATTTGCCCGCGTTTTCTCGGCGTTTCTGCGCCTGTTCTCGCATGGTTTTCTGGTCGTGATGGTGCTTGCACAGGCTCTGGTGGTTCGCTGGGTCAACGAAAAGCTCCCAGTCACCACAGTGCGGCTCTATGTGGTCCACGACTGTCGCACGGGTCCTCTCACCTTTCCGCGCACATTCCCTGCAGAACGGCTCGCGGATCAGCTGCGCCGGTCTAAGGTCATCCTTCCAGATCGGCAGGTTGTACCAGTCGTGGTATTCAGCGCTGGCACGGCGGCGGTGTTTCGGCCGATGATGATCGCACCAGCCGTCTCGAGTCAGCGCCGGACATCCAGGATGCTTGCACGGTCTCAACGGCTTACTCGCCATGGGCTATCACCTCCAAGGTCTTCAAGCAAAACGAAAAGAGCCCGCACCTGTAATCGTCGCATTGTTTGCGATAATCACAGGCACGGGCTCTCAAAGCACTGGCCATCATGGATGTCAACGGTAATTCTGTTTTTGCATACCCGACAGAAGAGCACCAAGCGACTCGCTTCGGTGTCGGGCATTATGGGTTGAAGTTTCTTGTTGTGCCGGCAGATCGGGCACTGAACGAACCCATCTGCCACTGTCAACATTCTACCACTTTGTACACTGCTTCGCAACACTTTTTACTCCTTTTTCCTAAAGATAATATAGGTTTCAAGTCCGAAAAATTAAATAAAAGGAACTATTTCCTCTTATTTGTTCTGCGGCGCTTCACTGTACGCCTGCGTGCCGTATTCCATCCCGGTGCGTAATACTTAAGGAAGTGATAGCTGGCGAAGTCTGTGCGCTCGCGTGCGTCTGCAAAGACTATCGCACCCTTAGGCGGTTGGATCACCGTATCAGCGTCCACCCATTGCGTATCCACTTCCGGCTTCGCCACGCCTCTCGTGTATGACCACCCGCGCTGACCAAGACGCTCGGGACGCTCCTTACACATGTATCGAGCCAAGCTCTCATAGTTCCGATCGTGATTGACCTCAAGAAGCTGGATCTCGATCTGACCGTAAGGCCAGCACGCCTGCAGCACCTCGTAGTCATTGCCGGTTGCATTGATCACCGTGTGGTGATGCCAGCGCTTGTCACCATGCTCATGCTCGAAGTTCCAGAACATCTTGAGCCTCGGCTTCCCTGCTTCCTTCCTTGCAGCGTTGACACTTGCCCGGAACTTCTTAAGCCGTGCCTCACATTGCTTGTGAGACTCAGGTAAAAACTCGTCTGCGTATGTAAGGCATACGACCAGATCGCCGGGGACATAGTTGGCGGCCAGAAGCAGCGCCAGCTTCTGCCAGCTGTACTTGGCATTCATTCTCTGCTGGGCCTCCGAGGATACGCTCTGCTTTCTGCGCCGCGTCTCTCCCCTGTCGCTCGGTGCAGGTGGCGTATACAGCACCTGCCACACCATTGATCCGGCTACTATCGTTTTCAATTTCTTCTTTGCCATGCTGGCTCCTTTCTGTGCGCGGTATAGGACAGGAGCCACGAAGGCATGCGTCACTTGCTGATGTGTCCGAACTGGACACAGTGTTGATTAGTTTACTTCAAGAATGTTCTTGATTTCAATAGGTCCGTCCTTGCTGGGAATAAGATCGTCATAGTCACCACTCAGGCGCAAGAAAGCGCGATCACTTACCCAGTATGCACCGTCACGATGCGGCTTCTCACTATACGCATATACCAGGCCATCGGCATCTCTGGCAATATGAGTCATACCCATCTCTTGCACGTCTCCCAGCTCCATTATCTCACTCGGCTTCAGGACATAGGAGCAGTTGTCATCCTGCACTGCACCGCCTAAGGCTTCTGCAATACGCTCGACACAGCTTCGATCTTCAGCCAGCACCACGGATTCACCGCCAATTAGATAGACACGAATGGTGCTAATACCTGTGGCTCTAAAATCTGGTACGATGCCGGCAATCTGATCTTTTCTGAAATATCCATTTCCAATCTTAATCATTTTGTCCCTCCTTCTATATACGCCGGAAGGCACCCCCGCAGGGGTGCCATTCCATCTTTCAGTTATTGCAGCTCCGTCAGTGAACCCTTTTGCGAGCTTCTCGCTCAGCCACAGTCAGTTCGCATTCGTGATCTGCGGCATAGGCTTCTCCAGTTATTGCACAAGGATACAACGGAGGATAGCACGTGAGAACGATACCGCCGTTGTAATCGCAGGTACCGCACTTAGGCTTTGCCTCGCGGCTTCGTTCTGGTAAGCCGAGCAGATCGCACATATCCCCAAGTAAGCGCAGAGCATCGGGATCTGTCATCTTGATTGGCCTACCACAGCACGGACACGGGTCACCGGTTCTCAGGTTTCTTCCCATATAGTTTCCTCCACTCAGTCAAAATACACATTGTATTCATCGGCCAGTACCTCTTTGAAATTCCTGCGCGTAACCGTACCGGCACAGATCTCTTCCTTCAGACTGACGATGCAGTCCCACAGATATTGCAGGCTCTTCTGATCGTGCTCATCCTTTGTCTCTTCATGCGGGTGAAATCCCATTTTGTCGAGAAGCACCATGCCAACAATATCCATGTTTTCGCGTGTGCCATCGAGTTTGCCGGCAATGTAAGCCTGCGCCGGATTGTTCGGGATCTTATTTCTCGCCATGGCTATTCACCTTCCCGTACTACCGAAGCCGGCATCTCCGCGCTCACCTGCATCGATGCTGTCCACGACCTCGATGCCCTCGTACATGACAGGAACTACGACCAGCTGCGTAATCTTGTCTCCACGCTTAACATGGTAAGGTGCGATGTCGTGGTTATAGAGCTTCACCTTGATGCTTCCGGTATAGCCTTCATCAATCACGCCCTCGCTGGTGATACCGTGCTTGACATTCAGGCCGCTCTTGCTTTTCAGCATTCCAACGGTGCCGTGCGGCAGTTCGATATGTACGCCGGTATCAATCACGGTACCGTCACCACAATAAACTACCGCGTCCTCAGGAGACCGCAGATCCAAGCCTGCGTCTGTACTGTGCGCTCTGATGGGGGCGAATGCCCCCTCATCCAGTTTGATCTTCATTTGATACCTCCTCCAATAAGCATTTTGGACGAAATCTTCCACCACACTTACATGGCTCTTTTACTTCATACACAATCCAGTTTTGATTAGACTTCTCCATGTTGATAGGTGCAACTCTTCCGCACTTTTCGCAAACTGGCGACATGTCTTGCTCTTTGTTTTTCATCACAAGCTACCTCCGTGTACTTAAGGTCTATAAAATTTTCGTTTTCATCAATGAGAAAATCTTCGCTGCTCCATTCGGCACCGCAAAGTTTTTCACAAGACGCAATGTGGCATTCCATTGATCCGCCGTCAAATCTTTTATACTTTTTGCTTAATTTGCCGCTTTTCAGCACTTTGTAATCGAAAGAATATTGATATAATTCCGACACGATAATTGCACCACCGCACTGAGGGCATCTGCTTCTTATAACTGCACTCACTGCCCGTCACCGCCTTTCTTAAGCGATGCAATAATTTCAGCCTTCTTTCTCGCGCACCAAGTGAAAAATGGCGGGCAGAACGTAGTGTCAGTTGCACACAGTTTCAAGCATCCGCACTTCTCGCAATGTCCATAGATAACAGCTTGATTAACTGCAATTCCTTCGGCCTGCTTTTCTAACGAATACGGCCCACCATCAAAAACGACAAAATGCTTGTTGACTCCCATCACTCGCCACCGCCTTTTCGTTTTGCCAATGCTTTCTCGGCTTCTTCTCTGGTGAGAAATACGGTTTTGCCAAAATCATCAATAGCGAAGTAATATCCACAAATGATAATCCACGCTTTATTTCGCCTATCCAAGTGAATGTGTGTATCTGTTACTTTCAACGCTCGCACATCACCCTCCCCATTATGAAGTGCTTCGTAAATGTCATACACCGTATCACCAACCTTGCACGGCAATACCACTACGCCATTGGCGAGGAGATGGTCGGCGTCGAGTCCAAGTGCAAACTCGTCTACATCAGGAGGATCTGCCGAATCTGAATGCACACATAGTCTCAATAACTCAATCAGTTTTTCTCTCTGTTCCATCAGTGACCACCGCCTTCCAGCAACTCCGGATTATCGTGGATATTGCCGATGACTTCCATTTCTGAAGGGTTATACCAAAGACACTCTGTAATCTCGCCGTCTGTAACGATCAGTGAGGCATCATCGAACTCTACGACACCCCTCATGCTAAAGCAATCGGTTTTTATGCGAATAATGTCACCCTCGAAAATCCTTTTCCCGTTCTTATCGTAAAGGAGTGTGTACAGGCCAACCGTTGTGCGGCAGACAAAATAAAAATCATGAACAATATTGTTACCATCATCATACTCTGCATTGTTTAGAATGGCAGGGAATCTTGCACCGTATATGTCCGGAAGAAAGCTGCCATATACCCACTCGCCGGTATCGTAGCGCTTACCGCGAAATAGAATCTCACGCATTGTCGTCCACCTCCTCCGGTGGCAGCTCCATCCACTTAATTGGCTGCAACTCAATCGTTTCGCCAACGGATCCGGTTTTCCGCTTTGAGAACCGGAAGCGTTCTCCGTCCCAATGGCAAATCTGACGGAATGTGTCCCCGTTGCCGAGGTCAAAGATAACAACGCAGTCACATGGATGTGCTGGGTTAGTACCGCCCGGCATCCATCCTCCAATCATCAGCTGAGCAGCAGGCTGCTGCGCAACATCGTCAGCGCTTTGAGGCATCGACGACCGACACAGCAGATAGTCGATAGATACGCCGAGCAGATTAGCTGCGCTTACAATGCGATCGACCTCATAGCGATAAAACCCATAAGGCGTCTGTCCATCGGCTGTTATTTTTTCGCCACGCTCGCAGGCTTCAAAATTAAGCCCCCAATACCGAGTATCAGTCTCACGGCGAAAGTCCTCAATGGAAACACCGGCAGCTTCGCGGCATGTTGCAAATCGAGACCAGATATCTTTAAGCTGCTCAATTTTTGGCGCATTTTCAGCAGCCACCTTTTCGCGCTCAGCCTTTTTGGCTGCTCGCTTGTCTAATTTAAGTTTCTCTTGCCTGCTTTTTAAAAGCGGACATACATCTTTACAGCTGTCGAGATCCGGACAATCCTCGCAGCAATACTGGTGGCAGTGAGTGGCAGAGTAACCGTAGTTGATTTTCTGACTAATGATCTTCCTGCGCTTGTGTGTTGCACACTCCTGACACGGAGCGTTATTTACATCACAGGTCATGGATTCCAACTTTTTAATGTCTTCGCCTATGCGCTCGACTGTGTTCTCGTACAGGTACTTCAAGCCATGAGCGGGGACTTGACTATGTTCCTTGTAAGCCTCAGCAATTTCGTCCTGCAAGTCAACCGGAAGTTTTGCAAGGGCATAAGCCGTCGCCTCGCTGAGTTTGCCGAGTTGCCATTCGCCCTGAATGAAGTAGTTTGGACTCAGCCCCTCCCGGATTACCTTCAACCGTGCCAGCTTACTGGTGCTCACCTTGCAGGCCTCGGCCACATGGTCACGCATACGGCCGGGGAACTCCACGCCCTCTTCCTTCAGCTGATAGAGCAGAGCCTCCACCCTCTCCGCCTGCTTGCTGATATCCGCACTTGACATCTTGCGCGTATCGCTGTTGGCGTAGATCAGACGCAGCTCGCGCATGGCATCTGACTCCTCCGGGTGATCATCAATGATGCAAGGGACTGTTTCCCATCGCTTGGGATCTTCCTTTGCCAGCATAATAATGGCTGTAAATCTGCGGTGGCCGCTGACGATTAGATACCCACCTTCGTCTGTCGGATCAGGGCGGACACGGATAGGCTGCTGCAGTCCAATCAACTCGATATTGGCAGCCAACTCCTCTACACCTTCAATGCTGTAAAAGTTATCGTCATCGCCTGAAATTGCGCCGCGCTCGATATAGACGATCTGTTCACGGCCGGATGTGTCCGAATTGGACACCGGCAGTCCCTTGAAAATATCAGCGATGTTAGCCTTAGCCACGGTCGCCCACCTCCTTCAAAAATTCCTTTACCCATGCACGATAATCTATGCCGGCAGCGCTGCGCGGGGAAAATGTGGTTAGCGGTTCACCGTCAAAGGTGCTTGCGTCCACCCTGTCGCTGCGCCGGATCACCTGCTTGAATGTCGGCAGCACACGCTTGTCCAGTTTGCGAAGTTCTGCCTCTGCATCGGCGCAGGCCTTTGTCCACATGGTGATCAGGCAGCCGGCCACGCGCAGCCGGGGGTTAATCTGATGCATATTGTGGATCTGCAGGATCATGTTGGACAAACCCGACAGAGAGAAGCGGTCCAGCTTGATGGGAATGACCGCATGCGTAGATGCATACAGAGCTGCTGAAGATGCTGCGTTGAATGCCGGAGGACAGTCAAACAGCACATAGTCGTAGGCATCGTCCTCTGCTGCGGTCTCGATGAAGTCGCGCAGCACAGCACCGTTTATGCTGCCGTTGCGGATCTGGGATACATCCAGCGTCATGAGCCCATCGTCACCGGGGAGAATGTCAACGCCATCAATGGCGGTATGCTGGACATTGTTTTCCCAGTACGTGTCATGTTCTATACGGAGAACGGCTGACAGATTGTTGTCATTGTCGCCTGCCCCAAAGAAGTCCGTGGTGTTGTGCTGGCTATCAGCGTCAACGATCAGGACGCGCTTGTGGTGATCCTGCGCCAGTATGGCAGCCAGATTGATGGTGGTTATCGTCTTCCCGACGCCACCTTTCAAGTTGATGATTGAAATTGCCCTCATGTGTTACCTCCGAATAATCAATATTTTCTGCTGCGGTTTCCCTGATGGAAGCCGTTCTTTGTGGGCCGGTCTTCACCTACGCGGCGCTCGAAGTCAAAGGACTCCTTGACGCCGGACTCAAACTGCACGGTATAAAACCTGTGCTTGGGATGAATGTAAATCACTCGCGCCTTGCGTGTTACCATCCGCGTTGACTGTGTGCGTTGGTCCGGCACGGCCGACTGAACGTGAACAATGTCTCCTACTTGCATATTTCCTCCTCTTAAAACGGTCCCTTCCCATCATCGGGGATTTCCTCAAATTTCTGTTGCCCGCGAATCTGCGTATTTTTCAGATGCCGCGCCATTTTTTCCTTTTTGGCCATGTCTGAGAACTTTTGCATGACGGCCTTCGAGTCTTCGCCGATCATGACACTGAATGTCTGATGATTGCCATCGAAGAACAGCGGCCACTTACCGAGGCGGCCTTCCTTGTTCTTTGCAATCTTGAGGATTCGCGTTTTCTGCTGGTCATAGTCGCTTTTGGGATCGGGACGGAATAACAGCATAATGCCGTCAGCATCTTGCTCGAACTGGCCGGACTCCTTCAGATCAAACATGTCTGGTTCTCGCCATGAGCTCGATTTATCAGCACGAGTCAGCTGCGCCAATTCCACGACGAGGGTTCCAGAGGTCTGAGCAAAGACATGCAGCTCACGGGAGATCTCGGCCACCTGCTCTGTTCTACTGAGACGAGAGTCAGTTTCCGGCTTAATCTGCTGCACATAGTCGATGTAGATCACATCGAATCCATAGGCTCGACTCACCGATTCGATCTGCGAGACGGTCATGCCTGAGGCGGCGATAAACGTAAGATTACGGGAAATAAATTCCTCCCCCTTTTCTGCTACCGTTACCCAGTCAGACTCATCCAGCGCTTTGCGCTTAATTGCATCAAATCCAATTTGCAGGCTATGTGTTGCCAGACGGTCCGTCAGCTTTGCAGGTTTCGTTTCAAATGAGAAATAGCCGACATTGTGTGTCTTTGCCATGTTGTAAGCCAATGCAAGAGAAAACGCTGTCTTACCGGCCGATGGATAGCCACCGATCATGACAACATCCCCATGCTCTGTGAAGCTGCCCTCATCGACTTCACGAATGCCGTAGCTTATGTACTGCTTGTCCGCAGCGTCCGGGCCCTGACTCTTGGTAAAGTATGCAAGCGCGTCCTTCATTGTCCACGCTTCAATCTTTGAGCCAGTTGCAAGCAGATCGCCCAGCTTGGCGATCAGAGGACGGCAGTCATCCAGCGTTGTGGCATCTGCCATCTGATCTGCCAATTCCTTAATGCGGGACAGCGTCGCCTGCTCGTGCATCACATTGGCATAGACTTCCCAGTTTGCAGCGGTCGGCGTGACGTCCATCAGGTCGAGCATATACTGCGAAAAGTCCTCGCCAACCTTCCCGCGGATCGTTATCGGGTCAACCGGAGACCCGGTGCGGAACAGATCACGCGCCGCCTGAAAGATAATGCGGTTCTTCTTCGCAAGAAAGTCACGAGCATCTACTTTTCCGAGAACGGCACCGACTATACTCTCGTCGATCAGCATGGAGCCAATAACGGCCTGCTCTGCGTTGAGCTGCTGATCTTGATTGATCACATCTGCCATCCGTACACCTCTTCACGCGGCTCCGGACGAACTGTGTGACCGTCCAAATTGTCCGCATCCTCCCAGCGGCGCTGATTGAGGAACGTGCTCACGTGCGGGATACCTACCCCCGCCTGCCAACTTTCGGATGCCATTAGCAGTTTCAGGCGTCGGCCGATGTCATTGATCAGGTCGTCACTCGGCTTGAGCTTGTCCCATGCAGCGATGGCCTTCTGTTTGTTTCCGCGCTTATCGTGCGGGTAGTAGCCCCACAGACCAGCAAAGCGCTCCGGCTTCCAGTCCGGCTGCCTCTTAGGTTCGTCCTTCTTGCGCCGTCCCCCTTGGGGGACTATAGGGGGTATATCTCTTTCTTTCTTATAATCTTTATTTATTACTGTCGGGTTTTCCGACGACGGGTTTTC
>JAUMWJ010000005.1:25086-42439 GCA_030529655.1 Eubacteriales bacterium
AAAAATGTCATTATTTATTATAATTTTTTTTTTTTTGTGCGGGTTTTGCCGAGGTGGGGTTTTGGTTTGTGGTTTTTTCGTTTGTCATAAAACCCGACAACGGTGAACTTTTCCAATCCTGCAAGACATAGCAATTACCCGAGAAATGGCCGTTTTCGGCATGAACTTGCTCGCGGATTAGGTAGCCTGCCTCTTCCAAATTCTTCAACGCACTGCGTATTTTATCCCTTCCGCACCCTGCATCCTTAGTCAGGCCACCGATGCTGAATGTCCAGTCTGGCGGGTAAGACAGCATCATGCAGAAAAGCCCCTTCGTCTGGAGGTTTAGATCCGCGTCACGCAGCACCTCATTCGGAAGAACGGTGAACCCACCATGCCGCCTGATTTTTATTTCCGCTTCGCCCAAAAAAATCACCTGCTCCCTATTGCGAAACTCTCATAAAAGTGTTACTATAATAGTGCCCTTATGAGTTACTTGCTAACTCTACGAACCGCATGGCTGTTCCCGCAGCTGTGCGGTTTCTTTTTGCTCGTTTTTGGTGTGTCGAGCCACTCAATGACATTCATTATCGCACCGGACATTGACACAGCGCCGATGATTGTCATGATATAAGTCAAATTATCCATCGTTTCACCTCCTCGTTATTAGCCTTTTGCCTTCTTCTCCGTATCCGCAAAGCGGAGTTCCAGATAGGCTTTTTGTAATCGGTTGGCCAGATCCATGACCTCCAACCAGTCGTCCTGCTCGGCCTCATCGATACGGCCGTCTGCGATCATGGCAAGCAAGTGCATATCGAAGTGACCGCTTGTCCATTGCATGCAGCAGCTGATATAGGCCGCAGCCGCTTCGGCAAGCGGACGGTTTGGCTCGAACTCCGGTACCACGGCTGCCAATGACGGGGATTGCTCCCTTAGGTAGGCAGCTGCCAACCACGGTGCCTTGAGTGTCCTCTGCAGAATATCCAGCGCTTCCAGCGTGGCCACACGTGCTCCGGTCTCCCACGCTCTGATGGAGTCGTCTGAGTATCCGCACTCTTCTGCAAGCCGCTCTTGCGTCCATCCTCTACAAATACGCGCCTTTTGGATGGGGTTTGGCGACTTTCTGTCCATAGACTTCCTCCTTTATTCTGTTAAGATGTAAATATAGTCAGGCCGTTGACTGTGACGCGTTCTACCTTGGTACACGCGTTCGGCACGACAGCGAGCTTAACATCGCCCTCAAAGCCCATGTGGGTCAATGCCTTACACCATGCTGCGAACGAGCCGAGCCATAGCTTATTATCAAGAAGGTTTCCAAGCTCTGCGTGCATATTGGCGTGCTGGATGGAATCCCTCATGCTATCAATGGCCTGCTTGTAATAGCTCTCCATGTCCCTCCTCTCCTTTCTCTTGTAATTTGTAGCCGTACCGGGCAAGCACCGCATTGAGCTGTCTCCGGTTCTTGGCTGCGCGATCCGGATCATGGGGAGGAACATGCACGCGATCGACACCGCCGCCCTGCTTTCCGTAATCACGATAGACGGTATATCCGTCCTCGGTCTCTGTAGTTGTTTTGCATAACATTTCCGGCATCTGACTCATACACTCCACCTCCTTCCATTTCTACGGCCTCTGATGGCTGTCCTATACATCTGTGATCCATGCCCACTATGGAACGCTCCCAGTTTGATTTGATAAGTCCAAAAAGAGGATTGTTCACCTCTTTCTATATTTTTGTAATGTAATGGGGGCGGAAGCGCTCCATAGCAGGCACGGCGATGTATTGGCTACGCAGTTTCGCTGCAGCTTGCTATGCGCGGACGCACATTGAACAATTCGTTTGGCGTACAGTTAAGCGTGCTGCAAATGCTGGGTATTTTATCTGCTCGTGGAAATGTTCCTGCGCCCTCCCACTTTGCAACAGCGCTACGATCTACGCCTACGGCTTCAGCTAATTGAGCCTGAGACAAACCTGCCTTTTCACGTAAGATCTTAATAGTTTCCATTCGGCTCTCCTTTCTGTGAAGAAACTTCACATTTGTGATTATATGTGATGTTACTTCACTTGTCAACTTTTGTGAAGAATTTTCACATTTATTGCAATGTGAATTTAGTTCACATATAATTGAGCTGGGTGAAGATTATGCGAAAGTTGAAAATTTTAAGATCACAACGAAAAGAAACTCAGGCCGATGTAGCTAAAATACTCGGCATTGATCGGACCACATACGCCAAGTATGAGTCTGGCGCCAGCGAGCCGTCCTTTGAGATGCTACAGCGCATTGCCAAGCATTATGGCGTAACGGTTGGGTATATCATGGGCGAACAAGAGAATCCCTCTTCCGGTGCAGTCTCTATCCCTGTCCTCGGCGATGTGGCAGCTGGTATCCCCATTGATGCCATTGAGAATATCGTAGACTACGAAGAGATCGATGCGGCGATGGCTGCCACTGGCGAGTTCTTCGGTCTCCGGATCAAGGGCAGTAGCATGGAGCCCAGAATCCGCGAGGGAGATGTGGTCATCGTCCGCAAGCAGGACGATGCCGACACCGGCGACACGGCAGTTGTCTTAGTCAATGGCAGCAGTGCTACCGTCAAGCGCATAAAAAAAGAGCCGTCCGGAATCTCTCTGATTCCGAACAACCCGGCATACGATATTAAGTTCTACAGCGCAGAAGAGATAGACTCCCTCCCTGTTCGCATTATCGGCAAGGTAGTGGAGCTGCGCGGAAAGTTTTGAGAGGCTGATGTTATGGAGTTTCTTGTTATAGTCATTATAATAGCTGTTGTAGTTATTTTGTCTAAAAATAAGAACGCAAAACAATCTGATCAAAATATGAATTATTATCAGATGCCAACCAATACATACAATAGCTTGCAGTCGTATGATGTGTCTGCTTTTATTAGAACGGCACCCCCAGCAGATCCGAATACCGGATATAGTAACCTGCCAACTTATATTGTTAAAGGAAAGCGAAAAACAACAAACAGATGGAATACACGTGAATATGCGACGTCTGACCCTGAACGAGCTCGACAGCAAGCATATGACGAGGGGCTAATTGAGCCTCTCGAAGTAAGAATGGCCGATTTTCAACCACCACATGAAACAAACGGAAATGTACCACAAGGCGCATCACAATGGGATGTGTGGGAGATGACAAACTCGGCAGACGCTGATGACTCTATCCCTATGTCCAAGGGATTTTGGGATTATGCGACCGCTATGGATATCCACGTTTCTTGGTTTACGGGACGCAATACGGCCGCAGCTCGCATATTTACAAAACTCGCTGATAAGGATAGAGTTATTTTATATGGCTATGCAGTTCACTGCTCATTAACGGACCAAGTTATGGGCAATGTGTTAATTAGTCCTAATTATGATAGATATGAATCGTTTGCGGCTGAGGTGATGGGACATCCCGATGTTATGAAATCAATTATGGGCAGGCCTGGCTCTGATTTATGGAAACCATCAAAGCAAACTATTGCCTATTCATTTGCAGTAAAGTTCTTCTGCCAATAAAAAAATGGAAACCGCCCTGCGAGGGCGGTTCCTTTCTAACAATATAATCGAACGTATGTTTTATATGTGACCGAATTGGACACAATTACATTACATTTAACTGCTGCTTCAATGCGGCCTGCAAAATTGCAGACACATTAAGTCCTGCCTCATTTGCAGCTACGTTAAGCCATGACGGGAGCGTTACATTACGGCGAACAGTTTTCTTTTCGTTCATTCTCCTATATGCAACTAAATCGACATCGACAAAAGATACGGTTTCGCCGTCTTTGGCAGTAATATGTTCAGAGGGTTTCGGAAAAGACTTTCCATCATCCTCCATATCAATTCCAACAATGCCGATAGCATCTCTGGACATTGCTATTGCTTCTGCCAGATCCTCGCCCTGCGTATTGATTTCCAGATCAGGAACGTACGCGGTATAACCTCCTTCAGGCTCCCTTGTAAATATAACAGGGTATACCAATTTCATAGTGTTGCCTCCTTAATTCTCCTTTTGTTTCTCCTTTTGCCAACAATAATATTATGTACATTGATTATATTTGGCGTTTTTCTTGATTATATTCAGATCTGCTATTTATATGATTCGCACAGGGGGCTTATTTCAGCCCCCGGCGCTTAATGATTGCGTTTGCTACTGTTTCTTTGATTTCTCGCTGTCTTGAGATTGGCTCTATGTCCTTGCCGTTGGTGTATATGTCGTGGTCTCCACCGCTGCGCTTGTAATACCAGCCGTTTCTCTCGAGTAGCTTTATCAAATCGCGTCTCTTCATCGCTTCACCTCTCTTCCCTTGATCTGATATTATTATACACATTTAATACACACTTGTCAAGCATTATTTTATAATTTACCCATAAAATAAATGTAAATTTTGAATGGAGGTGAGTATCTTGCCTTATGCTATGTATCTGCGAAAATCACAAGCCGACCGTCCGGACGAAAGCACCGAGGAAGTGCTGGCCAAGCACCGCAAGATGCTCACTGAACTGGCCGATCAGATGGGCGTGCGCGACATTGAAACCTATGAAGAGGTCATTTCCGGCGAGTCCCTCTATGCCCGCCCGGAGATGCTGCGCCTGCTCGAGAAGGTCGAGGAAGGCACCTATGATGGCGTATTCTGCGCCGATATCGACCGTCTGGGCCGTGGCAGCATGTCAGAGCAAGGAATTATCCTGGAGGCGTTCCGGCTCTCTGAAACGCTCATTATCTGCCCAGGAAAGACCTATGATCTGACAAACGATGCAGACGAAGAACTCACGGAGATGAAAGCCCTCTTCGCACGCTTTGAGCTGAAGATGATCCGCAAGCGCATGCGGCGCGGCCTGATGCAGACGATCGAGGCGGGCGGATACGTGGCTAATCAGCCATACGGTTACAAGAAGTGTACCGTCGGCAAGCTGCCCTCCCTTGAGATTGACGAGGAGCAGGCGCACTTTGTCCGGCACGCATACAAGAGGTATTTGGAGGGTGTAGGAGCTGAGACCATTGCCAGAGAGTTAAATGCCATGGGCAGCGTACCGAACAGATCTGCGCTATGGTGCCGCAGCACAGTGCGGCAGATGCTGCGGAATCCCACCTACACCGGAAAGATCGCGTGGAATCGCGTAAAGCACTACAAGCCCACGAAAACTAACCCACATATCCATGTCGTACATCAGAAGATGGAGAACTGGATCATGGTGGACGGCCTCCACCCTGCTATTATATCGTGGGAAGATTGGCAGCAGGTACAAGAGATTAGGAAAGCCCGGTACATACCCTCTCAAAATCATGGTCAGGTGGCCAATTCGATGGCCGGTCTTGTCACCTGTGGGAACTGCGGTAGACATATGCAGCGCATGGGACAGAACAAAGGCGAGCCACGCATGCTGTGTACCGAAAAGGGCTGCGTGGCTTCGGCGAAATATGACTATGTGGAGGCTCGCCTTCTCTCGGATCTGGAGCATATCCGGGACAACTTGCGCATTGAGATCCAGCAGGCAGCGCCACCGGACATCAGCAACCTGCAAGCGGAGCAGAAAACCGTGAAAGCTAAGCTAAAGAAGATAGACGCAAGGATAGCCACTTTACATGATTTGCTGGAGGATGGTACGTATGACCGCGATACTTTTAAGGCGAGAATGGCAAAGGCAGAAGCCGAAAAGCAGGCGCTGCAGGATCAGCAAGCCAGTGTAGTGGATCGGATCCGTTCCGCACTCAATCAGGATAAGGTAGTTGTCCTCAATCAGCTGGACAGCGTGCTGGAGCTCTACCCTACCCTCGACACCGAGGGTAAGAACCTGCTCCTCAAATCAATCGTTGATCATGTCGTATACCGGAAGATGCAGAAGACCAAGCCGATGGACTTCACGCTGGAGATCCACCTCAAAGACCTATAAACATAACCCCCTGAAACCGTCAGCTTCAGGGGGTTACAGAATACCTCTATGGTGGTCAATCTTAAGATAAGGATTGCGTTGAAGATCTGCGCTTCTACCCTACAATTGCCGCAAATGAATTGCTTTGCTCCTCTCATATGATCAAGGGCGGATCAGCAGAACTTCTGTATGTCTATACAGATGTGGAGCCGGTCACATTCAATCGCGGTTTTTATTCCATTGATATGCGCTTCTTCTATCGCGTTACGCTGCAGGTCTTTACCGGTACACCTCGTTATACGGAGGCGGAAGGTCTTTGCGTATTTGATAAACGGTGCATTCTCTTCGGCAGCGAGGGAAATGCAAAGATCTTCACTTCTGATACGGTGATTGACGAGCTGGATGTTCCTGCCCGTATGCGTACCAACCTGCCGACGGCGGTGGTCAGCGCCGTCGATCCCATCGTCCTTGATACGCGGATCGCTGATGGTTGTCAGACCTGCAGCCGCGAGACTGGTTTGACAGAGATTCCCTCTTTTATCGCGCAGGCGTTTTCAGAATCCCTGGTGTTCAACGAAACCAATTCCCGTCGCTACTATGTAACGCTGGGGCAGTTTTCCCTTGTTCGTCTGGAGCGCGATACGCAGCTTCTGATTCCCGTATACGACTACTGCATTCCGCAAAACGAATGTACAGGCGGCGATCAGGAAGACCCCTGCGGACTGTTTCGCAATGTTTGCTTCCCCACCGGCGAATTTTTCCCACCCAACACGGTGGAGATGCCCAGTGATTATGTATCTACCCGTAACTACTGCGCCTGTCATTAAGTAATAAATCGCCCCGATCTTTTATCGGGGCGATTATATCAATTCAGCTTTTGGCGTGGATCTGATGGCGGCATTTGGGACAGGTGATCACTATTTTACCTTTCCCCTTTGGTACGCGGCAAACGGCGCGACAGGATGGACAAGTAAAATACTTGTGATCTTTGTCCTGACTTCTCTGTTTGGCTTGGCGAAATCCTCTGGCAACAGGATAAAAGCATTTGTTCATAAACCAGGCATTTTCAGCGCGGCGCTTTTGGAGATTGCGGGAAAGCATACGAAAAATAGTCCAAGCTAAGAGAATGGCGGTAACAATACCGAGCAGCATGTGTACGGTATCGTTTTTAATGAACATATTGATAACATCCAATATAATGGCGATCCAAAGCAGTGTCATGCCCAGATAATCGGCGCCATTGCGCCCGTACATAAACCGTGATAATGCGTTTCCGATCTTCTGAAAGAATCTCATACCGTTGCCTCTTGTTATAATTTTGTAATCAAATATGCCATATTTTACAAGATAAATACGTAAAGGTAAAGTACCTACTGCATAAAATTCACAATTTGTACATGATTTTATGCGGCAACACAGGGGATTTTCCTCTTTCTTCGTTGCAATTATGAGGAAGTATTGCTATAATGTATTAGTTAAATTATGCACATTGGGGGTCGGCATGCAATTACGCCTACCGACCCCCTATTCAAAAGCGATAAACCAAGCGGACAGGGCGAAAACGGCTGCGTCGAAGTTACGTCCGTTATCTCATCGCTTATTGTATCCTATGCCTCACTTCTCGGAGAGGTGCGGCATCTCCATCATAGAAAGGACTATACACAGATGATCAAAATTTCTCCTTCCATTCTTTCTGCCAACTTCGCCTATCTTGCACGGGATATTGAATGCATCGACTCCGCGGATTATGTACATGTAGATGTGATGGACGGCTTGTTTGTCCCCAATATCTCCATCGGTATCCCCGTGGTCAAATCCATTCGTCCCACAACGAATCTCCCTTTGGATGTACATTTGATGATCGATCGTCCCGTGCGTTATGTGGAGCAGTTCTGCGACGCCGGTGCCGATATAGTCACATGCCATGTAGAAGCAGATACAGAGGAAAACATCCACGAAGCACTGCGTAAAATTCACGCAAAAGGCAAAAAAGCCGGCGTGGTTGTAAAGCCCAAGACGCCTGCCGATGCCGTGCTGCCCTTTATCAATGAGGTGGAAATGATCCTCGTTATGACGGTGGAGCCCGGTTTTGGCGGACAGAAGTTTATGGCTGATATGATGCCTAAGGTACAGACGATCCGCCGCTATATTGATACCATGAACCCTGCGTGTGAGTTGGAGGTAGACGGCGGTGTAGACCCCACTACCTGTAAGCTCTGCATTGCCAGCGGAGCGAATGTGTTGGTGGCAGGAAGCGCCGTGTACAAGGCGGAAGATATTCCTGCAAGAATAAAGGAATTAAGAGGTTAAGGATATGGAATACTTTCCTGCTCCGCTGGAGAATTTAGTCGAACAATTCGCCCGTCTGCCGGGCATTGGCGGTAAATCTGCCCAGCGTTTGGCATTTTATGTGCTCAATCTTCCTATGGATGAGGCGCAGGATTTTGCCGAGGCGATTGTCAATGCCAAAAAATCCGTAACGCTCTGTCCTGTTTGCCAGAATCTGACCGATGGCGGATTGTGCGGCATTTGTGCTTCTCCTAAGCGTGATGAAACAACGATTTGCGTGGTAGCCGATCCCCGCGATGTCATCGCCATTGAACGCGCTCGCGAGTTTAACGGACACTATCATGTGCTGCACGGTGTACTGTCCCCTATGAACCATGTAGGTCCGGATGATCTGCAGATCAAGTCCCTGCTGGACCGCGTGGCAGCAGGCGGAATCAGCGAGGTCATTATGGCAACAAACCCCGATACAGAGGGTGAAGCAACTGCACTTTACATCTCCCGTCTTCTCAAGCCTTTCGGCGTAAAGGTAACACGCCTCGCCTATGGTATTCCCGTGGGAGGACATCTGGAATTTGCTGACGATGCCACACTGATGCGCGCCTTGGAAGGCCGCCGTGAACTGTAAATAAGAATGAAAAAGATTGTTGTTCTGCTCTTTACAATTACACTATTACTTTTCGCAACTTCCTGTGCAGAAAAAAGCGCGTCCGCCGAGCTTTTTGCCATGGATACCTATATGTCCCTGACTGCCTACGGCAAGAATGCCCAAACGGCATTGACAGATGCCTCCCGTAAGATCAACGAGTTGGAACGTATGCTGTCAACCACTATACCCGACAGTGAAGTTGCTAAGTTGAATGAAACGCTGCATTTCCGGGTATCTGATGAAACAGCCGCTCTACTGCGTACTTCCCTTCAGTACACGCAGTCGACCGATGGCGCATTTGACATGACGATTGCGCCCATTGTCAACGCCTGGGGCATTACGACCGATGCGCCGCGCGTACCGGATGAAAATGAGATCGCATTCCTGCTGAACTATGTCGGCAGTACCCATGTGCATTTGGATGGAAATACCGTCACCTTAGATGCCGGCTCTGCCGTTGATCTGGGTGGTATTGCCAAGGGCTATGCCAGCGATTGCGTGGCAAAGATATTTGCCTCTTCCGGCATAGCAAGCGGATGTATCAGTTTAGGCGGTAATGTCTATGTCTGTGGCAATAAGCCCGATGGCAAAGCGTGGTCTGTTGCCATTCAAGATCCGCAAAGCAATAATTATGCCGCCACGGTTGCGCTCAGCGATGCTTTCGCTGTAACCTCCGGCGGTTATCAACGCTATTTTACCGCTGAAAACGGTACAGTTTATCAACACATTATTGATCCTAAGACCGGCTATCCTGTACAAAGCGATTTGATGTCTGTAACGATTATCGCCGATAACGGGACTATGGCCGACGCTTATTCAACGGCACTATATGTGATGGGCGAAAAGGGTGCCGTCGACTTTTGGCGTGCAAACGCTGATAGCTTTGACATGGTTTTGATAACCGCAGACGGGCGTCTGCTGTATACACCAAACCTGCAGAATAAAATTTCCGAACCGGAGGGTGCATCCTATGACTTCCAGGTCATTGACCGTTAATTTAAAACCCACCGTTTTGGATGGAGTGGTTGTTGCCGCCGTGATTGCCATGTCGGTGCTTGTTGCCGCCGTTTTTTACGGAAACAAAGCAAATGATGATAAATTGACGGCCGTTGTATCTGTTGGCAATAAAGTGGTTGACTCCTTACCGCTTTTCGAAGGTGAATCCGTGCATACTTACAGCAACAATGGCTACACCCTGCAGGTTAGTGTCACCGATCATGGCGTATGTGTTCAGGAGAGTAATTGTCCCACGCAGGACTGTGTGCACACCGGCATCATTACGCGCAACGGGCAGTCTATTGTCTGCCTGCCGGCCCAGATCGTGATTCATCTGAAGGGCGCAGATTTGGGTGCGCCGGATGCGGTTGTGGGGTGAGCCAATGAATAAGTATACAAAAAAAATGGCTCTTGGTGCCATATTGACAGCGCTTGCCTTAGGACTGAGCACTATGGAAAACTTCTTTCCCATTACCCTGCTGATTCCCTTGCCCGGCGTAAAGCTGGGACTTGGCAATATCGTTACCGTATTTGCACTGTATGAATTAGGTGCACTTCCTGCTCTCGCTATTTTAGTGGCGCGCTGTTTGCTGGGCAGTTTATTTGCCGGAAATGCCTCGGCGTTGATTTTTTCCCTACTGGGTGGACTGACAGCCATGCTGACGATGATTTTGCTTAAACAGCTGCCGAAATTATCCATCTTTGGCGTATCCATTGGCGGTGCAGCGGCACATAATGTAGGGCAGATTGCTGCGGCGATGATCACGCTGGGTAACACCATGGTATTGGGGTACCTTCCCTTTTTACTGGCTGTTTCATTGGTAACAGGCGCATTGACCGGCTTTGTATCATCGCTTTTGTTCCGTGCGATGCAGCAGGTCAAACTCTCCCACTAAAGTAAGTTCGTCCGAGGCGATCGGACAGGAAAGGATCTGACGATGGCAAAAGAACAAACATGGGATATTACCATAGACGGCGTGGAGCATCAGGTGACCTATGTGCGGCAGGGACTGCGCAGCAGCGCTTCCACTCTTTTTGTGGATAACGAGGAAGGTAAACTATTTTGGCCCCGTGACGGTTATGTGGACGAGCCCATTACCATCGGCGGTAAGGAATGTCGCTTTATCATGCGTGGCTATAACGCCGATGTAGTAGTGGACGGTGTTTGCTGGGACAGCGGAAAAACATATCAGGCGATTGCGGAGCTTCCTGCATGGTATCGCTTTATAACAGCAGCTTGTCTACTGTTGTATTTCTTTGTTTGGCGCGATCATATGTGGATCGCTATTGCCGTAGCCGGCATTATTTGGCTATGTGGTGACCGTGTGGCACACAGTGAATCCATACCGCTAAAGGCAAAAAAGCGTTACTATCTGCTGATTCCTATGATTGCACTAATTGGCAGTATTCTTGTTAAAATCTTCTTATAAGCAAGAAATCCACCTCATGAGGTGGATTTCTTGCTTATTTAACCTGTTCAAAAGCCATGCGCGGTGAGCCGTCAGGCACATAGATGATCCCAACACGCTGAAAACCGTTCTTTTGCAGCAAATGTTGCATAGTAGCATTATTGCTATGGGTGTCTGCACGCAGATGAGGAATCTGCTTCAACGCCCATTCCACGATCTCAGCAAAGACACCTTTATATTGTCCGTCACTGCCCAGCCGATGAATCGTGCCATATGGACTGCTGCTTAACCACGCACCATTTTCAATGGTGGAATAGGTTGCGTCATCGCCGATGATAAAAGCAAAGGATGCGTGTATGCCGTTCTTTTCCCATACATAGAGCTGACCCAAGCGTATGTCATTTTCCAGTTGCCATTCCGGAGCGTCAATACCATCCCACTGCGTCATGTTGCCGTTAGCTCGCATATAGGCACGGGCTGTGGCATAAATCGGCATGATCGCTGGCAGATCTTCTTTTGTCGCTTTTCTGATCATGATTTCATTTCGTCCAAGGTCAGCTTAAAGCTGTCCATAAAGTGTTCACGGAAATAGTCCAGTTCCGGCAGCTCAAACTGATCCAATGCCGCAGCCGTCTGCTCCGCAGCCTGGCGAAACTCCGCATTGCCGGCTTTCAGTTCTTCCAGGCACTTGATATAGGCGCTGAGTTTATCCGCCGCCTTAACCAGCTCTTCCACTTCCCTGTCCGCCGGCTGCAATATCTCGTGATAACTGTCGCGCAATTCTACCGGCAGCATATTCACCAGCTTGTCGCAGGCAATGGACTCCACCTGCTTATACGCATCCCGAATAGACGGATTATAGTATTTGATCGGCGTAGGTAAATCGCCCGTTAAAATCTCGCTGGCATCGTGATACAGCGCCGCCACAGCAACCTGTCCGGCATCAATCTGGCCGCCAAAATAGGTGTTGCGGATCACCGCCAAGGCGTGAGCCAATACGGCCACCTGATGGCTGTGCTCTTGAATGTTTTCCGTATAGCTGTTACGCATCAGCGCCCAACGATTGATAAATCGCATACGCGCTATGTAAGCAAAAAAATGGTTCATTTTCTCACCTCTCCCAGTAAAATGTCATTGTCAACACCTGTAATCATGACATCAAGAACTTGATTATGTAAACCGTCCTGCATCACTTCCACCTCCATATAGTTAGGGGCATGACCGCTGTATTTTCCGTCCTTTGGCTGTTCGAACAGCACGGAATAGGTGCGGCCAACACACGCAGAAAGATAGGCACGATGCATTTTTGCCGCCACTTCACCGGCTCGGTGTGCGCGTTCATCTTTAATGGGGCCCGGCACCTGTTCCATTTTGGCGGCCGGTGTACCGGGTCGAATGGAATACGGGAAAATATGCATATCAGCAAAGGCGCACTGTTCGATAAAGGCCAATGTCTTGGCAAATTCTTCTTCTGTTTCCCCGGGAAATCCTGTAATCAGGTCTGTAGTAATCGCCGGATGATCAAAATATTCATTCAAAAGACGCACGGATTCTAAATAACGCGCTGTGTCGTACTTACGATTCATACGGCGGAGTGTCTCGTCACAACCGCTTTGCATGGACAGATGAAAATGCGGACAGAGATTCGACAGTTGAACGGCTCGCTTGCAAAAATCTTCCGTAATCGTGCGTGGTTCTAAACTGCCAAGGCGCAAGCGCATATTTCCTGCTGCCTTAGAAATCGCCTCTAAGAGATCGATCAATGTCGTTCCATCTTTGAAATCGTGACCGTAAGAGGAGATTTCGATACCTGTAATGACGATTTCCCGGTATCCCTCCTCACGAAGCTGCTTTGTTTGTTCTACCGCTACCGAAAGCGGCAAAGATCTCACACCTCCGCGTGCATAGGGAATGATGCAATAGGTGCAGAAGTTCACACAGCCGTCCTCCACCTTCAACATGGCTCGGGTACGGGCCGCCATACCGCCGGCAGGAAGCACTTCAAATTGACGGCGCTGAAACGCATTGTCCACCAACTGCATGGGTTCCTGCTCTGCCGAAGCCTGCTCCAGCAGGTCGAGAAAAGCCATCCGATCACCGGTACCGGCAATCAGGTCAATATCTAACGCTGCCGCTTCCTGCGTATGTGTCTGCACATAGCAGCCACAGGCGGCCACCACGGCGTTGGGATTACGCTTTTTAGCGCGGCGGATCATCTGACGAGATTTTTTATCACTGACAGCCGTTACAGAACAGGTATTGATAATATAAGCATCGGCAGTATCTTCGAAATCCACCAGCGTATGACCGCGGCGGACAAGCTCCTGCTCCATTGCTTGTGTTTCATATTGATTTACCTTGCAGCCAAGGGTGTAAATGGCAACCTTCATCCTTAGATTAAACTCCTTGCACTTTTTCTTGAAAATGAGTATAATACTATTTTGGTTATTATAATCGATTCTTGCGTCGGTGGCAAGTCCCCGACTTTATGAAAATGAGGTGTTTTCATGATATATTTAGATCATGCTGCTACCACGCCTGTACCGAAAGCGGTGGCAGATGCCATGTATGAGGCATTGACGGAGCAGTTTGGCAATCCCTCCTCTCAGTATCCTCTGGGGCAAGATGCCAAGCAGACGGTGGAATCCTGTCGTGGTATCATTGCTAAGGCATTGGGTTGCCGGAGTAAGAACCTGTACTTCACCTCCTGCGGTACGGAAAGCGATAACTGGGCCATCCAAGCCGCTATCTGGCAGGGACGACACAGCGGCAAGCATATCATTACTACCGCTGTGGAGCACAGCGCCGTTATAGAGCCGTGCAAGTGGTTGGAAAAACAGGGCTATACTGTTACCTATCTGCAGCCGGATCAAGACGGCAATATTCATGTAGAGCAGGTAGAAAATGCCCTGCGTGAGGACACGGTACTTGTCAGCATGATGCTTGTCAACAACGAAACGGGCTGCATCTTCCCTGCCAAGGAAACGGCACAACTGCTGAAAGATAAAAAGAGTAAAGCGCTTCTTCATTGTGATGCGGTACAGGGCTTTTTGAAGGTAGCTTGTGATCCCGTAAGCTGGGGCGTGGACATGATGAGCCTGTCTGCTCATAAGATAGGCGGTCCAAAAGGCATCGGTGCATTGTATATAGCTGACAGTTTCCGCAATGTGCGTCCCCTTCTGCCCGGTGGCGGACAGGAAAATGGATTGCGCTCCGGCACAGAAGCCACGGCACAGATTGTCGGTTTTGCCAAATCGGTGGAACTGCGCCATGAGAATTTAACAGAGAAATTACGGCACACAGCGGATATGAAAGAATACTGCCGCAAAAAACTGATGACCATACCGGGTATGGTATCCGTGGGAAAAGGCACAGCACCGCATATCCTGGCAATGGCGTTAGCCGGTTATCCCAGTGCCAATATTGTGACCGATCTCGGCGAAAAAGGTATCTGCATCAGTGCGGGCAGCGCCTGTCACCGCGGTAAAAGCAGCCATGTGGTCTCCGCACTTGGTTTAGATAAAAAGACTGCTGCCGGTGTAATCCGCATCAGCTTCTCGCCGGACACCACCACTGAAGAAATTGATTCACTTTATGAGGCATTGAAGGAACATCAGGAAAAGCGTTTTCCGATGCTGTAAGAGGTTTATATGATAAAAAATTTCACCAGACGAGGGCCGGAATTCTATCGCTATTTATGGCGATTGAGTCTGCCGATGATTTTGCAAAATTTAATTACCTTTTCCCTCGGCTTAATCGACACTTTTATGGTCAGTCAGTTGGGTAATACCGAAATGGCTGCTGTGACGACAGCCAATGTTCCGGTGTTCCTGCTCATCAGTCTTGTTTTTGGCGTACAGAGTGGTTTGGGTATTCTTGTCAGCCAGTACTGGGGCAAAAAGGATCTCAAAAATATCAGCCGAGCTTTGGGCGTGGCTTCCATACTGGGCACAACCATCGCTTTGCTGCTGGGGATTCTGTTTTTCCTGTTCCCTGTGCCTATTATGGATCTGCTCAGCAATAAACATGAGCTGTCGATTCTGGGTGCACCTTATCTGAAGGTCATTGGCTTCTCCTATGTATTCAATATGCTTTCCAGCATTTATGTCAGCGCACAGCGCAGCGTGGAAAATCCGAATTTTGGCATGAAACTGTTTGGTTTTTCCACGATTTTGAACACGGTGCTGAACTATTTGCTGATTTACGGTAAATGCGGTCTGCCTGCATTGGGCATTAAAGGTGCCGCCATTGCAACACTATTGGCGCGTCTCTCCGAAGTGTCTATTTGTCTGATCTGCGCCTTGCGCAGCAAGACAATTCCCCTCGATTTACCTGCCTTTTTCCGTCCCGGAAAGGAAATGCTGCGCCGCTTTATCAAGTATTCTTCCCCTGTGCTCTTAAACGAGATAGGCTGGGGGTTAGGCAATAGTTTGCTTACCGTCATTCTCGGCTATACAGTAAATTCTGTTGCATTTTTGGCGGCGTATTCCGTCACCGGCAACTTAGGACGTCTTTTCCTTGTGGTATGTTTTGGCTTAGGTGCTGCCACGGCTGTTATTGTCGGTAAAGCCATTGGCGAAGGCCAATCAAACAATGAAGTGATGGATTTAAGCCGTACCTTGCTCCGGTTTACCACGCTTGTGGCGATTGGTTTGTCTGTCGTATCGCTGTTATTGGTTCCCTTGCTGTTTCGTCCTGTCGTGTTCCCTCTGTTTCGATTATACGGTGAATCAGCTGTCATAGCCACTGCGCTGGCAGTCGCATCGTTTGCCAGCACTCCCCTGCATGCCTATGCCATCTCCGCTGTGACCGGTGTTATGCGCGCAGGAGGCGACGTGAACTGGGCTGCTGCGCTTGATTTGCTTCCGCAATGGCTGATCGCACTGCCCGTAACAGTATTGGTTGCGTTGGTGTTCCGATGCGATTGCTGGATCATCGCCTTTGCCATTCAGGCAGAGAGCATTTTTAAAGTGCCTATGTGCATTGTTCATATCAATAAGGCGCACTGGATTCACGATGTGACAGTTTCTCGGGAGGAATCATGAGTCTGTTTACCTGTCCAATCTGCAACAATCCGTTGACACGCGATAAACATACATATCGCTGTATAAACGGACATTGTTATGACATCTCCAAAGAGGGATATACCCATCTTCTGCCGGTCAATCGCAAAAATTCCAAGATGCCGGGGGACGATAAAGGCATGGCCAATGCCCGTTTTGCGTTTTTATCCAAGGATTACTATGCGCCTTTGCGTCAAGCACTTTGCTGTCTGGCTGTAACCTTATGTGGCGAAGCACCTCGTGTACTGGATACCGGCTGTGGTGAGGGCTATTATACCAGCGGCGTGTATCGTGCCTTGTTACAATCCGGCAAGAAGCCGCATATGGCAGGAACAGATATTTCAAAGTTCATTCTGCGTTTAGCTGCCAAACGGGAGAAAGCCGTCGAGTTTGCAGTCGCTTCTTCCTATCATCTACCTATTGCGGATCACAGTATCGATTTTCTGCTTAACTGCTTCTCACCCTTGGCTTTGGATGAATTTCAACGAGTATTACGAACTGGTGGATACTTTGTATATGTGGTTCCATCGGAAAAGCATTTGTGGGAGTTGAAGGAAGTTCTGTATGATCATCCATACCCCAACGAAGTAAAAGAAACACCCTATGAGGGGTTTGACTATGTAGAGATTCGCCATGTGGAAGAAATGATAACGCTGCAGCGCCAAGAGGATATTCATGCTTTATTCCAAATGACGCCCTATTACTGGAAGACCTCGAAAGAGGGTGGTGAGCGACTCGCAACATTGGAAACGCTGACCACACGCATTTCATTTGATATTCATGTATTTAAAAAGCGTTAAAACAAAATTCCCACACAAAGTGTGGGAATTTTGTTATTTTGCGGAAAGCTCCACTGCATGCCGTACAAAGCTCATAGGCGGTACAGCATGAGGTAACTTCATATGAAAAATCATTTGCGGCGTTTTCGGTTCCGATAATGTCACGCCGTCAGCGTCTGTCATCATAGGCGCTGTCATGGAAAATGGCTTTACACCAGGGCCGACAATTTCCACCGTGTCGCCTGTCGCAAACTTGTTGCGCAGCGACAGGGTAGCATTGCCGTCAGCATCGCAATCTGTTACTA
>JAUMWJ010000005.1:42449-57920 GCA_030529655.1 Eubacteriales bacterium
GCAAATTTGCCAGTCGCGGATATAGCGCGAGTTCTCATAGTACTGACCGGGCTGACCATAGAAGAAACCGGTGGCGTAATGACGGTGACTGACATGTTCCACTTCGTCGCGCCAAACAGGATCAACCGCTCGGCCTGCAGCCACATCGTCAAGTACATGGCGATAGGCTCCGGTAACAATCGCAGAATAATAGGCAGATTTGGCGCGTCCCTCAATTTTCAAGCAGTCCACACCGGCATCCATCAGATCATCCAGATGATCAATCATGCACATATCACGAGAATTCATAATGTAGGTGCCCTTTTCGTCCTCGAATACAGGGAAGTATTCTCCGGGGCGCTTTTCCTCCATCAGCGCATATTGATAGCGACACGGCTGGGCGCAGGCACCGCGATTGCTGTCGCGTCCTGTCATGTAGTTGGAAAGCAAGCACCGTCCGGAATAGGACACGCACATGGCACCGTGAGCAAAGGTTTCGATCTCTAACTCCTTTGGCACACGGACGCGGATTTCGCGGATTTCATCTAAGCTCAGCTCACGCGCCAATACCACGCGCTTTGCACCTAAATCATACCATGCGCCGGCGCAAGCATAGTTTGCGATGGATTGCTGTGTACTGACATGGCGCTGGCAATGGGGTGCATACTTCCCTGCCAGCGTGAATGCACCCAAATCTGCCAAAATCAAGGCATCGACACCGGCATCATCCAAGCGTTCCAAATGGGCCGGCAAACAATCCACCTCATGGTTGCGCGGCATCGTGTTAACCGTCACATGCACCTTAACACCGTGGTCATGAGCAAAGCGTACAGCTTGCGGTAGTTCCTCATCGTTAAAGTTTCCGGCAAAAGATCGCATTCCGAAAGAAGTGCCTGCCAGATATACAGCATCTGCGCCGTATAAAACGGCCATTTTCAGTTTTTCCATATCCCCTGCCGGGGAAAGTATTTCAGGTTTCTTTCGTTCTATCATGGCGCTCAGTCGGGTTGGTACATATCACTGTTCACAAAGTTGACATGAGAATTATAGTTGGTAAAGAAATGGTTGACACCGTCTTTACCGGCTGCAAAATAGTAATAATTTGTTTGATTGGGATTCAGCACAGCGTTGATGGAATCCAGACCCGGATTGCAGATGGGACCTGCCGGTAAACCGGGATTCAAATAGGTGTTATAGGGACTGTCCAGATTCTTATCGAAGGCATCTTTTCCTTTGCCTTCCAAGGACAGCGCATAGTAAATCGTGGTATCAAGCTGTAAATAACCGTAGGTTTCACTACTGGTCGTTTTCATACGGTTGAAAAGCACAGAAGCAATATTCTTGCGTTCTGTCAGATCTCCGATACCCTCTTGCTCGATAATGGAAGCAAGCGTAATTACATCTTTTAATTTATGGTCCCCAAGGTCAATATCTTCGTGAAGCCGATATGCAAAATTCTCCAACAGGCGATTCAGCGCATCTGTTGCCTCGCCCTTCAGATAAAACTCATAGGTATCCGGGAACAGATAACCCTCCAGGCGATTGATACTGCCAAGATTTTTGTTATCAATAAAGTCATAGTCTTCAAAAACATAGTTTTTCGCTGCTTCCGTTAAGCTCTCTGCAGAGGCGACACGGTTTTCAGCGAGCAGATCGATGATCTTTTGTACGGTGTAACCCTCAGGAATCGTAACCGTCACAGTTTCTGCTGTTTCAGAGCTTCTCTGCATGCTCTCTTCCAGACAATGATAATCCATATCCGTATCCAGCTTATATACACCGGGATTCACCTTTTTTGCCGTACCGCTGAAAATGCCGTACATTTTGAACAGAAATTTGGAATCAATGATACCGGCAGTCTTCAGCTTTTTGGTGATCGTTCCCAATCTGTCGCCTTCGTTGATTTCAATCTCCGCCGTCAGCGGCTCCTTATTTAAGGCACACACTTCATTAACGGCAAGCCAGCCAAGCTCGGCCAAAAGGCAGGACGCCAGGACAACGCAGACGAAGTATATAATGCGCGGCGAGATGTTACGCCACCGGCCGTTTCCTTTCTTTTTTGCTTGCTGTGAACTATTTCGTACCTGTTCAGCATCCCATTTTGCAGTATCATATTTATTTCTCTTTTGCATATTTTCCCTTTCCTTTCCGGATATTTCTGTTGCCCCTCAACTTCCTGTGAACAAGGTACATTCGCATATTCTATTGCATAAAATAGAATAGTGAAACATAAGTGAGGTGACAAGTATGTGTTTTCAAGACAATCAGTCCTGCATCTGGCTTATCATCATTCTGCTGTTAGTCTTTTCTTGCTGTGGCAATCATAGCTGCGCCAACAATTACGGCAGCGGAGATTCATGCTGTTCCTGCTGACATACGGAGCAAAAAAGGGGCGTACATCGTCCCTTTTTTGCTGCATATCACAGCAAATCATCGAGCTTCGCAAGAACTTCCCTGTGTATATCTTCTATACTGCGAACAGCACCATCCTTACTGCAATCGATCCGTGTCCAGCCGCAACGCTTCACGACAAAGGCAGCATTTTCCCGGCAGGCGCGCAAATACGCATCATCCTTTTCGTGAATATCAGCTTGGGTATTTGTGCTCTCTTCACGCTTGCGCATCATCTGCTCTGATATTTCTGTGGGTAAATCCAAATAAAGAACTCTTGTCGGTTTCGGCAGACCTAATAAACCATATTCGTAATCAAACAACCAATTAAGGAATCTTTCGCGTTCTTCTGCCGGCAGCTTTGAAGTCTGGTGTACAGCATTGGAGGTGGTATATCTGTCAGCAATCAACAATCCGCCTTCTTCGTAAAACGCGCCCCAATCCTGTTTATAGGAGGCATAACGATCCACAGCATAAAAGCTGGCTGCTGCATAAGCGTTTACGTCATCCGGGTGTGAACCAAACGCACCGCTCAAATATAGTCTTACCAATGCTGAAGATTCTTCTTTATAGCGTGGAAAATCCAACTTCTTGTACGGAATGCCCCGTCGCTCCAGCTCTTGACACAGCAATGCCGTTTGTGTTGCCTTACCGGAGCCATCCGTTCCTTCAAATATGATCAGTTTACCGCCCATGGCGCTGTTTCCCCTCTTAAGTACATATCAAATCAACTTATTTTACCACATATTATTTCTTTTGTCCACAAAAAGCAATACAGCTTCGTTGATTTCGATGATCCTTTGTTATATGCAGGTATAATTATTCCCCATTTACAGGTTGAATAATAGATGATAGAATCATACTATCGAGGTGAAAACATGACAAAGTTATGCCGTGATTTTTTTGTGGGCAATACTGTCAAAATTGCCAAAGAATTATTAGGTTGTTATTTAGTGCGCATATGGCACGATGATATGCTGGTATGTCGCATTACGGAAACGGAAGCGTATGTAGGCAGCATTGATAAAGCATGCCACGCCTATGGTTACCGTAAAACACCGCGCAATGCTGTCATGTTTGGTCCTCCCGGTCACGCATATATCTACCTGATTTATGGGATGTATCATTGCCTGAATTTTACAACCAATATCGAAGGCGAACCGGAAGCTGTCCTTCTGCGCGGCTTGAAGCCCGTTTACGGTATAGAACGCATGAGCCAACTTCGGTATGGTAAAACTTTGTCTGAACTGACTGCTTATCAAAAGAAGAATTTTCTTAATGGACCAGGTAAATGTTGTAAAGCTCTTGACCTTGACAGGTCTTTTAATGGAGAGGATTTGACAGGTAATACGCTATTTATCTGTCGCTCGTTATCTGATTTGGAACTACCGGAAGAAAAAGTAAATTGGACCATACGCTGCGGCAAACGCATCGGCATTGACTATGCTGAAGAGGCGGTTGATTTTCCATGGCGATTCTGGACGGAGGAATACAAATGCTGATATTTGATATGGATGGAACATTAATTGATTCCAACGGCATCTGGCGTGGTGTCGATGAGGCATTTCTGGCCAATCGCGGCTACCCTTATACGGAGGAATATTGTGCCGGCGTTGCACATACGATTTTTCCTCTTGCTGCGGAATTTACCAAGCGATACTGCCATTTGAGCGAGTCAATCGAGGACATTATGGCAGAATGGATGAATATGGCCGGTGATATGTATGCCACAAAAGTACCCGTAAAGTCCGGTGTTATGGACTATTTGGAGAAATGCAGGGCAAAAGGCGAAACAATGATCGTTCTGACATCCAGTGTGCCGTCACATTGCCATGCAGCCCTGAATAAGTTAGGTCTTATGCCCTATTTTTCACGCATTTTCTTCGCTCACGATCTTAACATGGAAAAAAGCAACCCCGAAATTTATCATATTGTGGCAGAAGAAATGGGTGTAAAGGAAAAAGACTGTACATTTTATGATGACTCGATTGAGGCATGTCGTGCAGCGAAAAAAGCTGGATTAACGGTAATCGGGGTGCATGATTCAGTATTCTTTCAAGCTGAAAAAGAAATGCGAGAAATATGCGATCAATATATCTTGAGTTTTGAGGAATTACTATAAATGGATGATAAAAATCGCAGCATTGTTGCTGCGATTTTTTTGCTTAAAAGCTGCCGATGGGAACACTGCCATCATCGCGTCCTTTGGTGATGGATAAGATCTGTATGGTATAACCTTTTCCGTTACCCATATCTACTTTCACACACTCCCCTGCTTTGCGTCCCATGATTGCTTTCCCCACGGGAGATTCCTTGCTGATCCATCCCTTTAACGCATCCTGTCGCAAGGTAGTGACCAGTTGGATGACGCGGGTTTTACCAGTGTTCTCCATTCGGATTTCTACCGAATCGTATAGGCCGGCTGTTTCCTCGGTAGAGGTGTCCTCAATTACTTGTGCCGTTTTGATCATTCTTTCCAAATATCGAATACGACTTTCATTACGATTTTTTTCCTGCTTGGCGCACTTATATTCAAAGTTTTCGCTCAAATCGCCAAAAGCACGAGCGGTTTGCACATCTTCGATCAATTTGGGACGCAGTTCTTTGATGCGATAATCAATTTCCTCCTGCATTTTTATCAAATCGCCCTTAGTCAATTCATCGTACATCTTCTTTTTCCTCCAAAATATTTGCCAGTCGGCGTAATCCTTCTGACAGCTTATCTAATTCAATACCGGAATAATTTACCACCAATATATGCGGCGGCGCACATTCCGGACGGCTATAATAATCAGATAGCAGAGCCAAGCGCAGTCCATTTTGCTTAGCCCGTTCTTGCAATCCGCGGTCACTTAAATCGGTATCCAATCGCACCAGGAAATGCAATCCCGCATCCTGTTCCATGATTTCCGAACGCCGGGAAAGATCTCCTTCCTGGATCAATTTAATCACCTTATCGCGCTTTTGACGATAGCGGTTCTTCATACGGTTTAAATGCTGCTCATACCGCCCTTGTGAGAGAAACGACGCTAAGGTATATTGTTCAAAGCTGGATACCGTACAGGAATAGAAGCTCAGATTCTGACGGAATTTGTGCAGCAAATGCGGCGGCAAAACCATATAGCTGATACGAATTGACGGTGCAATCGTTTTTGAGAATGTGTTCAAATAAATCACGTGCTCATTTTCATCCACAGAAAAAAGTGTGGGAATCGGACGTCCGACAAAACGAAATTCGCTGTCATAATCGTCTTCCAAAATATAGCGATCTTCCCCTTCGCTGGCCCAACGCAGCAATTCCTGTCGGCGCGTAATAGGCATCACGATGCCCGTTGGATAGTGGTGTGATGGAGAAATATGAACGACATCTGCATTTTTTTGCCGCAGCTGTAACGCAGAAAGGCCGTTTTCATCTAATTCAATTTGTTGCAGAGCCACACCGTTACTTTCATAGATTTTTGTGATTTTGCTGTATCCCGGGTCTTCCACAGCATACACTTTGTCGCGCCCCAGAAGTTGCAATAATAAATTGTATAAAAACTCTGTTCCAGCACCCACAATGATTTGCTCCGGCGAAACTGTCATGCCGCGGAATTGATGCAAGTAATCGGCGATTGCGTTTCTGAGCGCTGCCGCGCCGTTGTAGGGTGCGGCATACAGCAGGGCTTTATCCTGCTCTAATATAGTTCGCCGCATCAGCTTCGCCCACGCAGTAAAGGGGAAGTATTCTGCCGAAATAGAGTTGGTGACAAAATCCAAAAACCATGTAGGTTCATCTGCTTCTTGTATCACGCAGGCAGCCGGAGAAGCAGAAAGCGGCCGCTCCATATTGCTCACATAATATCCCCTTTTTTCAATTCCATAGATGTAACCTTCCGCTACCAACTGGTCGTAGGCGTTTTTTACGGTAATCACACTCACTTCCAAATGTCCGGACAATGCGCGTTTTGATGGCAGCTTCTCCCCTGCCTTTAGTTTGCCTGATAGTATGTCTTCTTTTATGTGGCGATAGAGCTGCTCGTATAAGCTGATACCGCTGTCCTTTTTGAACGTATATGTGAGCATATCATCCTCCATCTGGTATCATCAACTAATATTCTTTTGGGTATTTCAATAATACCAGTTCATACTATAATACAGTAAGACTCAGAAAGCAAGGTATTATTCTATGGAAGACGCAAAAATCAGGAAATTGGTGATGTCAGCACTCTTTGCTTCTTTGGTATTTGCTGCAACGATGGTAATTCGACTCCCCTCACCAACTGGCGGCTACGTCAATTTAGGTGACTGTTTTGTTCTGCTCTCCGGGTGGCTGCTTGGGCCGTGGTATGGCGCGGCTGCAGCAGGAATTGGTTCGATGCTGACGGATTTGCTTGCCGGCTACACATACTATGTACCCGCCACCTTGATCATTAAAGCAGTGGATGCGATGGTTGCGGCACTGATCTTTCGTGCTATGGAACGCAAACGCGGCGCATTGCTTATCAGCGGCATAGCCGGCGAACTAATTATGATTGCAGGATATTTTGGCTTTACCGCGCTGCTGCTGGGGAAAGGTTTCGGTGCCTTATTAAGCGTCCCCGGAGATTTGGTGCAAGGAGTCACCGGTATCATGATTGGCATTATATTGATGAAACTATTTGAAAACAGTAATACGATGAAAAAGTTGATGAAATGAGGAATAGATGATGGCAGGAATTGTTCACGAAGTAGAGAAATATGAATTATTACAACAGGTTCAGCAAGAAGCTGCCCAAGCAGCAAAGGAATTAGTGATTGAGGCCCATCTGCACAAAGGGCAAATTGTTGTGGTGGGCTGTTCGACCAGTGAAGTGGTAGGACGCAAGGTAGGCAGTTGGTCAACACCCGAAGTCGGTCAGGCAATTTTTGACGGACTGAACAGTGTATTTGCTCCTTTGGGTATCTACATTGCCGCGCAATGCTGTGAGCACCTGAATCGTGCCTTGATCGTTGACTATGACGCTGTTCCCGGCGCGGAGATTGTTAATGTCATGCCTCAGCCTAAAGCCGGCAGTTCCTTCGCAACAGCGGCGTACAATTCCTTCCGTCATCCTGTGGCGTTGGAGGAGATCAAGGCCGATGCCGGACTTGACATAGGCGGCACCTTGATTGGAATGCATCTGAAGAAAGTTGCTGTACCCGTTCGTTTAGAGCAAAAACATATTGGCGAAGCCATTCTGTTGGCAGCTCGTGTGCGTCCTAAGTTTATCGGCGGTGAGCGAGCCATCTACAGTGAAAGCTTGAAAGACGGTTATCCTGAGTTCTAAAAAAGAGGATCTGCTTTTCTAAAGCAGATCCTCTTTTTTATTAGTTAAAGGGAAAAATTATCTTTAAGCCACCAAATACAATCGCAGCTACAATGGTGGCAATTAAAAATCGCTTGCAGATTTTCTTATTATGCAGAGCTTTCTCTTCATCTTCGCGTTCGTTTTGCCAACGAACAAAGAACCACGCCGCGCAAAGCAGGCAAATCAGCGGCACAAAAAGCAGTCCTACCATTGCAACATAATCCATAATTGCTACCTCCAATCTTTTCATATAGTATATATGATATAAGGTGTTTCGTCAAGAAAAAACAGGCTGTCCCGTTATGGGACAGCCCGTTTAAAATCAGTTGATTTTAGCTTACTGAGCAGCCTTAGCAGCCTTGATGGACTCGATCAGCATGGGAACGACCTTGAACAGGTCACCGGTGATACCGTAGTCAGCCACCTCAAAGATGGGAGCGGTCTCATTCTTGTTCACAGCGATGATGCACTCGGAATCCTGCATACCAGCCTTGTGCTGGATGGCACCGGAAATACCCAGAGCAACATAGACTTTGGGGTGAACGGTCTTACCGGTCTGGCCGACCTGATGGTCAGCGGAGATCCAGCCGGAGTCAACGCAAGCACGGGAAGAACCAACGACGCCACCCAGGACTTCAGCCAGCTCCTCAGCCAGAGCAATACCCTTTTCCACGTCCTTGGAAATACCACGGCCGACAGAAACGATGAAGTCAGCACCGATCAGGTCAACCATCTTCTTGGCAGCCTTAACGACCTCGACGACCTCAGTCTTGACATCCTCAGCGGTCAGGTTGAATGCGGGATGCAGAATCTCAACATCCTTCTTGCACTCGCGCTTCTTCATAACGCCGGGACGGACAGTAGCCATAGCGGGACGGAAACGGGGGCAGAAGATGGAAGCCATCAGATGGCCGCCGAATGCGGGACGGGTCATCTTCAGGTCACGGTCAACAGGATGATCCTGACCCTGAATCTTCACAACGCCCAGCTTGTTGATGCGCTCTTCGGGCAGAGTGGAAGCTTCACGCAGGAAGTCCTTGTAGTTGGGCATATCAATGTCCAGGTGGGTGCAGTCTGCGCACAGACCGGTGTGCAGGCGAGCTGCGCAGCGGGGAGCCAGATCACGACCGATGTTGGAAGCACCAAACAGCAGGACCTCGGGCTTGATCTCTTCGACGGCCTCGGTGATAACCTTGGTGTAAGCATCGGTGGTAAAGTCCTTCAGCAGGGGGCTGTTGTAAACATACACCTTATCGGCGCCGTAGTTACCCAGTTCAGCAGCAATACCGTCGACATTGTCGCCCAGCAGAATGCCGCAGAGTTCCACGCCCAGCTCGTCAGCCAGCTTGCGGCCCTCGGAGATCAGTTCGAAAGTAGTGGGCATCATCACGCCCTGACGCTGCTCACAGAAAACCCATACGTTTTTGAAGGCAGCGGTATCAGCACTATTAAAAGCCATTTTCTTATCTCCTTCCTTAGATGATATGCTTGGCGGCCAGGATGCCAGCCAGCTTCTCGGTGGTTTCCTTGCCATCGCCTTCCAGCATCATGCCGGCGCCCTTCTGGGGAGGCGTGAAGGAGGTCAGAATGTTGGTGGGAGAACCAGCCAGACCGATGGTGCTCTTATCAATCAGAGGATGATCCTTCAGAGTCTCATAGGTCATGGTGACCAGGGGCTTGGAATAAGCTTCGAAAGCACCGCCAACAGACAGGTAACGGGGCTGATTCAGTTCCTTGATGCAGGTGATCATGCAGGGGGCATTCACCTTGATGGTCATATAGCCATCTTCCAGCATGCGCTTCACGGTGTAGGTGTTGCCATCCTTTGCGATCTCGCCGGCATAGGTGATCTGGGGCAGATGCAGCTTTTCAGCGATCTGGGGACCAACCTGAGCGGTATCGCCATCGATAGCCTGACGGCCAGCCAGGATGATGTCATCATCTTCCATGCCGTAAGTATCAATAGCAGCAGCCAGGATCTGGGAAGTAGCGTAGGTATCGCTGCCACCGAACTCACGAGCGGTAACCAGAACACCTTCGTCAACGCCCATAGCCATCAGCTCACGCAGCATGCCTTCTGCGGGAGGAGGACCCATGGTGAAAGCCACGACCTTGCAGCCCAGCTCATCCTTCAGAGCCAGAGCGGCCTCGACGGCATTCATATCATCGGGGTTGATAATGGTCTGCATGGAAGCGCGGTCCAGAGTACCATCGGGATTCACAGCCACCTTACCGGAGGTATCGGGAACCTGCTTAACAGTAACTAAAATTTTCATTGTACCTTTACCTCCTTATTACTTAACGCCCAGATTGCTGGAAATAACCATACGCTGGACTTCGGAAGTGCCTTCGTAGATCTCAGTGATCTTGGCATCACGCATCATGCGCTCAACGGGATATTCACGGGTGTAACCGTAACCGCCGAACAGCTGAACGGCACGACGGGTCACATCGGAAGCAGCCTCAGCAGCGAACAGCTTAGCCATAGCAGCATCCATGGAATACGGCTCATGATTCTGCTTCTTCATAGCAGCAGCGTACACGACGTACTGAGCAGCCTGCATACGGGTATGCATATCAGCCAGCTGGAACTGAGTGTTCTGGAACTGGGAGATGCGCTTACCGAACTGAACGCGCTCCTTGGTGTACTTGATAGCTTCTTCCACAGCGCCTTCGCCCAGACCCAGAGCCTGAGAAGCGATACCGATACGGCCGCCGTCCAGGGTCTTCATAGCGATCTTGAAGCCATCGCCCTTCTTACCCAGCATACGATCCTTGGGGATCACGCAATCCTCGAAGATCAGGTCGCAGGTAGAGCTACCGCGAATACCCATCTTCTTCTCGTGCTTACCCTGAGAGAAGCCCTTATCGCTCTTCTCAACGATGAAAGCGGAGATCTCCTTCATGGAGCGGCCGCGCTTATCGGTGACCTTACCGGTAACAGCGATGATAACGAAAGTATCAGCTACGTTGCCGTTGGTGATGAAGCACTTGGAACCGTTCAGGATGTAGTTCTCGCCGGACTCATCCAGAACAGCGGTGGTCTGCTGACCCTGAGCATCGGTACCAGCACCGGGCTCGGTCAGACCGAATGCACCGATCTTCTTACCGGAGCACAGGTCGGGCAGATACTTTTTCTTCTGCTCCTCGGTACCGTTCTCAAAAATGGGAGCGGCGCACAGGGAGGTATGAGCGGAAACGATAACAGCGGTGGTACCGCAGACCTTGGCCAGCTCCTCAACGCACATTGCATAGCTGAGGACATCGCCGCCGGCGCCGCCGTACTCCTTGGGGAAGTAAATACCCATCATACCCAGCTTAGCCATCTTCTCGACGGTTTCCATGGGGAAACGCTCTTCTTCATCGATTTCGGCGGCCAGGGGCTTTACTTCGTTCTCTGCGAATTCGCGGTACATCTTGCGAACGAGCAGCTGTTCCTTAGACAGATGGAAATCCATACTCTTTTCTCCTTTACAGATTTTTACTTGTTGTAATTGAAGAAGCCCTCACCGGTCTTCATGCCCAATTTACCGGCGCGGACCATCTTACGGATCAACACGTTTGCGCGATACTTGCTATCGTGGGTCTCGTTGTACAGGACATCCATGATGTTCAGCACGATATCCCAACCGATCAGGTCGCCCAGATGCAGGGGGCCCATGGGATGGTTGCAGCCCAGCTGCATAGCAATATCAATATCTTCTGCGGAAGCAACGCCTTCCTGCAGAACGCAAACGCCTTCGTTGCAGTAAGGAATCAGGATCTTGTTGACCACAAAGCCGGGAGCCTCGTTGACGACAACGGGGGTCTTACCGATCTCGATGGACAGATTCTTGATTTCCTCAACCAGCTCAGCGGGGGTGTTACCGCCGGCAATGACCTCAACCAGCTTCATAGCGGGCACGGGGTTAAAGAAGTGCATACCGATCATGTTGTGCTTCAGACCGGCAGCCATTTCGGTGATAGACAGAGAAGATGTGTTGGAAGCGAAGATGGTCTCATCCTTGCAGATGGCGTCCAGCTTGCCCAGCAGTTCCTTCTTGATAGCCATGTTCTCAGCGACGCACTCGATGACCAGATCGGCATCAGCGGCGGCCTCGAATTCCTCGACCAGCACGCGGCTCATCAGATCGTCGGCAGCTTCCTGAGTCATCTTGCCGCGAGCGACCTTCTTGTTCAGAGAGGCAGCCAGCTTATCCTTGTGACGCTGTGCGCTTGCCACGCTGGATGCATACATCAGAGCGGTGTGGCCTTTTGCTGCGAATACCTGAGCAATACCGCTGCCCATGGTTCCTGCGCCAAAAACTGCTACTTTCATGTTGTTTCCTCCTAAATCAAATTTTTGAATGTGAAATGTTGTTTAATCATCAGGCGTACGCCTGTTAATTATGATTTACTTGTTCTGGTAAGGCTCGTGCTTGCGCTTTTCCAGAAAAGCGCCCATGCCTTCCTTCTGATCAGCAGTTTCAAAGCAGCTGCCGAACAGTTTTTCTTCGATGACGATGGCTTGATCCATGTCAACCTGCAGGCCGTCATTGATGGCCTTCTTGCAAGCGCGCACCGCAATAGGAGCATTCTTTGCAATGGTGGTCGCCAACTTTTCAGCAGCATCCATCAGTTCTTCCAGAGGATAGACAGCGTTGACCAGACCGATACGCAGCGCTTCGTCTGCCTTGATATTCTTGGCAGCGTAAATCAACTGCTTGGCCATGCCGGGGCTGACCAGTCGAGCCAGACGCTGCGTGCCACCGAAGCCGGGGGTGATGCCCAGGCCAGTTTCAGGCTGACCGAACACGGCCGTATCTGCACAAATACGAATGTCACAGCTCATGCTCAGCTCGCAGCCGCCGCCCAACGCAAAACCGTTAATGGCTGCAATGGTGGGAATGGGCATGGTTTCGATTTTACGGAACACATCGTTGCCCTTCTTACCAAAGGCCTCACCTTCTGCCTTGGTCAAGGTGCTCATCTCGCCGATGTCAGCGCCGGCCACAAAAGCCTTCTCGCCTGCTCCGGTCAGAACCAGAGCGCGGATATCTTCGTCAGCATTGACCAGCTCCACCAGCTCATTCAGGTCTTCCAGCACCTCGGAATTGAGAGCGTTAAGGGCTTTGGGGCGGTTGATGGTAGCAACTGCAATGTGGCCTTTCTTTTCTAACAAAACATTTGTCATGTTAGCTCCTCCTTGTTCCATGGTCTGCCACAATTTGAGAAATATCTATTATCTATTTAAGGCAGCCGTTTGGAAGATTGCACTGCATTCACTTATCGTAAAATACAATCCTCCTCATACATCTCGTATTATAGTATATTGTTCTTATTTTCGCAACCCCTTGCTACTGTTCTTTTTTGTTTTTTATCACTTTCCACAAAAGAAAATGGAAATATTTGCACAGTTTTAAAGTGAACAATAAATCCTTTTCTCGACTTTTTACGAAAAAAAGAAAAATGAAAAAAATATTTACAGAATGTACCGTATGTGGTATAAAAAGAAAAGCGTTTTTACGGCATTTAGTACTCATTTGAGGAGGAATTACACCATGCGTATGCGTAAAAAGAAAAATTTGCATCCTCGTATGGAGGTTTGTCAGGAATATTGGATCACGAATCCTGCGGATCATATCGGTCATTGGCGCGAGTTAATGCCGGAAGCAAAAGAGCTCCGCATCGAGCTGGGTTGCGGCAAGGGACGCTTTACTGTGGAAACAGCGAAAAACGAACCGGATGTACTGTTGATCGCTGTGGAAAAAGTGCCTGACGCCATGGTAGTTGCCATGGAACGAGCTAAAAATGAAGGCCTGCACAACGTTTATTTTATCGTGGGTGATGCCGCTTCCCTTCCGGAAATGTTTGCCGCTGAGGAGGTTGATCGCATCTATATCAACTTCTGCGATCCTTGGCCAAAGAGTAACCAAAAAAAGCGTCGTTTGACACATGGAAATTTTCTGAAACAGTACAGAAAAGTGTTGAAAATGGGCGGACAGATCCACTTTAAGAGCGACAATGATAAACTTTTCGAGTTCTCCGTGGAGGAGATCCCCCAGTTTGGTTTTTCTCTGTCCGAAGTCACCCATGATCTACACGCCGATGGACCGGTAGGTGTGATGACCGACTACGAGGCGAAATTCTATGAATTGGGCAAGAATATCAACCGCTGTGTGGCGACCATGGAGCCGTGGAAAGAACCGGAAGTGAATGAAATAATTTATGAAGATATGTAAAGACAACTCCGTGGACAGCATTGTCTGTCCACGGAGTTGTCTATGAAAAAGAGAGGGCCGTCGACCCTCTCTTTTTTTATTTAACTTACGCCTTCTTGGCAATGTCGCACAGTGCGGAGAAAGCAACTGCATCGTTGATAGCCATCTCGGACAGCATCTTGCGGTTGATCTCGATACCGGCAACCTTCAGACCATGCATGAAGGTGGAATAATTCATACCATTCTGCTTGCAGGCAGCGCTGATACGAGTGATCCACAGCTGACGGAAATCTCTCTTCTTCAGACGACGGCCAATGTAAGCATAGGTCAGGGACTTCATGACCTGCTCGTTAGCCATTTTGAAGTGCTTGGACTTAGCACCCCAGTAACCCTTGGCCAGCTTCAAGGTCTTGTTTCTTCTTTTGCGCGCCATCATTGCGCCTTTCACTCTTGCCATATCTTATTGCCTCCTATTCTAACGGTTCCGACTCTTATTTGTAAGGGATCATCTTGCGGATGGTAGCCTCGGTGGTGCAATCCGCATAGGTGGTGCTGCGCAGGCGACGGCCGCGCTTGGTGTCCTTCTTGGTCAGGATGTGGCTCTTGAAAGCGTGAGCTCTCTTGACCTTGCCGGATTTCGTCAGATTGAAGCGCTTCTTGGCGCCGCTATGGGTCTTCAGTTTAGGCATAATGTTTCTCCTTCCGTATGTTTCCTTGCTTATCGCAAATGAAATACTTGTTTACTTGCCAGCCTTGGGGGACAGGAAAATCGACATATTCCGGCCTTCCATCTTGGCTGCCTTATCCAATGTTGCTGCTTCGGCGCACTGCTCGGCAAACTTGTTCAGCAGATCGCGGCCGATCTCCGTATGTGCCATTTCGCGGCCGCGGAATCGAACGGAAACCTTCACTCGGTTGCCGTCTGCCAAAAACTTCTGGGCATTTTTCAGCTTGGTGTTAAAGTCGCCCACATCAATGCCGGGAGACATACGAATCTCTTTGATCTCCACCACATGCTGATTTTTTCTGGCTTCCTTTTCTCGCTTGCTCTGTTCAAAACGATATTTGCCGTAATTCATGAGCTTGCAGACAGGCGGCACAGCTTGCGGAGAAATCTTCACCAGATCCAAACCGCGCTCCTCTGCAATTTCCAGAGCTTCTGCAGACGACACGATGCCAAGCTGTTCGCCGGCTTCTCCGATCAAACGGATCTCCTTATCGCAAATCTCCTCGTTCAGTTGATGCACTACTTTGCTAATAACCGAAGCACCTCCATTCCAAAATAAAAACGCGAACGCTCATAGCATCCGCGCAACAAATCAAAACCCCATATCAGGGTTGTCATTTCGCTGTTGACCTCTTTGCTGTTCGCGGGAGGTGAGGCGGATGCACCGACCTTCTTTGTTTTCACTGGTGTATTTTACTCCATATCACGCCTGTTTGTCAACAGTTTTTTTCTTATTTTCATTTATTTTTTTGCATAGCTTTTTTTCTTTGGGCAACACTATATCTGTACGATAAAGTACAGAAGGAGGTGTCCGACATGGACAACAAGAATTTCAACAACCAGAACACCAATAACAAGAACAATC
>JAUMWJ010000006.1:0-44603 GCA_030529655.1 Eubacteriales bacterium
TCAGGATGCTGACACTACATAAGGAGGTACTCAAAATGAAGAGTACAAAAAAGTCGCTCTTACTGAGCGTGCTGAGTCTGGTGCTCTGCTTCGTGATGCTGATCGGCACCACATTCGCTTGGTTCACCGACTCCGTCACCTCCGGCGTGAACAAGATCGTCGCCGGTAACCTGGACATTGAGTTGGAGTACACAACCAACGGCACTAACTGGACTCCTGTCACCAGCACCACCAAGTTGTTTGATGATGCCGCTCTGTGGGAGCCGGGTCACACCGAAGTTGCCTATCTCAGACTCAGCAACAAGGGCACTCTGGCACTCAAGTACAACCTCGCCATCAAAGTTGCCAACGAAGTTTCCGGCACGAATGTGGCAGGTGAAACCTTCAAGCTGTCCGACTACATCAACATGGGCGTAGTTGAAGATTGGAATGGCACCGTTTATGCTGACCGTGCTGCTGCTCGTACAGCTGTTACCGGCGCAGGTGTGATCGCCAACTATTCCAAGACCGGCAACATGGCAGCAGACGCTGCTGCAGAAACTCTTGCAGTTGTAGTTTATATGCCCGAAGAAGTTGGCAACGTTGCCAACTACAAGACCGGCACAACTGCTCCCTCCATCGAGCTGGGTGTATCTTTGGTCGCTACTCAGGATACTGTTGAGTCCGATAGCTTTGATAATCAGTACGATAAGAATGCGTTGATACCGACAACGGTAAATGATTATACCTCTATCAGTACTTTGCTCGGTAGTGTTACTGCAAGCGAACCGGTAGCTATTAAACTGTCTGATGATATTTCTGTACCGAACGATGCAGCTAAGAGCGCAATTAAAATTCCCGCAAATGCAGATGTAACCTTGGATTTGAACGGCCACACCATTTCCGGTGGCAGAAGCGATAAAACGCCTAACTATGGCATGATAGATGTTGGCATGGGTGCTACACTTACCGTTATGAACGGTACTGTAACATACGGTGACGACGGTGATAGTGGTTTTAGTGCATATAGAGATACCATTACCGTACAGCGTGGTACATTGATCGTTAAGAACGCAACAATTATAAACACATGCAGCGCTGGTATTTCAAGTGCAATTGACATTATGTCCAACACCGGTTCTGAAGATGCTAAATTGATTATTGAAAACTCAACAATCGAGTCTTCCAGATACGGTATTAGATTGTTCGGCAACAGCGAAACCGGTTCGGCAATTCTGGATATGAAAAACACTACGATAACTGCCACCTCGTCTGCATTGTTCCTGCATCAGCCTTCCGCAACAAAGAAGGGATTGATCGATGCTACGGTAACCGATTCTATTATTAAAGGTGTATCGGGCGTTTATCTCTGGGACTGCGGAAATACCGCCGGTAATGGCGATAACATCAAGTTGACATTAAACGGAACCACCGCGTTTACCTCAACCGGCACCTATCTTGATAGAGATAGTGCAATTTCCCAAAATAAGGACGGTTATTTCCCCGGATTCAACAATCAGATTATTGTTGATTATTCTACAGCAGCCGGTGATAATTATTTCAAAGTTTTTGACAACCGAACCCATAATTAAAACGATGATTACCCCCCAACCTCCTCGTGAGGTTGGGCGGTAATCAAATCCCCGCACAATAACAACAGGCACGCCTCCGAGCAATCGGAGGCGTGCTTTTATTTTGCCGCCGTCAAACCTGCGGCAGTTTTTTTATATTCGTCAACTGTATCGGCGACTTCACCAAGCGCCATCTTAAAAAGGCCACTTGGCGTGTGTCGCTTTTTCGGTAAACCTTGCAGCTTATAACCGTTTTTCCGCTTTTTACAGCTTTTTATGCCGATATGCGGGGAAGAAAAAAATAAAGTGCTGAAAATTTTACAAGTTCATAAACTCGCAACAAATTATTCACAAAATGTTCACAATTTTATTGCAATCTGTAAGGGAAATCATGAAGCAGCATGTTGCTTTGTTGATGGGAGGGTAAGGAAAAGTGAAAAGAGTAAGACAAGCATTAGCGATGGTGATGACGGTCCTTTTGGTTGCGGGCTTGCTGCCTTGGCAGACGGCGATAGCGGCTGAAAAGCAGGATGGCACATTCCACTATGTTTCTATTGGCGATTCTACGACCAACGGATACGGATTTGATGGCTATTACGCAGAGGACGGCACGGATGTGCGCGGATTTTTGCGTGTGGAAGAACAAGCATATCCGGCACTGATCACAAAAATGCTGGAACAACAGTACGGTGAGGGGAAAGTGGTGCTGCACCAGTTGGCCGGCAGTGCCATGCGTCCGGATGATCTGGATGCGATTTTGGACCCGAACCATGTCAATGATGATTATACCGACCGTGTGTTTAACGGCTACAACGAGGGACATGGCTCAGAGGGAGAGGAGTGGTTCCTGACATGGGCCAATCAGATTCCCGGCGTTTCGATTCCCGTGCCTGAGCGGGGCAATTATGCTTCACAGGCGGAGTATCTTGCTGCGACAAAGGCGGCTGCGGAACAGGCAAAGCTGGCGCTGCGTCAGGAGTTTTACAGCGATATTGCGCAGGCAGACCTGATCACCTATTATCTGGGCAGCAATAACTTCGGCACTTTCCTCACCGGTGCCATCACAAGTGACCGATACGGTGACAGAGATAACCTGCAGGATCAGTTGGGTTATCTGGGCATCACCAAGGAGCAGATAGATGTCAGCGTCGTGCGTCAGCAGATGATGGATATGCTGAAAGAAAATCTGGATGGCACGGTGAATGTTGCCGAGCTGGATGCCCAGTTCGGACAGTATGTGGATTTGCTGGTGCAGGGCTTTGTGTCCTTTGTGGTCTATTTCACCAAAAACATGGCAGCAATCCGCATGATCAATCCGGATTGCGATGTGATCGTGATGGGTCTGCACAGCTATGTAGATTTTTTGCAGGCCGATTACAACGGCATGACACTGGATCTGGGTACATATTACGGTGATATTCTGGAGCTGGCCAACACCTATATGGGTGCGCTGTGCAGCAGCTCCGACAGCTATTACTATGCAGATCTGTATGAGGCGGATATTCCCATTTTCTTTGATGAGCTGGTTGACGGCGAGCCCAGCGATGTGATCCAGAAGGATCTGGATGAGATGATCGGCGGCATTGCCAAGGGGACAGTACCCGGCTTGAGCGGCATGCCTGAAGTACAGATCGGCGCCATGCTGCGTGGTTGGTACGAGAACGGCTATACCGACAGCGATTGGGCGCTGCTGGCACAGCTTGCCACGGCTATGGGCCAGGTGAATGACGAGGCGCAGGCCCAGCTGCAGGCGTATGACATTACCCTTGCCGATGCGCTGAAAAATTCATGGCTGTACTACACGGAGAACGATGCATTTGTGCCGCTGTTTGCTGCCATGCTGAATGAAAAGCTGCCTGATGATCCTTTGACAAGAGGTTTTTTACCGCTGCTAGCTCCCAATCTTAATTCGATGCTGACTAACCCCGGCAATGTGACCTTTGCGTTTATGAAGGAGAAGGTGCTGCCGGAGCTGAGACTACTGGCTCCCATGGCCGGCGTGGATATTGACAGTCTGCTGACATTGCTCCATGACATTGGCGAAAAGGTAGACGGCTTCCGCACCTATGGCAGCATCTCTGAAATGCTGGTGGGCTGCGCCAATACGAAGCCGCTGGATGCCCAGCAGGTGTTTGGTATCATGAGCGGCGGCATTGATATGAACGCTATCGGCGCGGAGATTGCGGCGGCTGTCACCAACGGTACAGAGCTGAGCGAGACCACCAAAATCATGATCAACCTGTATTTCATGTTTATGTTCCCCAACGGCGAGGGCGTCAGCGCTCATCCCAATGCCGCAGGACATCAGATCATGGCACAGGTAATTTGGGATGCCTATCAGAGTAAGCTGCCGGCTAAGAGCTACATGGTCAATAAGAAGCTGGCGGAAGCGGCTGACATGATTGATATGCTGGTGGAGTATGCCCAATCTAAGGGTTTCTGCAAGGTGGATTCCTACTGTGCATGGGATCCCTCTGAACTGGAAATCGAAAGCTATACTTCCCTGGGTGACTCTACCGTGTTCGGTTACGGTTTTCATGACCTGAGCTTTGACGATGAACGGTTCCTCAACAGCTACGGTTACGAGGTGTGCAGTCCCGGAGCATATCCGGCTTTGCTGAAAGACTATTTGAAGATCAGTGACGATCAGTTTGCCCAGTTGGCGATGGGCTGCCTGCGTGTGGAGGACATCCGCTACATTTTGGACAAGAACTATGTCGGCGATGGCTATACCGTGGAATCCATCGTTCCGATGCTCCAGCATTACGGCGGCAGTGTGGATCAGGTGCGCGCCAATTATGAGAAGAATATCAAAAAGGCAGATCTGATTACCGTTTGTATGGGCGGCAATAATTTCTCCACCTTCCTCGGCAGACAGATGAACCGCGTGCAGGAGGGCGAAGCACCGTTGGCAATGGATTGGAGCCGTTATCAGGATTCCACGATGGCGCAGATAAAGGGCGCTGTGCAGGAACTAAGCGCGGTTTTGCAGCAGTATGCGCCCGATTTGGATACATCCCTTGCCCGGGTCGTGGCAGAAAGTGTGCTCTATGCCTATGTGGGCGTTACCGAGAACTTTGCACCGGTGATGGATATGATCCACAGTATGAATCAGGACGCCAAATTGGTGCTGGTCGGCCTTTATAATCCGGTGGATGATGTATACTATCAGATGGAAGGCACGGAGAAGGCGCTGCACCTGGGTGAACTGTTGGATGTGGCACTGGCCTATGTGAATGCACAGTTCCGGGGTTATGCCGAGGCGCACAGCGACTATTGTGCGTATGCGGACATTACCGATGTGGAGATCTTTGCCGATGTGGACGAAAACCGTGCAAGTATCAATCTGGCAGACGGCGAATATCTTGATTACACCACTGCCAACAACGGTGTTGCCGGCCATCCCGATGAGAGCGGTCACGCCTACATTTTCCGGCAGCTCAAGAGCATGATTCCTGCTCCCTATATGACAGGCGATTTCGACGGTGATGAAACTGTGACCAGTGACGATGCGGTGTATCTGCTGTATCACACGCTGTTGCCGGATACCCACCCCATCAACCAGCCTGCGGACTTCAACGGCGACGAAACCGTGACCAGCGATGATGCGGTGTATCTGCTGTACTATACGCTGCTGCCGGACACGCATCCGCTGCACTAACATAACGGGAGGCTTACCATGAAAAAAATCACATCCATTTTACTCAGTCTGGTTTTGATGTACTCTCTGTGCGTCACTGCTTTTGCATCCGGCGCGGCATTGAGCGTCAGTGCATCTGCGTCACAGGTCAAGCAGGGAGAGAGCGTCACCGTTACGGTGGCTCTGTCCGGCGCGGATAACGCCAAATCCATGGCATTGACCTTTTCCTATGATAAAGACCGATTCACCATGACCTCCGGCCAATGGCTGCTCAGCGGTGCTGTGCTCAGCGATGTGAACACCTCTGACGGTGAGGCGGCCATTGCCTACAGCAATGAAACAAATATGAACGGAAATGTGCTTTCGTTTACGCTGCAGGCCAAAACGGATGCCTCCGTTGGCAGCACCGGTGTTTCTGTATCGCCGGTCATGAAAAACGGTACGGTGACGATTTCTGTATCCGGTGACAGCACCGAAGTGTCTGTTGTTTGCAAGACGCATCATTACGGTGAGTGGAGCAAGATCAGCGACAGCCAGCATCAGCACACCTGCTCTGCCTGTGGGGCGGTGGAAAAAGCCAATCATACATGGAACAGCGGCAGCGTCACAAAGGCGGCCTCCTGCAAGGAAACCGGCGTGAAAACGTATACCTGTTCTGCCTGCGGCGCGACCAAAACCGAGACGATGTCCAAAACCGCAGCACACCAATTTGGTGACTGGAAGGTGACCAAGGAAGCGACCTGCACCGCAGCCGGTACCCAGAGCCGCACCTGCGCTGTCTGCGGCAAAACGGAAACAAAGACGATCTCCGCACTGGGCCATAGCTTCAGCAAGGCCACGGTGACGAAGGAGCCCACCTGCACAGAAACCGGTGTGGAAAGCGGCAAGTGCAAGCGCTGCGGTGAAACCACATCCCAGACCATTCCGGCTGCCGGTCATGATTACGGAGAATGGAAAGAACTTGCAGCGGCTACCTGTACGGAAGAAGGAAAGGAAAGCCATGTCTGCTCTGTTTGCGGACATGAGGAAACCCGTGCTATTGAGGCGCTGGGCCATGATTTTGCCGAGCCGACTGTTGTGAGAGAGGCGACCCTTTACTGCGGCGGTTTGATCGAGGGTGTATGCTCCCGTTGTAAGCAGGGAACCCAGCAGATAATCCCCTGCACGGCTGTCGATGAAGCGACCGGCCTGGTTGTTACCACAGAGGAAGGCGTTTTTCCGGAGGGCAGTGAGCTGCGCGTAACAGCCATTGGTGCCGATCATGAGAAATATGAAGCGATCAAGACGGCGCTTGGCGGCGCGTCCGAAAACTTCACCGCCTATGATATAGCCGCATATGTGGGTGATAAAGCAGTAGAGCCGGACGGTGCGGTTACCGTAACATTTGCGATGCCGGAGGGCTACGGACAGGATACGGTTTTGTACTATGTGGCGCCTGACGGCACCGTAGAGGAGATGGTTGGCTACGCGGTAGATAGCGGCTTTGCGGCCATACTGCCTCATTTAGGCACATATGTTTTGTCCGCGTCCCAATCTGATGATATCAGCGGCAGTCCTGCTCCTTCGTCCAATAGCAATGTTATCGTCTGGATCATCATTGCTGTGGCAGCAGCGGCCCTGATCTCTGTGGCGGTTATCCTGATAAAGCGTAAGAAATAAGTCATATCATATGAACAAGAAGCGGTATGGATTCCATACCGCTTCTTCTTGCGTGATGCGCCAATATGACACCGCTTTTGCGTTGACAAGCCGGTTCCTTTTGCAGTATAATCGTAGAAAACTGTTCCAAATGGAACAAAAAGAGGTGCGGTTATGACAGATAACCAAATCATGAAGGGGTTGTTCCTCTTTCAAAATGTACCGTCGCTGCCGGATCTGACGGCGCTGCCGCCGCCGACTGTGTTTGTCAAGGGCGAGAGCATCTATGCGCCCGGCGATCACCCCAAGGCGTTGGGCGTGGTACTGGAGGGCAAAGCGGAAGCGGTATCGGCGCAGCGAGATCAGGCGGTGCTGTCCGTTTTTGAAGCAGGCGGGGTGTTTGGGGCGGCATCGCTGTTTGGGGATGGGGCGTATGTGTCCTGTGTGCGTGCTGTCAGCAACTGTCGGGTGCAGTTTTTGCCGGAAGCGTTGTTGCAGGAGTGGTTTTTGTCCATCCCCCAGATCGCGCTGAACTATATTGCCTTTCTCACCGACCGAGTGCGGTTTTTGAACGGCAAAATCGCCGTGTATACCTGCCGGGGCGTAACGGGTAAGCTGTATAGCTGGCTGAACAGTCACAGCGATGAGAGCGGCGCGGTATCCAAGCTGTCTGTGACAAAGCTGGCAGCCACGCTGAATATGGGCCGTACCAGTCTGTACCGGGGACTGGAGGAACTTACCGAGAAGCATTTGATTGTCCGAGAGGGCGGAAAGGTGCGTGTGATACGATGAAAAGGATTTTGAGTTTGCTGTTGGCGCTGGCGCTGGTCTTAACAATGGCTGCCTGCGGCACAAAGAAGGCAGAAACGGCGGAGATAAATGTATATGTGCTCGCCGGTCCTACCGGTGTGGGAGCCATGAACCTGTGGGCAAAGAGCGATGCCGGCAAGACCGCCAATACCTATCACTTCACCATGCCTGCTGCCAACGATGAGGTGGTGGCGGCCATTGCCAAGGGTGAGGCGGATATTGCCGCCGTTGCCACCAACATGGCGGCGACGCTTTATCAAAAAACCGGAGGCGGTGTAACGGTGCTGGCTGTCAATACCTTGGGCGTCTTGAGCTTGCTGAGTAACGGCGAGGAGATCGCCTCGGTTGCCGACTTAAGGGGCAAGACCATTTACACACCCGGTCAGGGTGCCAATCCCGAATATATCCTGCGCTATGTGTTGACCGAAAACGGCTTACGACCCGACAGCGATGTGACCATCCGCTTTGTGGGCGATGGCAGTGAACTGGTAAGCGTGTGGCAGAGTGAACCCACAGCCGTTATCATGGCGCCTCAACCGATGGCGACCACCATTTTAATGAAGTATGCGGGCAGCCGTCAGGTGATGGACATGACCGAGGAATGGAATAAGGTATCCGGCGGTGAAAGTGCCTTGATGATGGGCTGTGTCATTGTGCGCAATGCCTTTTTAGCCGAGCATAAGGGTGCGGTAGACACTTTCCTGCGTGAGTATGCCGGCTCCATCGAGGCGGCGCAGAACGATGTGACCGGCACGGCGGCCTTGTGCGAGCAGTACGGCCTGATCCCCAAGGCGGCGCTGGCGGAGAAAGCGATTCCCCGGTGTGGTCTTACCTATGTAAGCGGCAGCGAAATGAAAGCGCAGCTTAGCGGCTATCTGCAGGTGATGTATAACGCCAACCCCAAGAGTGTGGGTGGTAAGCTGCCTGATGAGGACTTCTACTATGGGGCATAAGGGCATCAAAAACGCACTGGCGGTGCTTTTCTGGCTGATGGTGTGGCAGGCAGGCGCCATGTTGGCCAACCACTCGCTGCTCTTGCCGATCCCCACACCGATTACCACGCTGCAGGCGCTTGGCAGATTGCTTGCTCAGGGCAGTTTTTACTTTGCCGTGGGCACATCGCTTCTGCGAATCGCCATCGGTTTTGTGTTGGCTCTGGCAGCAGGTACGGTCAGTGCCCTGCTCAGTACCCGTTTTCGCCTGTTTGCTGCCTTGACAGCACCGCTTTTGCAGCTCATCCGTGCCATCCCCGTGGCCAGCTTTACCATTCTGCTGTTCCTATGGGTCAGGCGCGGCGCACTGCCAAGCTGTGTGGTATTTTTGACGGTGTACCCCTTAGTTTGGGCGAATGTGGAAAGCGGTATCCGTCAAATGGACAGGTCGCTTGTTGAAATGGCAAAGGTATTCGGCATGAAAGCCAGTCAGATTTTCCGTCAAATCACGCTGCCGAGCTTGCGTCCCTATTTCGGCGCGGCTTCGGCTTCCGGTCTGGGCTTTGCATGGAAATCCGGCGTGGCGGCGGAGGTCATCTGCCGCAGCGAACAGTCCATCGGCAACTTGCTGTGGGTGGGAAAGAACGGGGTGGATTATGATGAGGTCTTTGCGCTGACGCTGGTGATCGTGCTGTGCAGTGTGGCATTGCAGGTGCTTGCCGGACGCTTGATGAAGGGAGGATGGCAGCATGATTCGGTTTGACGGTGTTACTTTCGGCTACGGCTTAGGTAAAAATGTGCTGCAGGATTTCAATCTGACCGTACCTGACGGTGCGCGTATCTGGCTATGTTCGCCTTCCGGCGGCGGTAAGACCACCGTGCTGCGTCTGTTGATGGGCTTGGAGAAGCCCCAAAAGGGCGGCGTAACCGGCTGTGAGAAGCTGCGTTTTTCCGCCGTGTTTCAGGAGGATCGCCTGCTGCCGTGGAAAACGGCGGCGGAAAATGCGGCGATGTTTTCCGATGAAACGGCGGCACGCGCCATGCTCAGTCGATTAGGACTAAGGGAAGAGGCGGATATGCGGCCTGCACAGCTCTCCGGTGGCATGAAGCGTCGCGTGGCGCTGGCAAGAGCGTTGTGCCATGACTGCGATGCGCTGGTGCTGGACGAGCCGCTGACGGGACTGGATGCGGAGATGAAAAAGATCTGCCTGCAAGCCATTGAGGAAACGGTGCAGAATAAAACGCTGGTCCTGACCGGCCACGATGCGTCCGACGCTGAGTTTTTACGCGCCGAAACAGTCACATGGCAGACAAATATTCCTGACACGAAACACAATTTCCTATAGCGTAACGAATCAATCGGTGAGAAAAAATTCTCACCGATTGATTCGTTAAAACGAAAAAGTATCGGAATGTCCATATATGGGGGACTATGCACAAAAATATAAGAATTTTTCGTCAAGATGTAGAAAAGTGTAAGAGAACGATAAATATTTTGAGTTCGAGGTTGCAAGCAAAAGCCATCTGTGATAAAGTGATAACGGATGTTGTTATGGATTTAACAAAGTACGGATTGATTATTTATTTCACAAGGAACTGAGGCAGAAAGATGGGTGCGGTACGCGGAAAAATTGAGGTACGCGGCATTGTGCAGGGTGTGGGATACCGTCCCTTCATTCATCGGCAGGTGCGCCGTGCCGGATTGCGGGGTTGGGTGAAAAACACCAGTCACGGCGTGGAGATCACGCTGGAGGGCGAACGGGACGCGCTGGAAGCATTTGCCGAAATGCTCCGCACAAATTATCCGCCTCTGGCCATGGTAGAATCGGTGACGATCACCGCATGGAACAAAGCGGAGGGAGTGGACGGCTTTCGCATTACCGAAAGTACGAAACTGCCCCTGCGCCGCACACTGATTTCGCCGGATATAGCTACCTGTGACGACTGCCTGGGTGAGTTGGAGGATAAAAATGATCGGCGTTTCGGCTATCCGTTCTTAAACTGTACCAACTGCGGCCCTCGTTTCACCATTATTCGAGATGTACCCTATGATCGCCCCAACACCACCATGGGCGGATTTCCCATGTGTCCGGTGTGCGGCAGGGAGTACCACGATATTGAAAACCGCCGTTATCACGCCCAGCCCACCTGCTGCCCCGATTGCGGTCCGCAGCTGGGCTACTGCGATGCTGACGGCACAAGGGTAGAGGGCGATGCGCTTTCTCTGGCGGTGGAAACGCTGCAAAAGGGCGGTATCGTGGCGGTGAAGGGCTTGGGTGGCTTCCACCTGAGCTGTCGCTGTGACGATGCGGGGGCGGTGCTGCGGCTGAGAAACCGCAAGCATCGTGAGGAAAAACCACTGGCAATTATGTGCCGCAGCATTGACGCAGCGAAAAAATTTTGCGCCTTTGGCGATGAGGAGGCCGCTGTGCTGACCTCGCCCCAGCGGCCCATTACGCTTTTGAAGAAGCGCAGCGATATGGCGCATCTGACCAACAATCAATACCTTGGTGTGATGCTGCCCTATACGCCGCTGCACCATCTCTTATTGCGATCCTTTGACGCATTGGTGATGACCAGCGCCAATCTGTCGGATCTGCCTATTATAAAGGATAATGAGGAGGCCATCACTGCCTTGCAGGGCGTGGCGGACGGCTTTTTGCTCCATGATCGCCCCATTGAGAGTCGCTGTGACGATTCGCTGTTATGGGTGCATGAGGGTATGCCTTACTTCGCCCGTCGCAGTCGGGGTTATGTACCCTATCCCGTAGCGGTGGATATAGACGGCGAAACCGTGTTGGCCTGCGGTGGGGAGCAGAAGGCGTCTTTCTGCCTGAGCCGTGAGAGCGATGTGTTCCCCAGCGCCCATATCGGCGATCTGAAGAACGCCGAAACCTTAACCCATTACGAGCAGCAGATCACCCATTTTGAAAAGCTGTTCGATGTCAAACCGGAGCTGCTGGTCTGCGATCAGCACCCTGACTATTTATCTGCTCGCTATGCCTATGACCGCTGTAAGCATGAGGGTTTGCCCTTGATCGCCGTGCAGCATCATCACGCCCATATGGTGTCCTGCATGGCGGATAACCGCTTGACGGGGAAGTGCCTTGGCATCATCTGGGACGGCACCGGCCTCGGCGATGACGGCACTATCTGGGGCGGTGAATTTCTGGTAGGCGATGAGCAAAGCTATGAGCGTGTGGGGTCGATTCGCCCCATACCTCTCATCGGCGGTGAACGCGCTATTTGGGAAATCGAGCGCATCGGCTATGCGCTGCTGCATGAAGCGGACGGTATTTCCGAGGAAAATCCTGTATGGGAACGGATGCTTCTGCGTGGCATGAATTGTCCGGCTTCCACCGGTATGGGACGGCTGTTTGACGGTGTTTGCGCTTTGTTGGGTCTGCGAAGTTCGGTGTCCTATGAGGGACAGGGCGCGGTGCTTTTAGAGGCAGCCGCCACCGAAGACGAGGGGCGTTATCCCGTGGTTATCGAGGGGGATACCTTCGACTGGCGCGAGATGGTCAAGGCCATCGTTCATGAGAAAGTGCAAGGTGTGGAAACAGGCGTGATAGCCGCGCGATTTATGAATACACTGGTGGAGATGGCGGTGGAGATGAGCCGCCGTATCTGCGGAGACAAAGGGCTACAACACGTCGTTTTATCCGGCGGTGTGTTTCAAAACCAATATCTGCTGACCCGGCTGCCCCGGCGGCTGCGTGAGGTAGGGCTAACGCCTTATATTCACCGCCGTGTGTCCTGCAACGACGAGGGCTTGAGTCTGGGACAGCTTGTGATCGCAAAGAAGGGAGGCGGCGTATATGTGCTTGGCAGTACCGCTGAAGATCGTTGAACTCCACGGCGCTGACGCCGTCGCAGAATGGGAGGGCGTCCGCCGCAAGATTCGTGTGGACTTTATCCCCGACCCCCAAGTGGGGCAATATGTGATCGTCCATGCCGGCTTCGCCATCGAGCGACTGGATGAAAAGCAGGCATTGGCGGATCAACAGGCGTTTTCGGAGGTGGAAAATGCCCTGCTTTGAGCGTGACTGGACGGCAGAGCAGGTGCTTGACGCTATCCGCGCATTGCCGATCGAAAAGGCGAACTTGATGGAGGTATGCGGCACGCATACCGTTTCCATCGCACGCAGCGGCATCAAACGGATGCTGCCTAAAAATGTGCAGTTACTGTCCGGCCCGGGCTGTCCTGTCTGCGTGACGCCTACCTCGGACATTGATACTATATTAGACCTTGCCCTGGAAAAGGATGTCATTATCGCCACCTACGGCGATGTGCTCCGTGTACCCGGCAGCCGTCACGGCGACAGCTTACGCCGCCGCGGCAGCGAGGGAGCAAGGGTAAAAATGGTCTATTCACCGCTGGATGCGGTGTCGCTGGCGGAAAAATTTCCCGATAAGCAGGTGGTATTTTTAGGCGTCGGCTTTGAAACCACCGCACCGGGTACAGCCATTGCGGTAAAGCAGGCGCAGGCGAAGGGCTTAAAAAACTTTACCGTCCTATCCCTTCTCAAAACCGTGAAGCCGGCATTGGAAACCTTGATGGCGCAGCCGGATTTCGCCGTGGACGGTTTTTTATGCCCCGGCCATGTGGCGGTGATTACCGGCGCGGAGCATTTCCGCTTTTTGCCGGAGAAATACCACCGTGGAGCGGTGGTGGCAGGGTTTGAGCCCATGGATATTCTCTTGTCGGTTTATCATCTGCTGCGCCAGCTCGCTGAGGGAAAACCGACCTTGGGAAATGAGTATACAAGAGCCGTTGCACCAAAGGGCAACCCCTTAGCACAGCAGACGGTGGAGAGATATTTCACTCCCTGCGATGCGGTGTGGCGCGGCATGGGGGAGATTCCCCAAAGCGGCCTCCAACTGCGTGAGGCATACCGACAGTTTGACGCGGTGGCACGGTTTGGTTTGGAATTGGGCAAGCCGGAGAAACCCTCCGCCTGTCAGTGCGGTCAGGTCATTACCGGCAAATGTCCGCCCCAGGAATGCCCCTTGTTTGGCAAGGTCTGTGTGCCGGAGAATCCGGTGGGTCCGTGCATGGTGTCCGGCGAAGGTGCCTGTGCGGCGGCCTATCAGTATCAGGAGGTGTAGGCATGGAGCAAGTAATCACCTTGGATTACGGCAGCGGCGGCAGAAAAACTTCCCAGCTCATAGATGAACTGATCGTGCCTGCCCTCGGTAACAAGGCACTGAGCCAGTTAAATGACGGCGCGGTGCTGTCAGGCCGCGAAAAACTGGTGTTTTCCACCGACAGCTTTGTGGTGTCGCCCCGTTTTTTCCCCGGCGGCAATATCGGCAAGCTCTCGGTGTGCGGCACGGTGAACGATGTGGCCATGTGCGGCGGCGAGCCGAAGTATTTAAGCTTAGCGTTTATTATTGAAGAAGGACTTCCCGTATCGGAGCTGCGTGAGATCATCGCCTCCATCGCCAAAGCGGCACAGGATGCCGGCGTGCAGATCGTCACCGGTGATACCAAGGTGGTGGAAAAAGGGAAGTGCGACGGCATCTATATCAACACCGCCGGCATCGGCTTCCTGCGGAAAGACAATCTGTCACCCGACAATATCGAGGTAGGGGACAAGGTGATCGTGTCCGGCTTTATCGGCGATCACGGCACGGCGGTGATGCTTGCCCGTGAGCCGGAGCTTTTAGAAAGCGACATCGCCTCCGATTGTGCGCCCTTACACCGAGCCGCGCAAAAGCTGTGGCAACTGGGCGACGATCTGCGCGTGCTGCGCGATCCTACGAGAGGCGGCGTGGCCACCACGCTCAATGAATTTACCGAAAACCGTTTTTTCTCCATTGAACTTCAGGAGAAGGGCTTACCTGTTCGTCCGGCGGTACACGCCGCCTGCGAGATTTTGGGCTTAGATCCGCTGTACTGCGCCAACGAAGGAAAACTGCTGGCCATCGTGAAGGCGGATCGTGCTGACGAGGCGTTAACGCTTCTGCGTGAGTGCTCCGAAGGTAAAGACGCCGCCGTGATCGGTACGGTAACGGCGACATATCCCGGCAAGGTGGTTTTGAAAACCGCCTTCGGCGGCACCCGAGTGCTCAGCAAGCTCAGCGGCGCACAGCTGCCTCGCATTTGTTGATATATTATGAATATAAAAGGAGAAAAGAGTATGCAGGGTTACGAGAAAATCATCATCACCAAAGATGAGATCGTTCCCACGGCTCAAAGGATGCGCGCGGAAGACCGTGCGCTGGTGATGATCCACGGATTCCTCACCGACAACGGCTTCAACGTGTCCTATGAGTATGAAGTGGGCGACAATGTGGAGTCCTACACCGTGGAAACGGCGGAGAGTCTGCCAAGCATCGCCGACATCTACGACAAGGCCGCCGAATGGCCGGAGCGTGAGCTGGGCGAGCTCATGGGCATCACCTTTGAGGGACTGGACACCTCCAAACGCTTGTTCCTGCCGGACAATATGCTGGAGGGTCAGGGTCAGATTCTGGTGACCCCCATGAAGGAACTGATCGATAAGGCACAGGGAGGTAAGCAAGCATGAGTTATATCATTCCCATCGGCCCGTACCATCCTGCATTGGAAGAGCCGGTCCACGCAAAACTGATCACGGACGGTGAAATGATCACCGATGCCGAGATTTCCATCGGCTATAACCACCGCGGCATTGAAAAGCTGGCCACCGAACGCAACTTCATCCAGACCATCGTCCTGGTGGAGCGTGTGTGCGGTATCTGCTCCCACTCCCATGCGTTCAACTATGCGCAGGCGGTGGAAGCCATTGCCGGCATGAATGTGCCTAAGCGCGGCCAGTATATCCGTGTCATCATGGCGGAACTGGAGCGTCTGCACTCCCACTATCTGTGGCTGGGTATCGCCTGCCACATCATCGGCCATGACAGTCTGTTCATGCACATCTGGAACGACCGTGAGATCGTGATGGATATTCTGGAGGAGATCTCCGGCAACCGCGTGAACTACGGTATGGTCACCATCGGCGGCTCTCGCCGCGACATCGACGCGGAGAAGGCCGACCACATCCTCAAGATGCTGGAGAAGCTGGAGAGCAGTCTGCTGCGAATCCGTGATATTCTGCTGGCCGACAAGACTGTGGCCATGCGTACCAAGGGTGTGGGCGTGCTGACCACCGAGGATGCCTTGCGGATCGGCGCCATCGGCCCCCACGCAAGAGCTTCCAACGTACCGGTGGATGTGCGTATCGATGCGCCCTACTCCTGCTACGATGAATTTGAGTTCAAGAAATGCACCTGGGATAGCTGCGATGTCTTCGCCCGTGTGGTGGTGCGTGTACTGGAGAGCGTGGAGTCTATCTCCATCATCCGTCAGGCACTGGCCAATTTGCCCAAAGGTCCTATCAATCTGGGCGTAAAGATCCCTAAGGTGCCTGCCGGTGAGTATATGACACGCCACGAGGCTCCCCGCGGTCAGCTGGTGACCAAGGTCGTCACCAACGGCACCGAGTACAACGAGCGCGTGTCCATCCATGTGCCTACCTTTAAGAATGCGCCTACGCTGTCTACCATGCTCAAGGGCAACACCGTGGCCGATGCCGGTTTGATCGTGGCATCCATCGACCCGTGCTTCAGCTGCATGGACCGCTGATATGCACGAGTTATCTTTGGCACAAGGTATCCTCCAGGTGGCGCTGAAAGCCGCCCGGCAGGGCGGTGCAGAGCGCATCATGACGGTGTATGTGAAAACCGGCGCTTTTTCCGGCGTGGTGCCGTCCTATTTGGACGAGTGCTTCACGCTGATGAGCAAGGGTACACCCGCCGAGGGTGCGACACTTGAAGTGGAGGAGGTTCCCGTTGTGGTGCGGTGTTTAGACTGCGAGCAGGAAAGTCAGATCGACCGGGCGGATGCGTGCTGTCCCAACTGCGGCAGCAGCCAGATCCGTATGGTTCACGGACGGGAGTGCTTCGTAGACCGCATCGAGGCGGAATAAATGATAAAACAAAAAATGAAGATAGATAAGGAGAGAATCAAATTGAAAAAGGCAAGATTTCCGGCAGTGATCGCCACTGCCATCGTCTGCTTTCTCTTCTGGCTGCTGATCACCGGACAACTGGTGATGCTGCTGGAGGGTGAACCCAGCTGGCAAGTGCTGGTGGCAGGCGTCCTGGTCAGCGTCGGTGTTTCGCTTTTCAGTGCGAAGTTCTTTATCCACAGCAATCCCTTCTATATCTGGCATCCCAAGCGTTTGGGCGCAGCGCTGCTGTACTGCGTCATTATCTTCCCTTGGGAGCTTATCAAGGCCAACTGGGATATGGCCAAGCGTGCTTTCAGCCCTAAGCTGAACATTAACCCCGGCATCGTAAAGATCCCCGTGGAGATGGAAAGCGATTACGGTCTGATGGCGCTGGCCAACTCCATTACCCTGACTCCCGGAACCATCACCATGGAAGTGACGGAGGAGGACGGTCAGAACTACTTCTATGTCCACTGGATCGATGCCACTGCGGACGGGGAAGAAGGTACCCAAGCCATCTGCGGTACCATGCAAAAATGGCTGAGGAGGATCTGGAAATGAGTGAATTGCTGTTTTTTGCCATCTGTTTTCTGGCATTGGCTCTGATGCTGATTTTCCGTATTGCAAAGGGCCCCAGTGTGGCTGACCGCGCTATTGCGGCCGACTGTGTGGATATGCTGACGGATATGGCGCTGATCCTGTTCGCGCTGTATTCCCACCGCGGTATCTTTTTGGACATCGCTTTGGTGACGGCGGTGCTGGGCTTTATCGGTACTACCTTCATTGCCAAGTATCTGGAGGGCAAGCTATGAGAATTGCGATTGATATTTTGATTGGCATCAGCCTGTTCTTCGCGCTGGCCGGTGTGGTGGGTATGCTCCGTATGCCCGACACCTTCAGCCGTATGCAGTCCGCCACCAACATCACCACGCTGGGTGTGCTGGGCGTCATTATCGGCGCGATCCTCTACACCGCGTTTGTGCTGCATAACTATGAGATGACCGTCAAACTGGCCATCATCGGTGTGTTCTACATCATCACCAACCCCATCTCCGGCCATGCACTGGCCAAGGGCGCCTACAAGCACGGCGTGCGTCCCGACAAGGAGATGGAAGTAAATCGCTATGAGGAGGATCTGGGAGAATGACGACTTTATATACCATCCTCAATAGTATGTGCCTTCTGGGCATCGTCGTGTGCGCCATTCTGGCGGTGACACTGGAAAAACCCTTGTCTTCCAGCATTGCATTGGGCACCACCGGTGCATTCGTGTCGCTGGAGTTTTTGCTGCTGCAGGCACCCGATGTGGCCATTGCTGAGGCCGCTGTGGGTGCGGTACTGTCCACGGTGCTGTTCGTGGTTGCCGTACGCAAGACCACCAAGAAGGAGGATGAGGAGAAATGAAAGGGAAAAAATGGGTGGGCCTGATTTCCCTGGCCATCATCTTCCTGGCAGGCATCTATGCCGTGCTGTATATGTACACCGATTTAGGTGTGACCTATGACGGCAAGAATACCGACGTGACCGAGCTGTATGCCAATCCCGAGGACTATGATCTGGGGGACGAGGACGGCGTGGCATCGGCCATTGTGGAACTGGGTCTGGATAAGACCAAGGCTGTCAATAATGTGGCGGCGGTGGTGTTCGACTTCCGTGGTTTCGATACCATCGGCGAGTCCTTCATCCTGCTGGCTGCCATCTCCGGCTCTTTCATCATCCTGCGCACCAATAAAGAGAAGAAGGAGGAAGATGAACTTGTCTAAGAATATCAAAGTCAAAGAGGTCATCGTCAGCTCCGGCGCAGACCGTTTTCTGCCCTTTTCGCTGACACTGGGCCTGTTCGTCATCCTGTTCGGAACCTCCTCCTCCGGCGGTGGTTTTCAGGGCGGCGTCATCGTGGCCTCCGGCTGCCTGCTGGTCTATCTGGGCCACGGCTACAAGGCGGCTGTCAGTTCCATCAATATGGAGTTTATCCGAATCAACGAGGCCATCGGCGCCACGCTGTACATCCTGCTGGGCGTGTGCGGTCTGGTATTCGGCGCACGCTTCTGCCAGAATGTGTTTTACAAGATCGGCGATGTGGGTGACCTTATTTCCGGCGGTACCATCACCTTCATGAGCTATGCCGTCGGCTACAAGGTGCTGACCGGCGTGGGCTTCCTGCTGCTTCTGCTGCTGGGCATGCTGGCTCCTGAGAATGATGAAAATGAGAAGAAGGAGGACGAGGCACAATGATTATCGGCAACTATATCGTGTCCATCTTCCTGATCGTGCTGGGCCTCTACGCAGTGGCTAACAAGCACAATATGATCAAGATCGTGCTGGGCATGGGCATCGTGGACTACGGCGTGAATCTGTTGATCGTGTCCATCGGCTACCGTCCCGGCGGTACGGCACCTCTGTTCGTGGCAAACGAGCTGCTGCAGGGCAACTTCTTCGTTGACCCTGTGCCCCAGGCACTGACATTGACCAGCATCGTCATCGGCGCCTGCGTGGACGCCATGGCGCTGTCCCTTGTCATCAAGATCTATCGTAAGTATCATACGATCGATTCTACCGAAGTCAGGAGGCTGCACGGATGAGCTACATACATTTTCCTGTGATCGCGGTCATGATCCTGTTTTTGGCAGCTTTTCTGGTTGTCATCTTCGGTACGCACCGCAAGAATCTGCGCCGTATCATTGCCATGACCGCGGCCATCATCTCCTTCGGTCTGATTTTCTATCTCATTAAGCCCGTTATGCTTGAGGGCGAGGTGATCTCCTACTGGATGGGCAACTGGAGCCCTGTAGAGGGCTACGCCATCGGTATCGGCTACGAGATCGACGGCTTGAATCTGTTCTTCGCCCTGCTGGTGTCCTTCACCACGCTGTTCTCCGGCTGGTACTCCCTGCGCTACATGGAGCGGGACGACTATCTGGACCGTTACTACACCCTGTATCTGATGCTCTCCGGCGCTGTACTGGGCCTGGTGCTCACCGGCGACCTCTTCAATATGTTCGTCATGATTGAGATCATGACCTTCGCCGCTGTGGCGTTGACCGCCTTCCGTAACTGGACGGCCGGTGCTTTGGAGGCCTCCTTCAAGTACCTGGTAGTCGGCTCTGCCGGTTCTTCCTTCGTGCTGACCGGCGTGATTCTGATCTATGCCCAGTGCCACACGCTGAATATGGCGCAGATCTCCTCTTACCTGGCCGGTAACGAGGGGCTGACCCCCACCACCGTGCTGGCATTCGGTCTGCTCTTTGCCGGCTTCGGCGTCAAGAGTTACATCGTACCTTTCCATCCCACTGCGGCCGATGCTTATACGGCGGCTCCGTCCTCCGTGTCCATGCTGTTCTCCGGTATGGTCAACAAGGCCGGCGTTTACGCCATGATCCGTATGGCATACGTGATCTTCCAGGCCATGGGTATCTCCGCTGTTCAGTGCCTGCTGGTGCTGGTGGGCTGCGTGACCATGTTCGTGGGCGTGACCATGGCCTTGGCACAGCATGACTTCAAGCGTCTGCTGGCATTCCACTCTATCTCTCAGATCGGCTATGTCATCACCGCTATCGGTCTTGGCACCGCCATGGGTCTGAGCGGCGGTCTGTTCCACGCCATGAACCATACCCTCTTTAAGGGATTGCTGTTCCTGTGCGCAGGTAGCGTGTCCTATGCCGCCGGCACCACCAGTCTTGACAAGCTGGGCGGCCTGAGTAAGAAGATGCCCAAGACCACTATCATTTTCCTGGTCGGTGCGTTCTCTATCTCCGGCTTGCCTCCCTTTAACGGCTTTGCCTCCAAGTGGATGATCTATCAGGCCACCTACGAAAAGGCCGTTGCCGCCAACAATATCGGCTACGCCTTCGTCACCGTGGTGGCGCTGATCGTATCCGTGATGACGCTGGCCTCCTTTATCAAGGTCACCCAGTCCGTGTTCTTCGGTCAGCTCAAGGCCGACTGCGCAGAGGTCAAGGAAGTACCGCTGGGTATGCGTATCCCCATGTGGATCATGGCGGCCATCTGCCTGCTCTCCGGCGTGTTCTACAACAAGGTGATCGAGTGGCTGCTCAATCCCGCTACCGCCGCCGCCATCAATGTGACCAACTATATCGACAAGATGATGGGCGATGGCTATGCGGCACAGGCCGGTATCCAGAACCTGCCCGTGCAGGGTGCTGCTTTGAGTTTCTGGAATCCCCTGATGTGGCTGGTACTGTTCGTGATCGTGTTCTTCGCTGTGGGTATCGTGGTCGTGACCGGCAAGCGCAGCCGCGGTCAGGTGCTCTCCGAGGGTGACGAGCCGGAGGCCAAGTACGATTCCTTCTTCGGCGGCGAAAAGGCACTGCCCAGCCATGTGGCAGGCGGCGACCTGTTCTGGGGCTTCAAGCATAATTGGAAGGGTTACTTCCACTTTATGGAGCGCGCCCATTCCGGTATCGTCAACGACTACGCTCTGTGGGCCGTTGTGGCGACTGCCGTATTCATCGTGTATCTGTTCATTTTTGTGCATTGAGGAGGTGAGGGACTATGGAAATTCTGTTCGCCGTTTTGCGTATCTTGTTCTTCCCCGGTCTGCTGTTTGTGGCCGTGGGCGGTCTGCTGCTCAGCGGTATCGACCGTAAGGTGTTGGCTCGTATGCAGCGCCGTGTAGGCCCTCCCATCGTGCAGCCTTTCTATGATTTCTTCAAACTGATGGGTAAGGAAACCATCATTCCTCACCACGCCAATCGCACCGTGTATATGTGGGCACCCATCGTGGGTATGGTGAGCTTGGCGGTGACCATGCTCTTTATCCCCATCTGCGGTTTCTCCGCCTTTTCCGGTACGGCGGATCTGCTGGTGGTGCTGTACCTGCTGACCATCCCCGCCGTGTGCCTGATCGTGGGCGGCTCCGCTTCCGGCTCTCCCTTTGCAGGGGTCGGTATCTCCCGTGAGATGGTGGCCATGATGAGTTATGAGCTGCCTCTGGTGCTGGTGCTTTTGAGCGTTGCCAAGCAGGTGGGCTCTTTGAGCCTGCAGGACATTGCCGCCTATCAGGCTGCCAACGGCTGCATTCTGTTCCATTGGAGCATGATTCCTGCTGCCATTGCCATGCTGTTGGTGATTCCTGCTGAGGCCGGCTGCCACCCCTTCGATGTGGCCGAGGCCGAGACCGAGATCTGCGAAGGCCCGCTGGTGGAGTACAGCGGCGCACCTCTGGGTGTGTTCAAGCTGAACCACGCCATGAAGCTGTTCGTGCTGACCGCTCTGTTCTGCGCTCTGTTTTTGGGCGGCATTACCAGCGGTATCGCACCGGTAGATGTGCTGATCATTTTCGCTCTGTGCGCCGTGGTGATGATCGTCTGTGTTACCCTGCTGCACGGTATCTGCGCCCGTCTTCGCGTGGAGCAGGTATTCAAGTTCTATTGGACCGTGGTGACGGGTCTGGCGCTTGTCAGCCTGATCCTCGTCTGGTTCGGTCTGTAAGGAGGTTGCGGTATGTTTAAGAATTTAATCGCTGACAGCGCCGCCAAATCCCCTTGGGTCTATCATATCAACACCGGCTCCTGCAACGGCTGCGACATCGAACTGGTTGCCGCCATTACGCCTCGTTTTGACGCTGAGCGTTTCGGCGTCAAGCTGGCGGGTACTCCCCGTCACGCTGACATTGTGGTGGTCACCGGCCCCGTTACCGCACAGTCCAAGGAGCGTCTGATCCGTACCCTGGAGCAGGTGCCCGAACCCCGCGTCATCGTAGCCATGGGCACTTGCCCCAATAGTTGCAACGTGTTCAAAAACAGCTATTCCGTGTGCGGCCCGCTGGAGAACTTCTGCCATGTGGATGTGTCCATCGCCGGCTGCTCGCCCAAGCCGGAGGCCGTGCTGGCCGGTATCGTGCAGGCCACCGAGATTCTCAAGCAGAAGAGGAAGGAGATGGCAAAATGAGTTTTTCTTTCCCTTATCTGAAGTATGCTGTGGGTAATCTGTTCAAGAAGTCCTCTTGTGATATGTACCCCTTCGTGGAGAGTACCGCCGCCGACAAGTATCGCGGTCGTATCGCTTATGATCCCACTAAGTGTATAAACTGCGGCCTTTGCATGAAGGTCTGCTCTCCCAGCGCCATCACCCGCACCGAAAAGGAAGTGGAGGGCGGCAAGGAGATCACCTTCCATTTCGATCTGACAAGCTGTACCTTCTGCGGTATGTGCCAGGACTTCTGCCCCCAGAAGGCCATCGAGCTGACCGCTGACTACGGCATGGTGGGTAAGCGCGAGGAGCTGTTCACCGAGGGCAGCTACGTCAAGGAAGCACCTGCCGGCAAGCTGGGTATCGGCGATGACTGCGTGTTCTGCGGTCTGTGCGCCAAGATGTGCCCCCAGGGTGCTATCACCGTGGACCGTGCCAACAAGTCCTGGACGGTGGACGAGGACAAGTGCGTCAAGTGCGGCGTGTGCGTGGGCAAGTGCCCCAAGAAGACGCTGGACTTCCAGAAGCCGCAGGTGCAGTGCGGCGAGGACTGCGTGTATTGCGGTCTGTGCGCCAAGATGTGCCCGCAAGGCGCCATTACCGTTGACCGCCCCAACAAGAGTTGGACGGTGGACGAGGACAAGTGCGTCAAGTGCGGCGTGTGCGTGGGCAAGTGCCCCAAGAAGACGCTGGACTTCCAGAAGCCGCAGGTGCAGTGCGGCGAGGACTGCGTGTATTGCGGTCTGTGCGCCAAGATGTGCCCGCAAGGCGCCATTACCGTTGACCGCCCCAACAAGAGTTGGACGGTGGACAAGGAAAAGTGCGTGCTGTGCGGCATGTGCGTGAGCAAGTGCCCCAAGAAAGCACTGAAAATCTGATTGAGAAAAAATCCTCCGACAAAATGTCGGGGGATTTTTGACCATTTGACAAGCGGCACCAACTCTGCTATCATTTTTGATAGAAACCACATCGGAGGTATGTATCATGGCAGAGAAAAGCTTATTTGAAAAGAAACCGGAGGAGTGCCGCTACTCCTTTACCCAGCACACCGCGTGTGAGTTTTTCCCTTGCCATAAGACGGAGAAACCCGAGGATTTCAACTGCCTGTTTTGCTATTGCCCGCTTTATGCGCTGGGCAGCAAGTGCGGCGGAAACTTCAAATATCTCGAAAACGGCGTCAAGGATTGCAGCGGCTGCCTGCGTCCCCACAACCGCGAGAGTTATTCCTACATCATGAGCCGGTATCCGGAGCTGATGGAACTGGCGAAGAAGAACAGATAAGAGATGAGCAAAACCCGCTGAAAAGGATTTTTCCTCTTCGGCGGGTATTTTTTGGCTCGACAAATCCAAATTTGTCTACGTCCTGAAAAACTTATGGGGCGGTGTTGTTCGCTTTCTTTTTTTGCATGATTGCGCTCGTTCTGCACACCCTAACGAAAAAGGGAGGGTAAATATGAGCGAACAGACAAAAGCAACCAACACCGAAGACAAGCAGGAGACGACCTGCGATACACCCCAGCAACAGATCGTAGACATGGGCTCGTCCGTGGTGACCAATCAGCACGGCACCGTTCACTGTCTGACCATCATCGGGCAGATCGAGGGACACATGGTGCTGCCACCCAACACAAAAAGCACCAAGTATGAGCACGTGATGCCGCTTTTGGCGTCCATCGAGGAGTCGGATGACATTGACGGTTTACTGCTGCTGCTCAACACCGTGGGCGGTGATATTGAAGCAGGTCTTGGCATTGCCGAGATGATCGCCGGCATGAAAACACCCACCGTGACCCTTGTATTGGGCGGAGGACACTCCATCGGCGTGCCGCTGGCGGTGTCGGGGCAGGTGACCATGATCGTGCCGTCGGCGTCTATGACGGTCCACCCGGTGCGTATGTCGGGTACGGTGATCGCCGCGCCACAGACCTACCACTATTTTGACCGATTGCAGGAGCGCATCGTCAAGTTCGTATCGGGCAACAGCCGTATCAGCGAGGAAAAGTTCCGCGAGCTGATGCTCTCCACCGGCGACATGGCCAACGATGTGGGCAGTGTGGTCTACGGTGAGCAGGCGGTGGAGCTGGGCATTATTGACCGCATCGGCACGCTGCACGAAGCACTTTCCTGCCTGTACGACATGATCGAGCATCGAAAGAGACAGGAATGAAATGACAAAACGGCGGTTTTTGCGAGAAAACTGCCGTTTTTTCCTTGAAAAATACACACTTCCTTGCTATACTAAATTAGTTATAGTATGTCATGTAAAATGAGGTGAATTGTGTGTACCTGAAAGCGTTGGAAATTCAAGGATTTAAGTCTTTTCCCGATAAAACGGTATTGAACTTCGGCGAGGATATTACCGCCATTGTGGGGCCCAACGGCAGCGGCAAGTCCAATATCTCCGATGCCATTCGCTGGGTCATGGGCGAGCAGAACAGTCGCCAGCTCCGCGGTGCCAAGATGGAGGATGTGATCTTCGGCGGTACGGAAAAGCGCAACCAGATGGGCTTTGCCCAGGTAACGCTGGTCATTGACAATACCGAGCATATTTTTGACCGAGACGAGGCGGAGGTGGCGGTGACACGCCGTTATTACCGCAGCGGTGAGTCGGAATATTATATCAACAAGCAGTCCGTGCGATTGAAGGATGTCAATGAACTGTTCATGGACACCGGTATGGGCCGTGAGGGTTACTCTATCATCGGTCAGGGCAAGATCGACGAGATTCTGTCTGTCAAGAGCGGGGAACGCCGCGAGATCTTCGAGGAGGCGGCAGGTATCTCCAAGTACCGTCATCGCAAGGAGGATTCCGAGCGCAAGCTGCAGCGTACTGAGGAAAACTTGGTGCGTATCAACGACAAAATTGCGGAATTGGAGCTGCAGGTGGAGCCGCTGCGTCAGCAGGCGGAAACGGCGAAGAAGTATCTGGTGCTGCGTGATGAACTGCGCGTACTGGAGATTTCCGTGTGGCTGGAAAATCTGCAGAATCTGAAAACCGCCGCTCTCAAACTGGAGAGCGATTATACCGCCGCCGTGGAGGATAAGGACCGTGCGCAGGCCGCTTTGGACGCAGTATATGCCGAAAGTGAACGCTGTGCCGAGGCAGTGCGTGAAAACGATGTGGAGGCAGAGCGTCTGCGCGGAGAGATGTCCGTGCTGGACAGCGCCGTGGCAGAGCAGGAATCCGCTATCGCCGTGCTGCAAAGTGATGTGAGCCATCATGAGGACTCCATTCGCCGCTTGGAGGGTGATATGGTGCAGAGCACCAACCGGGCGGAAAATCTGCAAAGTCAGATGGATGCTTTGCAAGTTCGTGTGGGTGAAATCGACGCACAAACCGCCCAACTGGACGAGGAGCTGTCTGCGCTGCTGGAGGAGATGCAGACCATTGCCGAAAGCGCCGATACCGCCGCCGAAGCATCCCAGGCACTGCGTGCCAAAGAAACGCTGGCCATAGCTGCCGCAGCCGACCACCGTGCAGAACTGTCCGCTTTGCAGGCATCGGGCCATGAGGTGACGGAACGCCGCACCGCGCTGGAACGGGATCTGGAGCAGGCACAGCAGAAGCTGGACGAGGCCACGAAGGAATCCCGTGCCAATCGCCGTGCGCTCAATGAGGCAAAGGACGAAGCACAGGCAGTGGGCAATATCATTGAGGGTCACTGCCTGAAGATGGATGGACGCAGAAAGCGTGCCGAAGAAGCACAAAGCGAGAAAATGCGTCTTATGATGGATGTGGGTGCTATGGAAAACCGCATCCATATGCTCAGCGACATGGAAAAAGAATACGAGGGCTTTACCAAATCGGTGAAAACCGTTATGCAGGCGGCCCATCAGACTCTGCGTGGCATCCGCGGCCCTGTGGCAAGTCTGATGACTACGCAGGAGAAGTACACCGTGGCATTGGAAATCGCCTTGGGCGGTGCGCTGCAGAACATTGTGGTGGAGCGTGAGGAGGATGCCAAAAGCGCTATCGGCTTCTTGAAAAAGCGTGATGGCGGCCGCGCCACCTTCCTGCCTATGAGCGCCATCCGCGGCGACGAACTGACCGAAAAGAGCGTGGAGAATGAGTACGGCTTCGTGGGTATCGCCAGCCGACTGGTGACATATGATAAGCAGTACGATGCCATTTTCAAGAATCTGCTGGGCCGCACGGTGGTGGTGGAGGATCTGGACTGCGGTATCGCCATATCCCGTAAGTATCAAAACCGCTTCCGCATCGTCACTTTGGACGGGCAGGTCATCAATCGCGGCGGCTCTATGACCGGCGGCAGCGTCAACCGCAGCGTCGGCGTCCTGAGCCGAGCCAACGAACTGAAAACCCTGCGTGAAAAGCTGAGCGGTATGCAGGAGAAGCTCCGTCAGGCCACTGAGCGTGCCGAAGAAGTGACACGGGAGCTGCAGAAGGCGGAGTATGAGCTGAGCGTGGCGAAGGAGCAGCAGCGCAAGGCGGAGGATGATGTGCTGACGCTGGAGGGCAAGCAGAATCATTACGATATTTTGACGGAGAATCTCCACTTGAGCTGTGAGAGCATGACGGACGAGCTGGAGGCGCTGGATCGCCGCACACAGAGCGATCAAAAGCGTATGGCCGAGGTGGAGAAAGCCATCGACGAGCAGGAAAGAATAGCGGCAGACTTCCGCGCCCAGAGCGAGAAAAATCAGGCAGGTCAGAGTGGTCTGGCCGCCAAGACCGATGAAATCGGCGAGCAGATCAGCGAGAAGAAAGCGGCGCGTTCGGCTCTGATCGCCGAGCGCGAGAGCAGTCTGCGCAGTCATGGCGACCTGCAGCGGCTGCAGGAAGATATGCAGGCCGGTCGGAACGAGCAGGAAAAATTAGCAGCGCAAATGCACGCCGCTATCGAACAGGCAAAGTCCGAAATGGCCGCTCATCAGGCACAGACTGCCGAATTGCAGCAGCAGGGAACTGCCCTGCGTGAGGTGCTGACCGCACTTTCCCGGCAGAAGATGGAGCTGGAGCAAAAGCGCAGCGCCGTTGACCGAGAGAGCCGCGAGTGCAACGATACCCTCCTCAACTGTGAGCGCGAGGTGTCCCGACTGGAGCAGAAGCGCAGCCACAGTGCCATGGAAGAAAAGCAGATCCTTGACCGCTTGTGGGAGCACTACGAGCTGAGCCACAGCGAGGCCTTACAGCAGCGTATCGAGCTGGAGAGTGTGCCGAAGGCCACTCGCCGCATTGCCGAGCTCAGCCGCGAGATCAAGTCTTTGGGCACACCCAATATCGGCGCCATTGAGGAGTTTGAGCGTGTGAACACCCGCTATACATATCTCTCCGAGCAGCGCACGGATGTGGAAAAGGCCAAGGGGGAGCTGAGCGGTATTATTGAGGAGATCACCCGACAGATGACCGTGATCTTTGCCGAGCAGTTCAAGCTGCTCAATGAGAGCTTCCAGCAGACATTCCTGGAACTCTTCGGCGGCGGCAAGGCCTGCCTGGAGTTGGAAGACGAGAATGATATTTTGAACTGCGGCATTGAGATCAAGGTGCAGCCCCCCGGCAAGCAGCTCAAGACCATCACGCTGCTATCGGGCGGTGAGAAGGCCTTTGTGGCCATCGCGCTGTACTTTGCCATTTTGAAGGTACATCCCACGCCGTTCTGCGTCATGGACGAGATCGAGGCGGCTCTGGACGAGGCCAACGTGGTGCGCTATGCCCGCTATATGCGCCGTATTGCCGGTAAGACCCAGTTTATCGTCATTACCCACCGCCGCGGCACCATGGAGGAGGCGGATGTGCTGTATGGCGTCACCATGCAGGAGCGTGGTGTCAGCCGGATCCTGACCATCAACCTTAACGATATGGCAAAGGAACTGAAGATCAAATAATAGGAGGGTACTATGGGCCTATTTGATAAAATCAAAAAAGCGTGGCACGATACCATGGTCTGGGAGATGATGGACGATGCCTTCTTCGACGAGCTGGAGGAATCTCTCATCTTGGCAGATGTGGGCATGGAGGTGGCCATGTCGACAGTAAAAGAACTGCGCAACACCGTGTATAACGAGCGTTTGGAGGGCGAGGAACAGGGCAAGGCGGCTCTGCGAAAAATCCTTGCCAAGAAGCTGGAAATGGAAAATATGGCGCTGGATCTGAGCGCTCAGCCCTCTGTGGTGCTGTTCATCGGTGTTAACGGCGTGGGCAAGACCACCTCCATTGGCAAGATGGCCAATCAGCTCCGTAAAGAGGGCAAAAAGGTGCTGCTGTGCGCCGCCGATACCTTCCGTGCTGCCGCTGCCGATCAGTTGGAGATCTGGGCCAACCGTGCCGGCGTGGACATTGTGCGCCAGCATGAGGGCGCCGATCCCGGTGCGGTGCTGTTTGACGCATTGCAGGCCGCCAAGGCACGAAAAGCCGATGTGGTGCTGGTGGATACCGCCGGACGACTGCACAACAAGCAGAACTTGATGAACGAGCTGGGCAAGCTGCGTAAGATCGTCGACCGTGAGTGCCCAGATGCCGCCAAGGAGACCCTGCTGGTGCTGGACGCCACCACCGGACAGAACGGCCTCATTCAGGCCAAGCAGTTCAAGGAAACGGCGGGGCTGACCGGTATCGTGCTGACCAAACTGGACGGCACCGCCAAGGGCGGTATTGTTATCGCTATTGCCCGGGAATTGCAGGTGCCTGTGAAGTATGTGGGTCTCGGCGAGGGGATTGACGATCTGCAGCCCTTTGACGCCGACGCCTTTGTGGACGCCTTGATTTGAGAGGATGAAAGATATGACAAGAGCAGACGGAAGAAAGTTCAATGAGCTGCGGCCCATTGAGATGACAACGGATTTTGTAAAATTCGCCGAGGGCAGCGTTCTCATTCGCTGCGGCGACACGGTGGTACTGTGCAACGCCTCTGTGGAGGAGCGCACACCGCCCCACGTGAAGCCCGGCCACGGCTGGGTCACGGCGGAGTACTCCATGCTGCCTCGCGCCAATCGGGAGCGCAGCCGCCGCGATGTGGATAAGCTGAAGGTATCCGGCCGCAGCGCCGAGATCCAGCGCTTGGTGGGACGCAGTCTGCGTGCCGCCGTGGATATGGAACTGCTGGGCGAGCGCACCATCACCATCGACTGCGATGTGATTCAGGGCGACGGCGGCACCCGTACCGCCTCCGTTACCGGTGGTTTTGTGGCCATGGCTCTGGCCTGCCAGCGACTGGTGGAGGAGGGCTACATCGGCCGCAATCCTATTAAGCATTATGTTTCCGGCATCAGCGCCGGTATTGTGGACGATACGCCCATGCTGGACTTGCAGTACAGCGAGGACAGCCGGGCGCAGGTGGACTTAAACTGCATTATGAACGAGCTGGGCGAGATCATCGAGATTCAAGGTACCGGCGAGGGACGCAGTTTCACCATGCGTGAGCAGCAGGAGCTTTTGGAGCTGTGCACCAAGGGTAACCGTGAACTGATCGCCAAGCAGAAAGAAATTCTGGGTACTATTAAGTAAGAGGCATCGAATATGGTACAGGTTTTTGAAATGATCATGCTGGTGTGTTTCGGCCTTTCGTGGCCCTTTAACATCACCAAATCCATTCGTTCCCGCACCGCCAAGGGCAAAAGCGTTCTCTTTGAGATCATGATCATCATCGGCTATCTGTGTGGTGTGGCCGGCAAACTGATCGGCAATAATATCACCTATGTGCTGGCGTTTTATGCGCTGGATATCCTGCTGGTCAGTACCGATCTGATCCTGACATTCCGTAACCGAAAGCTGGATAGAGAAAGGGAGAGCGTATGAACTGCCCGTACTGTGGGAAAGAATTGCATAAGGGAATCATCTATTCGGCAAATCCACTTGAATGGCGCCGTGAAAATGATGAGATGAATTGTGCCGGGCAGGAGACGGTACGATTAACCGGCTTTAGCTTTTTCGGCAAGAATATTGAGAGCTTCTACTGTCCCGATTGCCGCATCATTTTGATGCCGGCGCCGGAGAAGACGGAGGGAGCGGTGGATAAAATGAAAGGTGCATGGAATCGCATACAGGAAAACCTGAAAGAAAAGACCGTTGCGGCGGAGAAGCAGCGGGAAGAAGAGCGAGAACAGAAACGGAAGGCGGAACAGCGGAAGAAAGACCCATGGGAGGTATGAAAATGAAATTTGTATTGGCATCCCATAACCGTGGCAAACTGGTGGAAATGCAGAAAATTTTAGGGGAACTGGGTGTAGAAGTGGTGTTGCAGTCCGATTTGGGACTGGATCTGGAGCCGGAAGAAACCGGCACCACCTTTGCTGAGAACTCCCTCATCAAAGCCAAGGCGGTCATGGAGGCAAGTGGCCTCCCTGCCATCGCAGACGACAGCGGTCTGTGCGTGGACTGGCTGAACGGTGCGCCCGGTATCTATTCTGCCCGTTACGGCGGTTTGGATGACGACAAGGAGCGGTATGCGCTGCTTCTCCAGAATCTGCGTGGCGCGACCAACCGCGGGGCACATTTCCACACCGCTATCGTCTGCTGCTTCCCCAATGGGGACGTTTTGCAGGCAGACGGCGACTGCTACGGCACCATTGCCTTTGCGCCGCGCGGTGAGGGCGGTTTTGGCTACGACCCAATTTTTAATGTGCCGAGTCTGCGTAAGACCTTTGCTGAGCTGACAGCGGAGGAAAAGAACGCCATTTCTCATCGCGGCAACGCCCTGCGTGATTTCGCGGTGAAACTGAAAGACTATATGGAGAAAAACTGATATGGAACTGACAAGCAAACAAAGAGCACAACTGCGTGGCCTTGCCTCCACGCTGGACACCATTGTGCATGTAGGCAAGGACGGCATCGGCGACAACCTTATCAAGCAGGTGGATGATGCCCTGGAAGCCCGTGAACTGATCAAGGGGCGGGTACTGGAAAACAGTATGTATACCGCCCGCGAGGCCGCCGAGGAGCTGGCGGTGGCGGCACGGTGCGAGGTGGTGCAGGTGATCGGCAGCAAGTTCGTGCTCTATCGCCAGCAGCACAATAAGGACAAGCGCAAAATCGAACTGGTGCGCGATCGGAAGAAGAGTGTATAAGCAATGAAAATCGGAATTTACGGCGGCACCTTCAACCCCATCCACCGCGGTCATCTGACAGCGGCGCAGGCGGTGAAAGACGCGCTGGGACTGGATAAGCTTCTCTTGATGGTGGACGGTATCCCGCCCCACAAGCAGATGCCAGAGGGCAGCACCGATAATGAGGACCGCCTTGCCATGGCAGAACTCGCCACGGCGGAGCTGGGCAAATGGGCGGAGGCCTCGGACATAGAATTGCGCCGTCAGGGGAAAAGCTATACCAGCGACACCCTGCGGGAACTTGCAAAGCAATACCCTGAGGACGAGCTGTGGCTCATTATGGGTTCAGATATGTTCTTGTCCCTCCATACATGGCATGAGCCGGAGGTCATCATGTCCTTGGCGGGTATTGCCGCCTCCAGCCGTTTGGAGGTAAGCGAGGACGAGACCTTTGCCGCACAGAAGAAGCTACTGGAGGAGGTTTACGGTGCCAACATCGTTACATTCCGAAATCCCGATGTGATCGAGATTTCCTCCACCGAGGTGCGTGAGGCACTTTCGCGCGGTGAGGGACGGCAGTATCTGAGTGATGCGGTATACGGCTACATTGCCCGTCAGCATCTGTACGGCACGGATGTAGACTTGAAAAACCTGACCGTTGACGAGCTGCGACCCATCGCCATGAGCTTTTTGAAGCCCAAGCGTATGCCTCATGTGTTGGGCACAGAGCAAGAGGCCATCCGTCTGGCGAAGCAGTACGGTGCGGATGTCCGTAAGGCGCAGGTCGCGGCGCTTTTGCACGACTGCACCAAAAAACTGAACATGGACGAGCAGTTAGCGCTGTGTGCACACTACGGTATCGAACTGGACGAGCTGGAGCAAAAGGCACTGAAGCTCTTGCACGCCAAGACCGGCGCCGCCGTGGCGCGGGATTTGTTCGGCGTGGACGATGAGATATACAACGCGATCTACTGGCATACCACCGGCAAAGCGGATATGACGGTGCTGGAGAAGGTCATCTATATGGCCGACTACATTGAGCCCAGCCGTATGTTTGACGGCGTAGAGGATCTGCGTGACGCGGTGCATACAGACCTTGATATGGGTTTGCTGATGGGTTTGGAGGACTGCATCGCCGAAATGGTGGAACGGGGCAGCCCCGTACACCACCACACGGTGGAGGCGAAAGAATATTTGGAAAACAGGGAGGAACTGTGATGAAAACACCCAAGGAACTGGCTTTGATGGCAGCCCGTGCGCTGTCCGATAAAAAGGGTAAGGAAATTCAGGTGCTGGAGATCAGCGATCTGACCACACTGGCAGATTATTTCGTTCTGGCTACCGGCTCCAGCAATACGCAGATCAATGCGCTGGTGGATAATGTGGAAAAGGTGCTGACCGAGGAAGCCGGTGAGGAGCCGCTGCACCGCGAGGGCTATCGGGGCGGTACATGGGTGCTGTTGGACTACGGCTGCATCGCCATCCATGTCTTTAACGCCGAGGCCCGTGAGTTCTACGGTCTGGAGCGTCTGTGGCGCGACGGCAAGCAGGTAGATCTGACCGGAATTGTGGACGAGAGAGAATAAAAACCTTGACAAACGCATGAGAAGAATTTACAATGAATCCAATGTTGTAAAAGACTGTGAAGGGAAAAAGGAAGAGCGGGGCCTGCCCTAAGAGAGTCGGCGGTTGGTGTGAGCCGATGGAGGTGCTTTTCTGTACTGGCCCCGGAGTTGCCTATCTGAACAGGGTGGGACGGTTGCCCTCCGTTATGTGTGGCACCTCTTATAGATGAGAGGAACTGAGATGGACATGGATATGTCCGAATCAGGGTGGTACCGCGTTTATTTACGCCCCTGACCTTTATGAGGTCAGGGGCTTTTTAATTTTGTATTCAATTTAAAATTTTACGATAAAAGGAGAAAGAGCATGAATTACGATTTTGCGGCCATTGAAAAGAAATGGCAAAAAAACTGGGAAGAAACGAAGCCCTACGCCGCCGTCACCGGCAGCGATAAGCCGAAGTTTTACGGCTTGATCGAGTTCCCTTATCCCTCCGGTCAGGGTCTGCACGTGGGTCATCCCCGTCCCTTTACCGCCATGGACATCATCACCCGTAAAAAGCGTATGGACGGCTACAATGTGCTGTTCCCCATCGGTTTTGATGCCTTCGGTCTGCCTACCGAGAACTATGCCATCAAAAACCACATTCATCCGGCTATCGTGACCAAGAAGAATGTGGAGAATTTTACCAGTCAGCTGAAGATGCTGGGCTACGGCTTCGACTGGGATCGCTGCGTGGATACCACCGATCCTCACTACTACAAGTGGACGCAGTGGATCTTCCTGCAGCTGTTCAAGAAGGGTCTGGCCTATAAGTCCACCATGCCCGTGAACTGGTGCACCAGCTGCAAGTGCGTGCTGGCCAACGAAGAAGTGGTCAACGGCGTATGTGAGCGCTGCGGCAGCGAAGTGGTGCGTAAGGAAAAGAGCCAGTGGATGCTGAAGATCACCGAGTACGCCGACCGTCTGATCGACGATCTGGACGATCTGAACTATATCGAGCGTGTGAAGATCCAGCAGAAGAACTGGATCGGCCGCTCTACCGGTACGGAGATTACCTTCAAGACCAACACCGAGGACGACATCACCGTATATACCACCCGTGCCGACACCCTGTTTGGTACCAGCTATGTGGTCATCTCTCCGGAGCATCCCCTGCTGAAGAAATGGCAGAGCATCATCGGCAACTGGGACGAAGTGGCCGCCTATCAGGATGCTGCCGCCCACAAGTCTGACTTTGAGCGCGGTGAGCTGAACAAGGATAAGACCGGTGTGCGTCTGCAGGGCATTGAGATCATCAATCCCGTCACCAAGGCGGTGCTGCCTATGTTCGTTTCCGACTACGTCCTCATGGGCTACGGTACCGGTATCGTCATGGGCGTTCCCGGCCACGATCAGCGCGACTGGGACTTCGCTACCAAGTTTGGCCTGCCCATCATTGAGGTGGTTTCCGGTGGCGATGTGACCAAGGAGGCATTTGTTGCCAAGAGCGATAAGGCCATCATGGTCAACTCCGGTTTCCTCAACGGCATGACCGTCAAGGAAGCCATCCCTGCCATGAAGAAGTACGCTGTGGAGCAGGGCTTCGGTAAGGAGCAGGTCAACTTTAAGCTGCGTGACTGGGTGTTCTCCCGTCAGCGCTACTGGGGCGAGCCCATTCCTCTGGTCAACTGCCCCAAGTGCGGCTGGGTGGCCATTCCCGAGTCTGAACTGCCTCTGGAGCTTCCCAACGTGGAGAGCTATGAGCCCACCGACGACGGCGAAAGCCCCCTGAGCAAGATGACCGATTGGGTCAATACCACCTGCCCCTGCTGCGGCGGCCCTGCTAAGCGTGAAACCGATACCATGCCCCAGTGGGCCGGCTCCAGCTGGTACTTCCTGCGCTATATGGATCCCCACAATGACAACGAGCTGGTGTCCAAGGAAGCCGAGGAATACTGGGGCCCCGTGGACTGGTACAACGGCGGTATGGAGCATACCACACTGCACCTGCTCTACAGCCGTTTCTGGCATAAGTTCCTCTATGACATCGGCGTGGTCCACACCCGTGAGCCGTATGCCAAGCGCACCAGCCACGGCATGATCCTGGGCGAGGGCGGCGAGAAGATGTCCAAGTCCCGGGGCAATGTGGTCAATCCCAATGACATCGTGGATCAGTACGGCGCTGATACCATGCGTCTGCACATCATGTTCATCGGCGACTTTGAAAAGGCCGTTTCCTGGTCCAACGAAGCCGTCAAGGGCTCCAAGCGTTTCCTGGATCGCTGCTGGAATCTGATGGAGCTGGCCAGCGATGAGGAGGAAATCTCCGCGAAGAACGAAACCATCGTCCACAAGACCATCAAGAAGGTCACCATGGACATCGATGATCTGAAGATGAACACCGCTATTGCGGCGCTCATGGCCATGGTCAACGAGTTCTACGCCAACGGTTTGAGCAAGGGCGATCTGAAGATGCTGATGCTGATGCTGTCCCCCTTTGCTCCGCATATGGTGGAGGAGATGTGGGAGCTGACCGGCTATGCTGCCAAGGAGGGCAAGATGGCCATGCAGATGTCCTGGCCTGAATACGACGAGGCCAAGACTGTGGACGCTTCCGTGGAGATGGCCGTGCAGGTCAACGGCAAGCTCAAGGGTACTGTGAAGATGCCTACCGACAGCGAGCAGGATGCCGTTGTTGCCGCCGCTATGGAAGTGGAGAAGGTCAAGAAGGCCACCGAGGGTATGCAGATCGTCAAGACGATCCTCGTCAAGAACAAGCTGGTCAACCTGATCGTCAAGCCTGCCAAGTAATAAAAATCACATGAAAAAGGGGAGATCCGCAAGAATCTCCCTTTTTTGTGAGAAAATTATGCAAAACTGCTTGACAAGGACAAGCATTGTTTGTATAATGCTATCTGTTAAAGTCATGTCTAATGACTCTTAAAGAGTACCCTGGATTGAGCCGGGTATATCGGAGGGAGGGAAAATAAATGTCCGAAGTACATGTCAAGGAAGGCGAGTCCTTGGATAGCGCTCTGAAGCGTTTCAAGAGAAGCTGCGCAAAGGCCGGCGTCCTGGCTGAGGTGCGTAAGAGAGAGTGCTATGAGAGCCCCAGTGTCAAGCGCCGCAAGAAGTCCGAGGCCGCTCGCAAGAACCGCAATAAGAGATATTATTAATCTGTCTCAAAAGAGCTGAACCAGTTTTGGTTCGGCTCTTCTTTTTTTGCGTGGCGAAAAGAAAGAATTTTCTCAGGCAGGTTGATGTTCGATAGATTGGGATTTGTTGAAGTGTAGATAAGGGGATTGTTTCGCGGTTTCGACCGCGAGGTACTTTTGTCACTGGAAGTTTTTCTTTGGATTGCCTCCGGCGGGCAACTTTTTGCCATCAGCGGCAAAAAGTTACCAAAAAACGCCGCTTAGAACCTGCGGTTCTAAGGACTCCCTCGCACGTATCGGTGCAAAAATAGGCGAAAGTTTTTACCTCGCGTTGCGATAGAAAAGATAAAACTTCGTCTAAATCAGGAATTGCCTCTGCTACTAACCCGCTTAGCCGCTCACACGTTCAAAATGTAGGAGTACAAAATCCTACCGTTCCACCATCTGCGGCAGCAATAAGTCGCAAACGGGGTCATATTTGCAACAACGAAAAACTCAGTATTTGTTCGCGTGGCGAAATTTAATTCATTTCCTCCGCAGTATAGCCGCGAAAAGGAAATTCAAAAACCATTGGTTTTTGACGGGGAACGAACCGAGCGCCGCCGGTGGCGGAATAAGCGAGGTGAGTGAGTGGCAGCGGTCAAATTTACAAGCGTAAAGCGTAAGCTCGCGCAGGAAATTTGGGTACCGCAACAGGAGTTTTTGCCTACTTTTTCCGCTGATGGAAAAAGTAGGCCCCCGGAGGGAACCTAAATCGAAATTCCGCTGATGGCAAAAAGTTACCCGTCGGAGACAAAATGCCGCCACAAATCCCAATTTGCATACGTGCTCAGAGGCAGCGCTCATTTTTTATAGAGGCAATCCAATATATCCGCTACCTCCGGATACATCAGACATCCCTCGCCGATGCCCAGATTTTCGCCTAACTGCATCTTGCGCCGCAGTGTATCGGCATCGTCGAACAGCACGAACCGGGTTGCATTGCCCCGGCGATAGGTGAAGTATCGGGCGCACAGCTCCTCGGAGAAATAAACCGCCCGTCCCTGCTGCAAATCCCGGAGTGAATCGAGGGACAGCACAGCCCCCTCGCCCTGAGGACAGGGCAGGGGAAAGTCCATCAAAAGCCGCTGCAAATCCAGTACCAGACGCGATGCACCAAACTGCGATACCGCCTGTGTGAGCCGCTCTGAAAGGCTGCCGCCGGAGAGCGCTGTGTTAATGAGGATCAATGCGTAGGTAGTATGGGCGGCGTATGATTCCGGCACGAAAAGCCGCCTGTGATAGCGGTGCAGTGCGTTGTCCAATGACCCCACGAAACCGGAGGCAGTCGTCTCCTCAAAATCCAGTATGACGCCGGCATAGTTGCGCTGCAGGCACTCCTGCGTCAGCTCTTGCACCAAGCCCTCACCCCACGGAGAAGCCGGTGCGTCACGGTCGGACAGCACCGCCATGCCGCCACGCAGTTGAGAAGGCAATGTGGCGCGCAGTAAATGGCCGTCACTGCCCGCGCGATACGCCACATGGGCCAGATACGGTGTGTACGACTTGGCATGGGTTAAATCATCGGGCGTGACGGCGAGCGTTAGCTGCATGGGATAAACCCCCTTGTCATTTTACGGGAAGGATGATAAAATACCCTATGTGAAAGGAGGGCTTGCTATGCGATTTTTGATGGTACCGGATCGTCTTTTTCAGTGTTATGACCAAGTGACGCCCTCTTTTTTGCGTGAACAGGGGATTTGTCTGCTTTTGACGGATCTGGACTTCACTTTGGCACCGAAGTCCGTCCCCGAGCCGGACGAGGCCATCTTTGCGTGGATCGAGAGTATGAAGACGGCGGGCATTGAGGTGATGATCCTCAGCAATAACCGCCGCAGCGCAAGAGTGGAGCAGTTTTGCGGCAAACTGGGCATTCGCTATGTCGGTCACGCAGGAAAACCGTCAAGGCGTGGCTTTACCGAGGCGATGCAAAAGACCGGCGTGAGCAAAAGTGAAACTGCCATGCTGGGTGACAAGCTGCTGACCGATGTACTGGGCGCACGGGGAAGCGGTGTGATGGCTCTGATGGTGGAGCCGTTGGGCGGCGCTGTGACACCGTGGCAAAAGGTGCTTCATGCCCTGCAAGCACCCTTTAAGGCGATATGTCGACGCCGTATGGCACATTTTTCTGCCATTTGACGGAAATTTTGCGGCAAAACACTTGCCAAACGGCGCTACATCATGTAGAATATATAAGGCCCTTTAGGCACAATATATAAATTCGAGGGAATACCCCGTATTTCCTCACAGATACAGGAGGAAAATACTATGGCAACTATTACTGCCGGCGATTTCAGAAACGGTAAGACTTTTGAGTATGAAGGCAAGATCATGCAGGTCGTGGAATTCCAGCATGTTAAGCCCGGTAAGGGCGCCGCTTTCGTGCGTACCAAGATGAAGAACGTCGTCACCGGTGCTGTGACCGAAACTTCTTTCAACCCCACCGCAAAGTTCGAGGAAGCTTTCATCGAGCGCAAGGATATGGCTTACAGCTATAACGATGGCGATCTGTATTATTTCATGGATCAGGAGACCTTTGATATGGTGCCTCTGGGTCAGGATCTGCTGGGCGATGCCTTCAAGTTCATGACCGAAAACACTGTGTGCAAGGTGCTGAGCTATAAGGGTAACGTGTTCGGCCTGGAGTGCCCCAACTTCATGGATCTGGAAGTCACCGAGACGGAGCCGGGTCTGGCCGGCAACACCGCTACCAACACCCTCAAGCCCGCTACCGTTGAGACCGGCGCTGAGGTGAAGGTGCCTCTGTTCATCAACATCGGCGACAAGATCACCATCGATACCCGTACCGGTGAATATCTCAGCCGCGCCAAGTAATTTTACTGCGTTATATTCCGCCCTGCGGCGGTAGAAGCAACAAGCATTTTTACGATCAGAAAGGAGCATGTATATGGAAATTTCTGAGAAAGTCGCTTATCTGAAGGGTCTGGCCGAGGGTCTGGCTCTGGACACCGAGAGCAAGGAAGGCAAGCTGATCGCTGCGATCATTGATGTGCTGGATGATATGTCCGAAGCACTGCTTGATCTGGAGGACGAGCTGTGCGATGTGGAAGAAGGTCTGGACGCTGTCAGCGACGATCTGAACGATGTGGAAGAGTGCCTGTTTGACGACGAGGACGACTTTGACGAGGACGAGGATGATGACGAAGAGTACTTCGAAACCACCTGCCCCGTGTGCGAGGAAGAGATCGTATTCGACGAGGATACGCTGGAAGCCGGTGAGGTGGTGTGCCCCAACTGCGGCGAGCGTCTGGAGTTCGATCTGAGCGATCTGTCTGAGGCCCTTGAGGACGACGAGGACTGATTGCCATTATGCGTCATGGAAAAGGACGACCGTAAGGTCGTCCTTTTTTTGCAAAATGGGCAGATTCCGCAAAAGGGATTGCTTTACGCGGCCAAAAGGCATATAATAACAGTAACGCACCCAAATATGGATTTTGAGGTATTGAGGATGAAAACAGAAGAAAAGCTGAACATGACCATGCTCTGCGACTTTTATGAGCTGACCATGGGCAACGGTTATTTCGAAAACGGCTACAAAGATCGCATCACTTATTTCGATGTGTTTTTCCGCAAGGTGCCTGATGGCGGCGGATTTGCCATTGCCGCAGGTCTGGAGCAGTTGATCGATTACATCGAAAATCTGCACTTTACCGAGGAGGACATTGCTTATCTGCGTGGACGCAAGCTGTTCAGCGAGGCATTTTTGGCCTATTTGAAGGACTTTCGCTTTACCGGTGATATTTACGCCATTCCCGAGGGCACACCCGTCTTTCCCCGTGAGCCGTTGGTGGTAGTACGCGCACCGGCGATCGAAGCGCAGCTTATCGAAACCTTCACGCTTTTGACCATCAACCACCAGAGCCTGATCGCTACCAAGGCCAACCGCATTGTCCGCGCCGCCCGAGGCCGCACGGTGCTGGAGTTCGGTTCTCGCCGGGCTCAGGGCGCAGACGCTGCCATTATCGGTGCCCGCGCAGCTTACATAGGCGGCTGCAACGGTACGGCCTGCACCATCTCCGATGAGCTGTACGGCGTACCTGCCGGCGGTACCATGGCCCACGCCTGGGTGCAGATGTTTGACACCGAGTATGAGGCCTTCAAGACCTATTGCGAGATCTATCCCACCAATGCTACGCTGCTGGTGGATACTTATAACACGCTGGAGTCCGGCGTGCCCAATGCCATCCGCGCCTTTAACGAGGTACTTAAGCCCATGGGCATTACCAAGTGCGGTATTCGACTTGATTCGGGCGACATTGCTTATTTGAGCCAAAAAGCACGCAAGATGCTGGACGATGCCGGCTGGGAAACCTGTCAGATCTCCGCTTCCAACTCGCTGGATGAGCATTTGATTCAGGATCTGCTGCTGCAAGGTGCCAAGATCGATATGTTCGGTGTGGGCGAGCGTATGATCACCGCAAAAAGCGAGCCGGTGTTCGGCAGCGTGTATAAGCTGGTGGCGGTGGAGAAGGACGGCGAGGTCGTTCCCAAGATCAAGGTCAGCGAAAACGTGGAGAAGATCACCGTGCCCCACTTCAAAAAAATTTATCGTCTGTACGGCAACGATACCGGCAAGGCCATTGCCGACTATATGACCGTGTACGATGAAACGGTGGACGATAGCCATGATATGGAAATTTTTGATCCCACCGCTACATGGAAAAAGAAAACGGTGTACGATTTTACCGCTCGTGAGCTGTTGGTGCCTGTTTTCATTGGCGGAAAGCGTGTGTATGATTGTCCCACGCTGGAGCAGGTGCGTGATTATTGCAAGGCACAAGTGGATACACTTTGGGATGAGGTCAAGCGTTTTGACAATCCCCATACCTATTATGTGGACCTGTCCGAGAAGCTCTGGACGATCCAGCAGGATCTGCTGCATAAGCAACATTGAATCACAGGGCTGTTCTCACAAGGACAGTCCTGCGTTTTTGTAAGAGGAGGAACTGCTGCGTGAATAACCGCAATATACCGCAAAAGACAGAACGGCGCATTTCCGTGGCGTTGCGCCTGACACTGGCGGTGGTACTGCTGGTGGCACAGGTCGCATTGGTATTTCTTTTGAGCCGTGTGCTGAAACAGCACATTGCCATTGCCTACACGGCGCTGGAGCTGCTGGCCATTGTGTATGCCATCCGCGTGTACAATCGACCCGGCTGCTCCACCTATAAGCCCGGCTGGATCGTGCTTATCCTGGCGCTGCCGGTGGTGGGGCTGATCCTCTACTGGCTGTGGAGCGGCGATCATCAGAGTAAGCATCTGACTCTGAAAAAAATCGCGCCGCCCAAACAGACTCCCACACAGCAGGAAATCAGCAAAAACAACATTGAGAAATTGCGCTGCGAAAGACCTCAGTGGGCGCGTTTGGCTACCTATCTTGATAGTCACGATTTCCCTTTATATGGGCATACCCGAACGAAATACTTTGCCGGTGGTGAGGCGTATCTGGACGATATGCTCATTGAGATGACGAAGGCAGAGCGGTTCATCTTCATGGAATACTTCATCATGGCCGAGGGCGAGATCTGGCATCGCCTGAGTAAGATCCTTGCAGCGAAAGCGGCGCAGGGAGTGGAGGTCAAGCTGATTTTTGACGATTTCGGCAGTATGCTGCGGCTGCACCGTGAATCTATCGAGGAGCTGCGGCAGGCCGGTGTGGAGACCCAGGTGTTCAATCCTGTGCATCACTATGTCAATCGGCTTTATTTCAACTATCGTGATCATCGCAAGATCGCCTGTATTGACGGCAAAGTGACCTATACAGGCGGCGTCAATATTGCCGATGAATACGCCAATATCATTGAGCGGTTCGGCCACTGGAAAGACAGCGGCGTGCGTTTGGAGGGTGAGGGCGCATGGGGCTTGTGCCGTGAGTTTATCCATATGTGGCAGCGCATGGGCGGCATGCTGGAGCACGAACATGACTTCTATCGTCCCATTGGCCATTGGGAGGCACAGGGCTATTGCCAATCGATCTCTGACGGGCCGGACAACAATCCTTTGGCAGTGGCGGAGGATACTTATCTGCAGCTCATAGCCGGTGCAAGGAACATGGTGTATATCACGACACCGTATCTGGCCATCAGCGATGCCATGATGAATACTTTGTGCATGACAGCCGAAAGCGGTGTGGATGTGCGCCTAATGGTGCCGGGGATTCCCGATCACAAGTTTGCCTATCTGGCAGCAGAGTGCTATTTTGGTGAGCTGCTGCGTCACGGCGTGAAGATCTATATTTACGAGCCGGGTTTGCTGCACGGTAAAAGTGTGCTGGTGGATCGGGAAGTGGCCTTTATCGGCTCGGTGAACATGGACTATCGCAGCTTCCAACTGCATTTCGAGTGCGGTGCGGTGCTTTATGGAGCGCCCTGTTTGGAGGATTTGCTGGAGGACATGGACAGCATGATGGAAAAGAGCCATACGCTCAGCTATGAGGAGTGGCTGCGCCGTCCGTGGATACGGCGGATTTTAGGGCCGATCCTCAGACTGTTTGCCATGTGGATGTAACGCGCTGCTGCTCGTTATAGATGTGGATAAATTGGGATTTGTGGGGTGTGTTTGTTTTCTTTTTAAATGCCTCCGGCGGCATACTTTTTTCAGTAGCAAAAAAAGTATACAAAAATGCCATTCAGAACCTACGGTTCTGAAAACTCCCTTGCGCGTATCGGTGCAAAAGAAAACAAAAGCATATACCTCGCGTTGTGATAGTACGGATAAAACCTAATCTAAATCATGAATTGCTTCTGCGTTTAACCCGCTTGGCCGCTCACATTACCTAAATGCAGACGCACATTTTTCTACCGTTCCACCATCTGCGGCAGCAATAAGTCGCAATAGCGGTCATATTTACCACAGCGATGAATACCGTATTCGTTCGCGAAGTAGATGCTTGGAAATCTCCTCTATGCTATAGTCGCGAAAAGGATTTCCAAAAACCATGGGTTTTTGGCGGCGTTTTTGCCTACTTTTTCCGCTGATGGAAAAAGTAGGCCCCCGGAGGGAAATAAGAAAAAGTACCTCGCGGTCGAAACCGCGAAATAATCTTCGCTACAAATTCCAATTTGCCAAATAAAGAATCGACTCGCCGGAGAAGGGAAATACCGCTTCGACGAGCTTTCTTGTTAAAAAAATTATAGAGTTGTAATATTTGAGACAGAGCTTTTTTCGTTGACAAGAGAGCAGATGCATGATATGATGCTGATAATCCAAGGGGTGCTGGCGCAAGCCGGCTGAGATGTGGCGTATCGCCGCCACGATCCCTCGAACCTGATCCGGGTAATGCCGGCGTAGGAATGCGATGATACAGCCCCTTTGAAGTACCGCATTGCGACGCCGCATGGCTCGCCATGTGGTATTTTTTTATGAAAAGGAGCAATAACTATGAAACACATGAAACTGCGTGCACTGTGTGAAGGCGCAATCATGGTGGCTTTGGCTACCGCGTTGAGCTATCTGAAACTGTTTGAACTGCCTCAGGGCGGCAGCGTTTGCATCGGTATGCTGCCCATTCTGTTCTACTGCACCCGCTGGGGCCTGAAGGACGGTCTGATCGCCTCCTTTGCCTACGGCCTTTTGCAGCTGATCTTTGACGGCGCTTATGCATGGGGCTGGGCCAGCATGATTCTGGACTACCTGCTGGCATTTGCCGTGCTGGGCTTTGCAGGCCTGTTCGCCCGCAAGAACGGCGGCGTGTTTATTGGCACCGTGGTGGGCTGCGTGCTGCGCTTTATCGTCCACTTTATCAGCGGCGTGACGATCTACCGCATCTATGAGCCGGTGGAACTGTTCAACACCACTTTTGCCAATCCTTATCTGTACTCCGCCGCCTATAACGGCAGTTATGTGGCCATCGATATGGTGCTGTGCCTGGTGATCTTTGCCATCATCTATAAGCCGCTGCACAAGTATTTCCTGGCTTACGATCTGAAAATGTAATACATCCGGACCGGCTTCGTGAAGGGGACGAAGCCGGTCTAAAAATTTTTGGAAGAAAATGAAAATTTAGTGTTGACATTTTCACTAAAGTGAGTATAATAATATTTGTTCGTCAGGAACACAGCGGGATTGTGTAATGGTAGCACAGCGGACTCTGACTCCGTATGTGAGGGTTCGAATCCTTCTCCCGCTGCCACAAAAGCTCTCAGCAAAAGCTGGGAGTTTTTCTTTTTGCTTAGACCGAAAAAGAGAGGATTCGACCCTCACATAATTCAAATAAACGCGCAGCTAATCGACGCGCTGCGGCGTGTCGAGGGTTCGAATCCTTCTCCTGCTGCCACAAAAGCTCTTAGCAAAAGCTGGGAGCTTTTCTTTTTGCTTAGACCGAAAAAGAGAGGATTCGACCCTCACATAATTCAAAT